>DDIK01000123.1:0-510 GCA_002338505.1 Bacteriovorax sp. UBA1852
GTCTCTTATTTTGACAAACAAGCCTCAGCAGCAGGCACACTTCTTGACGATATCGTTGCCGGAATTCTAGCCGGAATATCAACAATTCTTACTTTTAAGCTGATAGATTTTTTGTCTTGACTTACGCAAAACTTACGCTAAAAATAGATCCATAGCTTTTCAAAATTTGAAAATACATGACGACGTGCTCTATGTATACAAATGTTTAGAATTACAAATATCTGACCATATTGCACTAGTAACAAAACAAACTGAATGATAAGTTTACGAACATTATAAGGAGAGACTTAATGGCCACAACAACTGACGCAAACAAAGTAAAAGCACTCGATCTAGCTGTATCTGCTATTGAAAAACAATTTGGAAAAGGCGCAATCATGAAGCTTGATACTCAATCAAGCACTGAAAAAATACCTTCAATTCCAACAGGATGCCTAGGTGTGGATCTTGCCTTGGGCGTAGGTGGTATTCCAAAAGGAAGAATCATTGAAGTTTATGGACCAGAGTCAT
>DDIK01000123.1:704-14337 GCA_002338505.1 Bacteriovorax sp. UBA1852
TTGAAGTTTATGGACCAGAGTCATCTGGTAAAACAACTCTTACCCTTCACATTGCAGCTGAATGTCAAAAACAAGGTGGAACTGTTGCCTTCGTTGATGCAGAACATGCACTTGATACACAATATGCTCAAAAACTTGGTGTCGATATACCCAACACACTTATCTCTCAACCAGATAGTGGTGAACAAGCACTAGAAATAACAGATATGCTTGTTAGATCTGGGGCAGTTGATCTCCTTATCGTTGACTCTGTAGCCGCTCTTACACCAAGAGCTGAACTTGAAGGTGACATGGGTGATTCACATATGGGTCTTCAAGCTAGACTTATGTCACAAGCACTGAGAAAGTTAACAGGGTCGATTTCTAGATCAAATACAACTGTTATCTTTATTAACCAGTTGAGAATGAAAATTGGTGTTATGTTTGGAAACCCAGAAACAACAACAGGTGGTAACGCACTTAAATTCTACTCTTCTGTCAGATTAGATATTAGAAGAATCGGAGCTATCAAGAATGGCGACGAGGTTGTTGGAAACAGAACGAAGATTAAAGTTGTTAAAAATAAAGTTGCTCCTCCATTCAAAATTGTAGAATTCGACATTATGTATGGCGCAGGTATTTCTAAAGAAGGTGATCTTCTCGATATGGCCGTAGCAAATAAGATTGTTGATAAAGCTGGTGCTTGGTTCTCTTACCAAGATGCAAAAATTGGTCAAGGTAGAGAGAATTCGAAAATATTCTTGAAAGATAACCCTGAAATCGCGGAAGAAATTAAAACGAAAGTTCTTATCGCAAACGGTCTTATTAAAGACGACTCAGTCGTTGATGAGACAACTGGTGAAATTCTTGATGAAGCAACCCCTGCAAAAGCTGAAACAACGAAGAAAACTAAGAAGACAAAGAAAAATGTTCAATAACTAGTTGAGCAATTGCTCACTAGACTAGCGCCCTTTCAGTGGAATTCTTATGAATATAAGATTCTTTGATCAAGGGCGCATTTTTTTGAGGTTTTTATTAATTTTGATCAAGAAAAATTAGAAACAAACGAAGACCACAAGAAGGCTTACTTCTACGCGATAAGAATTCTCACAAGGCGCGACTATTCCGTATATAAAATTCAAAAAAAGCTTCGCGACAGAGGCTACAACTCGACAGTCGTCACAGAAGTTACTGAAGAACTAATCGATAAAAAATATCTCCGCGAAGATTATTACGCAGAAGCTAGAGTAAAAGGCTTTATGCACAAAGGCTACTCTCCTCAGTCTATACAGAGAAAACTACGAGAAGAGTATGTCGAAGTCGATATGGATTTTATTACAAATATACTCAATGAGTACCAAACTACTCCCACAACACAAATTCAATATCTCATTGAAAAGAAAACACGCCACATCTCACCAGAAGAGCTCGTTGATTTCAATTTCAGAAAAAAACTGCTACGCTATCTTATCTCTAAAGGGCATGACTTAAGCATAGCAAGCAAAGAGATTGAAAAGAAAATCAGGAGACAAAATGATGAAGTGGACGAGGACAACCTCTTTTAAAATCACCCTTACTACACTAGTTCTTCTTGTAGTCTCTTGTACTAGAGACAAGAGCCTAAAAGACTCAACCATAAACTTTCCTTTATCAGGACAAATATCAACACTTGATCCAGCCAATTCATATGACTCGGTATCTGCGAGCGTCGTATACCAAGGATATGAGCAGTTATTTGAATACCACTATCTGCAAAGACCATACAGATTAATACCGCTACTCGCAAAGAGTATGCCGAAAGTTGAAAATAACGGGAAAAAATATATCATTCAGATTAAAGAAGGCATCCAATACCATGATGATGCATCTTTCAAAGGGAAGAAGAGATTTGTAAAAGCTCAAGACTTTATCACACAAATAAAGAGACTGGCCTTCAAGTCTACTAACAGTAATGGCTGGTGGTTATTCGATGGAAGAATTAAAGGCATCAACAAGTTTAGAGAAGTTGTAGGTAATGACTTTGAGAAGTTTAAGAGTACAAACATTGAGGGAATTACAGCGCCAAATGACCACACGCTCATAATTGAACTTAGCGAACCATATCCACAGATGGTCAATGCATTAGCAATGAGCTTCACATCCCCACTTCCATTAGAGTCAGTTGAGTACTACAAGCATAACTTAAATTCTGTTATGATCGGAACTGGTGCCTATAAGCTTGATCAATGGACAAGAGGCTCAAAGGTGATTCTTTCAAAATTTGAAAATTATCATAAGGCTTTCTATCCAGGCAACGGAGACAGAGTTTCACATGCCAGAAAGCTTGTGGCAGACGCTGGAAAGAAAATACCATTTGTCGACAAGGTCATCTTCCATATTAACAAAGAAGCACAAACAAGATGGCTCCAGTTTCTTTCTGGTAACTTAGATTTCCTTAGAGTCCCTAAAGATAATTTCTCAACAGTTATTAACGAAAGTGGAAAACTTAAAAATGAGTTTAAAGACAAAAATATTCATGTCGAAGTTTTCTCAACTCTAACTTTTTGGTGGATTGGGTTTAATATGAAAGACGCAATTCTTGGTCAAAATTTGAATCTCCGAAAAGCAATTGCACATGCAATTGATGTTAGGAAATATATTCAAACATTTACAAATAATGTAGGCCTAAAGGCAAACTCAATATTTCCTCCAGGAATACCGGGATATGATCCAACCGTGGATGTTCCATTCGAATACAATATCGAAAAGGCAAAAGAGTACCTTGCAAAAGCTGGTTATCCTAATGGCAAAGGTCTACCAACACTCACCTACGACACAAGGGGCTCCTCAACAACACAAAGACAAAGAGCAGAGTTTTTTAAAAATCAATTACTTAAAATCGGAGTAAATTTAAAAACTCAACTCAACACCTTCCCAAGCTATCTTAAAAAAGCACGCGAAGGTAAATTACAGCTTTGGTTAGACGGATGGTCACTGGACTACCCAGATGCCGAAAATGTACTACAACTACTGACAACAAAAAATATTGCGCCCGGCCCTAATGCAAGCAGCTATTCGAATCCTGAATTCGACAAGATGTTCGAAGAAGTAAAAAAAATGGCAAATACTAATGAAAAGTTCCTTCTCATGAAGCGTATGGAGAATATAGTGCAAAGAGAAATGCCTTGGGCACTCCTATTGTACGAGAGAGATTACTACGCTATCAGCAATAGACTCAAGAACTTTAGGTACAGCGACCTCATGTCAAACAAGGTTAAGTACCTTAGATTAGGTAAGTAGCGGCAATTTTTGCCTGATGATCAGGGTACAAATTAGATCAGTCAAAAGAAATGTTTTCCTCTGTCGATAAAGAAAGTAAGGATTGTGTCAAAGCGTAGACATCATCCCACTGCAACAAAGGAAAACTTATGACTCTTCTAAAGAGAATCATTTTAATTATGATGCTGTCTCAGCTTCATACGGTAAACGCCTCGAACTTCCTCATATACAGCGTAATGCAAGAAGTTCCCATGGGTGATGGCACTAGTCCGAAAAAGAATTACTACGTTAATATCGGTAAGAACCAAGGCACGAGAATAGGATCTGTTCTTGATGTTTACAGAACCATCACACAGTCGGATCCTTACGAAACAAAGAAGAGATATGACTACAATGTTAAGATTGGTGAGCTAAAAATAATTCATCAGGACGAAGAGGCATCAATTGCAATTATTAAAAACTTCAAAGATGGAGATGAAACACCTGTTCTTGATGTTAGAAACTTCATGATTGGTGATGTCATAAAGGTTAGTACCAACTAAGACCGTGTATGCAGCAAATTTCTACGATCTTTCATTAGCCTCATTTGCTTATTAAGAGCATCAATAGCCTTTTGTTGCTTAGAGAGGAGCTTCTCATCGATCTCCTGACCGGCCTTCATCTTCTTTAGAACTATATTAATCATCCCATGTGCAATACTGGTATGGTTACTTACCTCATGAAGAAATTCTCTTTCCTCTAAGACTAGCTCTTCAACGCTTATTCCTATATCTTTACTCATAAATGCCTAATTAAAAAAAGTTTAACTCACTTAATCTACCAAGAATTTTATTTTTTTCAATAGATAAAAGCGTTATCTTCATAATAGCAATTTTATCGTAATTAAGATCTGTAATTTCGACATTCTTGCAAACCTCACATATTACACATTCAGCAACCTTATGACCGCGGTAAAATCCACTGATCGGTACAGAGAACGAGCGCCCCGCAGCATGATCAACAAAAGACTTCTTTGATATATAGGAAAGTACATATACTTTATTCACTAAACACCTCCAAAGCTTTAACTGCAAGGGAGACCAGAGAGTTTAAGCTCAAAATCCTTGTAATTAAAAGCTTCCTCCCTTTGACATTTAAATTTTTCTAACCTATAAAAGTCTTTTATATATTATTCTATACGGAGTGCATCAATGGCTAGAATCACAATTGAAGACTGTCTTGAAAAAGTTGAAAACAGATACGAACTCGTACACTTAACAGCAAAGAGAGTTAAGCAATTAAGAGATGGAAGAGATCCACTTGTTAAAAGTAAGAATAAAGAAATTGTTACTGCTTTAAGAGAGATCGCTGCTGACAAAATTAAGCATGCTCCAGCTGAAGAGTACGAATCAGACGAATTTTAATTATTTTTTAAATTTTATAATTACAAAGAAGGCTCTTTTATAAGAGCCTTTTTTTATGCCTAAACTTCAACAAAGTATGAAAATTTGATAAATATCATGAGTTACAAGCTCACAATAAATTAGTAATATTACCACTCAAACTAAATCTTAGGATATCTATGAAGTATACTCTAATTATTCTGACCCTAATGATCTCTTTAAATATCAAAGCTTCAAAACTTGATAAAGAACTAAAGTTCTATATTGAAAAGTTTAACTATAAGCCTGTTCAAAAACCCACAGGCCTAAGGAAAGAATTATTTGAATTAGGAAGAGAGCTTTTTTCAGAAACTAAAATTTCTGGTAACAATAATATTAGCTGTAAAACATGCCATGACCCACGCTCAGGAACTGGAGATCTTCTCCCTCTACCAATTGGAGAAGGCGGAAAAGGTGACAGCCTCCAAAGAACTAGTTCAAATGAAAAACAAATTATACCAAGGAATTCTCCTGCTCTTTTTAATATAGGTCATGAAGACTTAGAGTCTATGTTTTGGGATGGAAGAGTTAGTTACAAGAAAAGATTTCTAGAGTTTCAAACACCGGAGCCTGGACTCAATGGAGAATGGCCTGAATATTATGAGATTACAGATCAGCTAGACTCAGCTCTTGCTGCCCAAGCTCTTTTTCCACCCACTAGCCATAGTGAAATGAGAGGACAACCAGGCTCAAATCCAATTGCAGATGCAAAGAGTAATAAAGAAGTATGGGATATAATAATCAAGCGATTGCTCAAAGACGCTAAATACCAAGAGTTGTTTGCAAAAGCATTTCCTAAGGCACAAAGATATAATATTGGCCATTTTGGAAAAGCCTTAGCTCATTTTCAAAAACATGAATTTGCAGTTTACGACACGCCTTGGGACAACTACTTATCTGGAAACAGAAATGCCTTAAGTCGAGATGAGAAGATGGCCGCTATTATATTTTCGACAAAGGGAAAGTGTGCTCAATGCCATAGTGGAGCTCTTCTTGGAGGAGATACATTTCATAACGTTGTCTCGCCTCAAGTAGGTCCAGGTAAAGATATTAGACATAATGATGAGGGCCTCTTTTATACGACAAAGAAAGACTCCGATCGATATAAGTTTAAAACACCTATGCTTAGAAATGTTAAGTTTAGCGCTCCTTATTTTCATTCTGGTGCATTTCAGACGATTGATGAGGTCATTGAGCACTACGCATTGGGTGCCAACGGAGTAGATGAATACACTGGAGAGAAGCTACTTATTTTTGAAAGTAATAATTACAAGAGAAAGCTCTTCGTTGAAACTGATAGTTACATGCTTTTTAGAAAGAAAGAGAACTCTCATCCAACAATGAGAAACCATATGATTAGATTAAATGATAATGAGAAGAAGCTACTGAAATTATTTTTAGAAAAGTCACTGAGTTCGAAATAAAAAAAGCCCCAAACTGGGGCTTTCCTATATTAACTATCTCTTTCTTCTTGGCATTGCTACTTTTAGAACCTGCTCAAACTCAGCAACAGGGAAGAACTTCATTCCTCTCTTATGCCTATCTGGCACTTCCTTAAGATCTTTTTCGTTATCTATTGGGAGAATGATATTTGTAATTCCAGCTCTCTTCGCTGCAAGAACTTTTTCCTTGATTCCTCCAACTGGAAGAACCTTTCCAGTTAAAGATAACTCTCCGGTCATTGCAAGATTACTCTTAATCTTCACTCCATGAGCTAGAGAATAAAGCGCAAGCGCCATTGTTATCCCCGCACTTGGACCATCTTTAGGTGTTGCACCAGCTGGTAAGTGAAGGTGAACTTCATGTTCAGATAAGAAATCAAGTGACTCATCGGTCTCTTCCATTTCTTTTACCTTGGCCTTAAGCTTTGACTTTGCATTTCCTTTTGCAACGGCCTCAAACATTTCTTCTTGAAGAATTTGCTTCACAAAGCTGTATGCAATATTGGCAGACTCACTCATGACATCACCAATTTGACCTGTACACTTAAATCCCTTTCCTTGAAGCTTCATCGTTTCGATGTAGAGAATTTCTCCACCATATGAAGTCCATGCAAGACCAGTTGTCATACCAGGCACAAGATCCTTAATAGCTTTCTCACTTTGAAAGCGCGGAATACCTAAGTACTTTTCAAGGTCAGTTGCTTTTGGAGAAAATAATTTTCTTCTCTTAGCTGTTACTTTTTCAAGAGCTGCTCTCCTACAAAGCTTTGCAACCATTTGCTCCATAATACGAACACCAGGTTCTCTTGCGTAATCTTCAATCAGCTTTTTAAGAACTGCTTTAGATAGTGAAATATCTTTCTTATCTAATCCATGCTTATCAATTTGTCTTGGAATAACCCATTTACTTGCAATTGATACTTTCTCTTCCATCGAATAACCACTCAGCTCGATAACTTCCATTCTATCTAGTAGTGGCTCTGGAATATCTGCGATGTAATTTGCTGTTGCAATAAAAAGAACTTTTGATAAATCAAAAGGAACATCTAAGTAGTGATCAATAAAACTATTATTTTGTTCTGGGTCTAGTACTTCAAGAAGAGCAGACGCTGGATCACCTTGATATGACTGACCGAGTTTATCGATTTCATCAAGCATGATAACCGGGTTATTAACTTCAACTCTCTTAAGAGCTTGAATTATTCTTCCTGGCATCGCTCCAACATAAGTTCTACGATGTCCTTTAATTTCTGCTTCGTCTCTCATACCACCGAGAGAGAATCTATAAAATTTTCTTCCAAGAGATTCCGCAATACTTTTTCCCATTGAAGTTTTACCAACACCAGGAGGACCTGCAAGACATAGAATTGTTCCATCATACTTTGGCTTAAGTTTTCTAACGGCCAAGAACTCCATAATTCTTTCTTTAGCCTTCTCAAGTCCATAGTGATCTTTCTCTAAAATTTTACTGGCCTTCACCATATCAACAACATCTTCAGTAGACTTTGACCATGGAAGGTCAACAATCCAATTGAGATATGTTCTTGTAATATTATACTCAGGTGATGAATCAGGTATGACATCTAGTCTCTCTAATTCCTCATTAACTGACTCCATAACATCTTCAGGAAGATTAACTTCTTCAATCTTCTCTCTGATTTTTCCAATGTCACGAGTTTTATCATCCTCGTCCATCCCTAGCTCAGCTCTGATTACCTTAAGCTGCTCTCTTAAGAAATACTCTCTTTGATACTTATTGACCTTATCATTAACTTCATCTGAAATTTTCTTTTGAATATCAGCGACGTCTTTTTCTCGACGTAGATAAACAAGTAACTTTCCAAATCTCTTTTTAACCATCAGAGTTTCAAGAAAGTCTTGAGCTTCAGGGATATCAAGAGAAAGAGCAAAGGCCACAAGGTCAGCAAGAGCACCTGGTGATGGTGAATTCATCATTGCAAGCTTCATTTCTTCATTGAAATAAGTATTTACTTCACTTAGTTTTTTAACTTGATTGATAATTGATCTCGTATACGCATCAAGTTCTTCATCTTCTTCGATAATATCGTCAAAGACTTCATACTTTACTTTTATAAGTGGAGACTCTTCTAGAAACTTAGAGATTCTATATCTCTTAATTCCATGAACTAAGATATTTACAGACCCATCTGGAAGCTTAAGTCTCTTAACGACCTTACAAAGAACACCTACTTTATAAATATCTCCAGATCTAATTTCTCTATTTTCAAGATCAATTTGCTCATCTGGATCAATCTCACCCTCTTCATTCTTGAGATCATTTTTAACAAGATTTAAAGCAAGATAACCACTTTTGATAAGGTTTTGATCTAAGTCAGGTGTGAACTTATCTTCCGTTAGAATAATTGGCGCAATCATTCCTGGAAAGATAGGGCTATTCATTATTGGAATTACAACAACCTCTTCAGGTAATTGAGATTCCTCAACGGCCTCCGTTACTTGAACACTATATTCACCATTCATTTCATTCATAAAAATCCTTTTTTAACCCTTAATATCGATAACTAATCGACCAGGTTTTTCTAAATAGAAGACATCAATTGATGATTCTTTCTTAAGTTTTATTTCCGTCGACAATGATTCATCACCAACAGGATAAAAATCTATTTTATCAACAAACTTTGAATTACCAAAGGATCCAATTGATCCACCTAAGCTTGCATCAAAAAAGTCGATATATATCTTTTTCATGTCATCTGAAAAATAACCGTAGATTTTTGGAGTCTGTGTTGTGTTAAAATCGAATACAATTCTCTCATAACCTCTGGCTGCAACATAACTATGCCTCACTGCCTTGAGTGTAGAACTTACCTTATTAGTTGTGCTGTAAAATATACCTTTCGTGAAATATACGGCCCTTTTCTTTCCAACAACTTTTCTAATTCGCTCAGACATAAGATCTTGAGAAAAGCTCATTGAAACAAAGAGTGGCAGTATAGAAATAACTAAGACTTTTATACACTTTATCATTTTTCGTCCTTCCATGGTTTCGCTTTAATTCTAGTAAATTAAATACGAAAATAGAACTATTTTTAGAATTTTGTACTTATGTTAAGAAGACTTTCTTGAACGTATACGTAGTGCGCCAATGACTCCAAGAATTAGCACGTACCAGAGAATGTGAATATTTGTTTTTGTGTTCTTTTCAGATGTTTCAGATAGAGACGCAGGTGCTCTAGTCTTTCTTCTTGAGGGTTTAAAAATGTATTTATCACCTTGTATCTCTTGTAAATAATCTCCATATGCTATTTTTACCCAAACATCGAATTGATCAATCTTTGTAACTCCGATGTCTTTATGCTCAGGAAATGCTTGTGATACAACGACAGTCTCCGTTCCATCTCTTTCTACGCTATAGACACTCAATTTATCATCAGCAAGCTTAAAGCCTGACGTAGTCTGCTTCACAACTAGGACATAATCTTTTCCAGCTTCAAAACTTGGTGCATTAGCATTTTGATAGTTCACACCATTCCACTTTCCACCATCGTAATAAACTTTGAAGTACTTTCGATTGATGATTGACCTCTCATCCACACCAACACTTTTTTTGATAATGAAACTAGCTTCGGTCAAGATATGACCATCCTTTGATTTCTTAACATTTTGCCCGAGATAAGTTCCGTGCATCACTCCTGCGGCTCTTTTTAACTGGCGCTCAAAGTTCATAGGCTTCAGCCTGGCCCCAAATGCCTGAAAAGAAAGAAGAATTATGATGTTTAGGAGTATGTGTTTCACCAATACTTGATCGGAACAATCGGTCAAATACTTTAGTCAAAAGATCAGTTAATCTTCACTTGGTGTAAGTCTTTAAAAATTGGGTGATTATCGATCAAAATAATCGTATTAGAGGATTGAATTAACTCCTCTAAAAAGTCCATAATCTTAAAGAGTTCTGTCTCTGATAGTCCATAAGAGATATTTGAAAATACTAACAATGAATTATTGAGCTTTTTAAGTAATGAATTAAGAAACTTAATCCTAAGCCTCTCTCCACCAGACAATGAAGGAAGTGAGCGATCAAGATTCAGATAATCGAGATTAAGAATTCGTAAGTATTCCAGAATTCTATTTACCTTAGGTGTTCGTGGAATATGTTCAAACAATTCAGAAATGGGAGTATTGTAAGCTTCATGAACTGAATATTTTCCATCAGAAATAGTTGCGTAGAACTTATTTAGCTTCATTCCTTCACATTCATCGCACTTTAAATTTATATCTTCCATAAACTGCATATCGACTTCGATACGACCTTTCCCTTCACAAACCTTACATTTACCAAGCTCAGAGTTCGGAGAGAAGTGACCTTTTTCAAGACCCATATTCTTTGAGATTGGAAGGTTCGAGTAGTACTTTCTGACTTCAGGAGTTAACCCGAGCATCGTTCCTACTGTTGAGCGCCCCGATGCACGATCAACCTTCATCGTGTATATAATGATATCGTCAAAATCAGGTACACCTGTCATTTTAGAAACACTATAATCAATATCGAAGTTTCTTTTCTCTTCGAAGATTTTTTCACTTAAAGCGCTGGCCACAACATCATTGACAACTTTTTTGCAGAACGACTCCTTTGGACCAGTAACAACACTAATATCATTGGCCGCAAATTTTAATTCTTTAATCTTTTGATCTTCAAACTTTATATTTGTAACTTTGAAAAATTTTTTCTTCTTTTTCGATATAGATAAACTCTGTTTCTTTGTGGCTTTTTTCTTAAACTTACCTTGATAAGTAATCTGTCCTCCAAGGTGTCCCGCCCCGGGTCCCATTTCAACAATAAGATCTGAATTTTTCTTAAGTTCATCTGAGTGATCTACAATAACAACTGTATTATGAGGGGTTAACTTCTTTAAGTATTTTGCTAATACCTTTTGCTCTTTTGGGTCAAGTCCCAGACTAGGTTCATCGAGAACAAAGAGCGAACCACTACTTTCATATGAAAAATAACGAGCAAGAAGTGATTTTTGATATTCATTGGTTTCTAAAGACTTAAGCTTTGTATTAAGCTCATAGTCTCCCAGTCCTAAATCTAAAGCAATCTCTAACTTACGAATGATTTTTTTTACAGCAAAAGATTTAGTACTTATATTTTTAAATATCTCTAAAACATCTACTGCTCTTAGACTGATGAGTTCACCGTGGGAAATATCTTCAAAAGTATGTTGTCTCGCACTTAAGCCGAGTCTCGTTCCTAAACATTCTGAGCACTTTCTTTCAACCTGAATAGAGCGAAGATAGATTCGAACACTTCTCTTATATCTCTTTTCTTCAAGACCTGCGAGCAGTGTATCTACTCCTGGAAAAGATCCAACGCCATCCATGAGTAGAGGAAAGACATCATCTCTCACTTCATTATACGGACTATCAACACAGACTTTCTTCTTTTTAAGTTCCCTTAGAAAACTTGGTAAGTAATGAGAGAACTTACTATAATTTAAGATCGTTATTGCTCCTTCACTTACTGAACGTTGTGGAAACTTCACAAGTTTAGATTCTGAATACTCAAGAGTAGATCCGTAGCCTTTGCAATTAGAGCAGGCACCTACACCATTAAAAGGAAGTAATTCATCTAGCGACTTGGCACTTCTTAAGCCGCTGGCCTCACATAAACGACAAACCTTAGAACTTGAAAAAGTAAAGAATCGCTGAGATTGACTCTTAGAGAAATAGACCAACATCGAAAGTTCTTCACTTTGAATAAAACTATAATCAGACATTTTCTTTTTAAGTGTCTTAAGTCCTTTCTTTTTTACTCTTATAATTTCATAGAAATTATCTTTTTCAATAAATGAGTGAATATCTTCCTCAAAGTTCATTGTTCTGCTTGGAAGTACCCTTATTTTTTCTTTATAAGTCTCACGATCAATAAGAATATGGATAACTTCATCATCATCACAACTCTCTTTTTCAAGTGAGAGCCTAAAAGCATCAAAAGGGTCTTCAAATTCCCTATGGTGAATAAGACACTTTGAACTTTCCATATCAAAGTAAAGCTTTGCGATATCAGTGGTTAGCTCCAACTGATCCATAAGATTTAGTCTTGAGCCTACAATTGGATTATTCTGAGCTAGGGTCCACACTGGTAAGACAGGTTCGATGGCATCGACATCTGCACTCTGTGGAATTTTATCAAAAAATGTAACTTCAGACGGAAGCGAATTTAAGAATCGCCTCTTTGACTCATTCGCAAGTGTATGAAAAACGATTGATGACTTTCCCGAACCTGAGGGACCACTAAAACAAGTAAGCTTTCCCATTGGAATACTCACTGAGACATTCTTTAAGTTGTTGGTATTACAATTCTTTATTTCAATATGGTCCATGCTAGTCTTCTATCAAAAATATTACTAACAATCTACGCTTTAAGGCTAGACACAAAAAAGCCCGCAATAGATGCGGGCCATTTGTATCGAAAATTTAAAATAAAAATTAACGTTTTGAGAACTGGTACTTTGCTCTCGCGCCCTTTAAACCAGGCTTCTTTCTTTCAACTTTTCTTGAATCCCTAGTAAGGAATCCTGCTGCTTTTAACTCTCCTCTAAGAGAAGGGTCAATTTTTAGTAATGCTCTTGCAATACCTAGTCTAGTTGCACCAGCTTGACCTGTTGTACCACCGCCACATACATTGATCTTAAGATCATACTGATCTGCAACCTTTAATAAGTTTAACGGTTGGTTCACAACGTATCTGTCAGTCCCTTTTGGGAAGTATTCTTTAATGTCTCTATTGTTTACAATACATTTACCTGAGCCAGCAGCCATGTAAATTCTTGCAACAGAAGACTTTCTTCTACCTACTGCGTTTGCATCCCAAGTTTTACCTTTCGTAGCCATCTTTAACCTCTTTAAATTAGAATTTGTATTCTACAGGGTTTTGAGCTGCATGATCATGCTTCTCACCAGCGAAAACCTTGAGTTTAGTTAATTGTTTTCTACCAAGAGAACTCTTTGGTAGCATACCCTTAACTGCGTTCATAATAATTAATTCTGGTCTTCTTTCAAGCTGCTCTCTAGCAGTTCTCTCTTTAAGACCTCCAACATATCCTGAGTGCTTGTAATAAATTTTCTGATCTAATTTTCTACCAGTAAATTTAACTTTCTCAGCATTAACAACAACAATAAAATCCCCAGAATCTGTATGAGGAGTATATTGAGGGTTGTTCTTTCCTCTTAAAACGTTAGCGATCTCTGTCGCTAGTCTTCCCACAACCTTGTCTGTCGCATCGATAAGGTGCCATTTCTTATCAGCGTCAGTTGGTTTAAGAACAAATGATTTTTCAGTAAACATAAGCCAACCTTTAAAATTTTTGAACTTTAATAAAGCTCAATTCTAGTTTAACAATAACAATATCTTGAATCATTTCTTCGCAACTCCAGTGGGATTAAGAAGTAAACAAAGCTGATTACAAAAGACAGATAGAGTGCTTTTTATAATATTATTGGGCCCTTAGTCAAGGCTTTTTTCGCACAGTATATAAAGACTATCACTTA
>DDIK01000029.1 GCA_002338505.1 Bacteriovorax sp. UBA1852
AAGTTTCAGCGCTCCATTCAACTATTAATTAGGATTTTTCAAATAAGAAAAAATAGCCAGTTGGCAATGGCTTTTCTCTAGACGTAAAATAGAAAAATATTTTGCTACTAGGAGAAAACAGTGAGTTTAATGGATAGTCCACTATACAGAGATGCCGTCGCGCAACTCGAAAAATCAGCCTCAATCATGGGCCTCGACCCAAATATTATGGAAAGATTAAAATACCCTAAGAGAGCACTTCAAGTTGCTGTGCCAATTAGACTTGATGATGGAACTGTTAAGACGTTTCAAGGATATAGAGTTCAACATAATATGACTCTTGGGCCAGGTAAGGGTGGTATTCGTTTTCATCCAAAAGTAGATCTTTCTGAAACAGCTGGTCTTGCGATGCTTATGACTTTTAAGTGTGCGCTCGTTGGTCTACCACTTGGTGGGGCAAAGGGTGGTATTTCTGTTGATCCAACGACCCTTTCAAGACAAGAGCTTCAAGGCCTTACAAGAAGATATACAACAGAAATTAATATGATGGTTGGTCCAACTATTGATGTTCCGGCACCCGATATTGGAACTGATGGCCAGACAATGGCATGGTTCATGGATACTTATTCTCAACTAAAAGGTTACACAGTTCCAGGTGTTGTAACAGGGAAGCCAATCACTGTTGGGGGCTCTTTAGGGCGTGCAGAGGCTACAGGTAAAGGTGTTGCATTTTGTGTGAACTTTGCTGCTAAGAAAATGGGAATGAAGATAGGAAAGAGCACTACTGTTGCTATTCATGGTTTTGGTAAGGTTGCAATTCCAGCAGCTCAAGACTTAAGAGATCAGGGCGCAAAGATTGTAGCTATCTCTGATGTTTCAGGTGCAGTTTATAATAAAGACGGTATTGATGTCGCAAAGGCCATTGAGTGGACGCGCTCAGGAAAGCATCTTAAAGATATGGATGGAATTGAGAAAATTACAAATGATCAACTCCTGACACTTGATGTGGACATCCTAATTCCAGCTGCAATTGATGGAGTTATCACAAAAGATAATGCTCCAAATGTAAAAGCAAAGATGATTGCAGAAGGAGCAAATGGTCCTTTAACTAAAGAAGCGATTGAAATTCTTTCTGAAAAGGGAGCATTTATTATTCCAGATATTCTTTGTAATGCTGGTGGTGTTATCGTTTCATACTTTGAGTGGGTTCAAGGGCTTCAAAACTTCTTTTGGGACCTAGGACAAATCAATAGTAAGCTTCATGATATTTTAAGAGATGCTTTTGATAATGTTTATGAAGCATCACAAGAATACAAAGTTGATATGAAGAAAGCCGCTTTTATCGCAGCATTTAGAAGACTTGAAAGAGCGATGAGATACAGAGGACTATTCCCAGGATAATCTTTAAAGTGTTGATAACAACAAGAAATATATTTTTAAAAATCATCTTAGGCGTACTTATTGTACGCCTTTGTGTTTATGCTGACATTGATACTTTTAAAACAACTGGAATTTCAAAAGAGAGCTTTAGTTTTTCAAAGGTTTGTGACTCTTTTGGTGTGAAAGACGCTATTCTCATAACTAAAGAATCATCGAGAAAAATTGATTGTATGGGGAAGAGCTTCTTCATTTCAGATTTTTGTTATAATAAGTTTAAGTCTTCTAAAGATTATGCTTATCCTGAGTTTGATCCTGTCAGCAAGAAAGTGAATTGCTATTTTGCCAGTACAGTTCATTTGGGATTAAGATGCACGAAGAAGTTTAAGAAATTATGTTCTGATTCAAAAGTCGGTTGTCTAGGTCTACAAAAGCTCTATGCAAGAAATTTAGAACTCATCAATACTTCTTTACTTGAAAGTTATCCTCCAATTTTAAAGTGTTATTTTTCTAAGAAGAATAATTCAGATCTTCCATCTTCACTTTTTGAAACCCCAAAGCCATTACTCTAATAAATCTAATCAGATTGAGTCTTAGTACGCCTCTTAACTTTTGCAATTTGTGAACTATAGAGGAGAGTATATGCAGAATCAAATTAAGACACTAATACCAGATGGGGAGAAATTTATTATCTCTGAAGCTTTTGGTTATTCAAGTCGAGGAATCCCAGGCCTTGAAATTGTAGGACTAGGAAAAAGGTCTAGACTTTTTAAGGAGAAAGTAAACTTTATTACCAGGAAGTTTGGTTTAAAGGTTGAGGCCAGAAGATTTGTCATTTGTATCGATGATGAATGTATAGACCAGTATAAACCTTCTTCTATTCAATACTTAGAATTACCATTAATGCTACTTTACTGGTCTCTTGGCGGAGTCATTAATATTCACAATCTAGAAGATTGCTTATGTGGAGGAAGAGTTACAGCTGATGGTACTTTCAAGACATTGAGTGGAAATCTCTTAAATAGTAATTACACAATGATAACAAGTGACGACTCTTATGCTTTTTATCAAGGCAGAAGTATTTCTTTGTCTCAGATACTGTCAAATAGTTTTAAGTAGGAAAAAAATTCGCTATCTTATGAAGGCTAACAATTTTATTTATTTGTCATAAAATAATAATAAAAACATAGATGACTTGAAATTTGGGCATATGTAACTCATGAGCATTCAGGTGTTTATAGCTATATGCTTCATGATTACAGAGGCTTAACATTTACCCTATGTTTTAGATTTTGAATTAGTGTTAACATTTACAATGTTTAAGCTTTTTTAACGTTTATTAAGATAACCGGTATTTATATGACTAAATTATTAGCTTTTATTAAACACATCAATCGCTCTTTTTGCGACACAAAAGGTGGTGCCTTAGCAATGACTATGTTCGTTGCAGCACTTGTCGCATCTGGAGGCTTGTTACTTACTCAATCTGGTAAGATAATTTCATTATCTGGAAAATCTGCAAATGAAAGAACGATGATGAATGCTGTTATTCAAGACTTTAATACAGCTCTTGCAAGTCGAGATGCTTGTAGTGCTGCTAGAGCAAATAATTATGATGAAATAGGTGGATATGAAAGAGGTGATCGAATTGATGAAGTTGGATTACTTGGTGGCGGCGCGATGATCACGGTTTCGTGGCCGGGACCACCTGATCTTCCTTTACCTCTCGCTGGGCCAATTCCTGGAGGGGTACCGCTAACTGATGTTCGAGTACTGAGATTAAATTTTACGATTGATAACAGAGATCGTGGAGTGAGGCAGGTTCCTCACGATATATATATTCAGGACTTTGTAACTAATGTAGATGAAGGCGCCGCAGTTGAAAGCTTTTGTATGGCCTTTCAGTTGACTGGAGCAGAGTCTGCTATTGATAGATTTTGTGATGAAACAATTGCTGGTGCATTAAATCCAGATGGAACATGTAATCTTGAAAACCCTTTTGAACCAAGTGTTTTTAAATCAGAGTTGAAGGAGTTAGCTTGTGCTGTTCTTGGTGGTCAAGATTTAGATAATGATGGACGTTGTGACCTTGTCGATGTGGATGGTCCAATTCATTCGGCTAACTTTTTTAATGCAAATCCAGGAGATCAAATAGTTCTTGATGACACCGCAACATTAAGAACAGACATTTCTGACTTTAGTTGTGGAGCTCTTGAAGTAGCGACTGGGTTTAATGATGATGGAACACTTTCATGTAATCCAGTAGACTGTAATGCTACTTTTACTAATTCAAATCTTCCTGTTTTTTCAACTTACAATATTGTCGACACGGGCTCGGGTTTACAGTGTCAGTGTCAAAAAGATTTCAAATTTGGAACAAACGTACATAATGTCACCCTAGACGATCCTGTTGATTCTAACCGTTATAATACTGGTAGTGAAGCAGGTGCAGATATGCATTCGATGATTAGTCCGTGGAAGCGTCCAGGAGATTATAACGGAACATATGCTACTAATAATAATGGAGCCGTTGGCTGTAATGATAATGATCCCTATGCTTGTCGAGATTATGATTGGAATGATGGCTGTGCAATGGGAACAACCTGTAAGATCTTACGTGGTAGGTATCCTGGATGTGGAGTTACAACAACTTCTGATGAAAAAATTATTATAAATAGTTGTAACGATATATGTGCCGTAGGTCCTAATTGTGATGGTACTGATACAGACTTTACAGGTACTCGAGCAGATGGTTGTACTGTTGAAAATGATCCAAGTCCTCCAGATATATCTTGTACTGGGCAGACGTTGCCTGGATCTTGTACCGTTAGTGATGCTGGTGCGGGGTCATTAGGCGTTTCAGGAACATGTGGAGGCGGTACGACAGGTAATTGTTCTGCAGACTGTTCTGCAACAGGAAGTTGGGAAAATATAGATGTGACAACATGTGCTGCAGCGGTGTCTGCTTGTAGTGGACTGCCAAATTCTACAGAATATAATAATAGTAATACATGTGAAACGAATGGGGGCAATCCTAATTATTATACTTGTGAAGTAAGATCAGGGAAGTTTTGTCGCCTAGGTAGAAGCTGTGATCGCTCTACTTTATCAGTCCCAAATGCGACAGTGACAAGTTCTTTTGGTTGGGATGATGCCAATCAACCTTATGGTGGAACTGTTGCTTGTGACGACTCTAGTGCCCCACCATCTGTTACATGTAATGGCTCGTCTGGTAATTATGATATTGCTGGTACTTGTGGTTCTGGCGTTACTTGTGCCTCTGGAAATGTTTCTTGGAATAGCGGAAACTGCCAAGGAAATATCCCTGCTATTTACTCTCAAGGATCTATTGTAAATGTTGTTGATAGTGCCTCAAGCATGCAGGGTGATGCGGATTTTGAATGTCTTAATACTGGTGCTTGGGAAGTATTATCTGGTGATCCCGAAACATGTTCAACGACTACAATTACTGGTGAGTATTGTAGTAGAAGTGATCTCAGCTTCACTGGATCTGGAGCTGCTCCTGGACGAGGAGTAACTTGGATTCCTGCGAGTGTTTCTTCACCTAAGGCCGATGAGCCTAGCTCATATAGTGTTAACTTGGCTCCATTACCTTATTCTGGTCAATCTTGTAATGTTGAAAATCAATTTCTTAGATCGTCAGAAACCTCGGCAACTCCAGGTGATGATAAGTATTTTCAGTGTATTACTGCGGGGACATGTTCGACAAAAGACTGTGATAATAGTGACCCATCAATAAGTTTTTCAAATGCTAGTTGGAGCAACACTGGATGGACAGAGCATGGAGAAAGTCTTGGGATAACTTGTAACTCAGGTTACTCAGGTTCACCAACGGCATCATGTTCTAATAGTTCTTGGGCAACATCTGGCTCATGTGTCGCCAGCAATACGGCCTGTCAGGATGTATCGTCTTATAATAGTAATATTCGTATTGAAACGGCGAACGCTTTAGCTACTAATAACAGACCTAATTTAAATAGCTGTAAAGCCTACTGTGACAGTGTTAATGCTTGGACTTGTAATTATGGGCCAGGAACAACATGTCGTCCTTATGGCCCAGGCTCGCCACTTACGGTTCCGTCTTCAGGAAGCGTTGGAACAGTATGTGGACCTGCTCCTACCTCGAGATTATGTGAAGTTGACTCCTTTACTGAAGGAAACAAAGTTATAAGTAGCGTTACTGCAAAGCTTGCTGTTGGAGAGACTACTTCACACAGCAAGGCGGATGACACCACTTATTCGGTTGTATGCTCAGTGAGCGGAACGCCTACACCTTACTGTGATAGAACAGATGATGGAGTAACTGTTACGTATAGTTGCCAAGATGTTGCAACTCCAGTCCCTGCATGGCAAGTTATGTCACTTTGTGGATCAGCGTGCCCTGGGCCGATGGTTTTTTCAAGCGGTGAAGCGTGGGATTGTACTACAGGAGCATTACCAAATGTTCCTGAAATAACTTCAGGTACCGTTGGCCATAGAGCAACAGCAACGTCTTGTGGCTACTCAACTATTGGTGATGAGGGCTATGCTAGTGGTACTTGTTGGACTGCCAAGGTGAGGTGTCGAATGGGGGCAGCTCCTTAAACTCTAACTCAAAAAACTCAAAAAAGATGAACGTATAAGAGAGAAGATGAGATGAAAATGAAAGCAAGATACAAGCACATTCACCAGATAATAAACTCACAAGGCTTTTCGCTTGTTGAAATAATGGTTGCAATGGCAATAATGGGAATCGTTAGTCTTGGTGTTGTAAATCTCACAAATGTCGGAAGTACTCAGAATAAAACTCTAAGGCAGAATCACATAATTGATGCCGCCATGGGAAAAATTAATAGAAGCCTTTCGCAGGCAGATCGCTGTTCAGGATTAGGCCCCCTCATTACGACAAATGAAATTCGAAATATAGTAGGAGCTCTCGAAGGTGATGTCACAATTGAAAATGTTATTCAACAAACAGAGCCTCTTAATCCTCTTGCTCTTCCTTTAGTGGCAAGTGAGACTCGACTTGTTAAGGTTCAGCTTGTTATCACATTTAGAAAGTCTTTACCGGGTGGAAGAGAGGCTGATCTCAATAAGATTTCTTATGCGAGATATGTCTATGAAAATCCTGTTGATCCAGTTGCTCCAGGAGTCGGCCTAGGAGTCAGATATGCAGGTTGTGCGAATTTTGAAAGTGATAGCTTAAGAGCAGCGTTTGAAGCAAATTGTAGAACAGTAGGTGGAACTTTTAGAGTATCAGGTACAAATGCCCGCGTCGATCCATGGAGTGGTGATCCAAACCCTCTAGGAAGAAGTTATTGGTGTGATCTCAGTACAATTAATGGAAATAATTACTTCGCTGACAAAGTAAAGAAAGAAGCATGTGAAGTTCTCTATGGTGGAGCTGGGTCATACAATGACGGTGCTGTTGATCAGTGTCGAGATATGATTGTAAATGGAACAATGACAGGAGCTAATGTCGCTCCAGATCGGATAGGTTTTGAAGATGCTCCAGGTGTTTATAAATTTAGAACAACTTTTGATCAAAATGCTTGTAATATACCGCCAACGGCAACAGAAACTAGCTTTGTTTCCGGAATAAATGTTGATGGATCAGTAAATTGTCAAACTGTTGGTTGGTGTGTAATCGGAACTGCTGGCTGTGGTGCATGGCCTGAAGGTAGTTCTGTGGATCACTGTACGACAGATTGTTCGTGCGCGAATCTTATTCAAGCAGATACATCTGAAAATGATTTTGGTGATGCCGATGGCGATGGCGGCGTGAATACATGTCGTCCAGCCTTATCAGGCCTTTGTTCAACTTTAGGAACAGAAGAAGATACTGGGCAGTATGATGAAGGTGCTGGAACAGATTACTTAACTTATACATGTTATGGACTTGATTGTGATTTTAAAGATTATTTTGAAGTTACATCAGGTAATGTTGCAACAGATAATCAGTACGATAGATCTCTTTCTATTGGTCTATACTCCACTCCAGACTTAGTATCTGCAAACCAGGCAACAACATGTCAGACACCGGTCCTGAGCTCTTCTGTGACGGCTGGAGTTTGTGCAATTTTTGATGCTACAAGTATAGCGAACCTCGCAAATTATCCAGAGGGTAACGATACAGTTCCAGATGCTAGCGGTCTTGATCTAAGTTTAGTTTCTGGAAAAAGTTATGGAACTAATAAAGATTACTGTAATGGCTCAGTTGGAGTTTGTCGTGAAGGTGGATCTGGACCTAGCGGTACAGGTGGGTCTTCATCAGAAGGAAATTGCTGTTCGCTTCAGTTTAATAATCAACCGGGCTCAGGGGATCAGTGCGGAAATCCTATGGAGGATAGCTGCGGAAATACTTATAATAATGAACTTGGAGTTGTTGATCAACGTTGGAGTACCCAATGTACCTCAACTGGCGCAGATGGAAGCGCCAACTTCTGTGAAATAAATGGAAGCGCTGAAGGCAATAGTGGCTATACTGAAACTAGTCCTGCCACTGCTAATTGTTGTGAAAATAATTATAGCTGTGGAACAAATCCTGGGTCTTATGCGTCATGTAGTGCAGCTGGCTCAACTTTTAATTATTGTAGCGATGCATCTTTAACTTGTTCAAGAGAGAGTTCAGCGGGAAGATGTTGTAAGAGTTCTTATTCTTGTGCTGAATCTCCCAATTCTGAATGTACAGGGTTCCATGGTGCTTCTCATGATATTTGTGGTGGCTCAACTCCTCAGTGTCTAGGAACTGGTTCAACTGCAACATGTGTTGAATGTATTAATAACACACATTGTGCAGCTAATGAGCACTGTAGTTCAAATAGCTGTGTACCAGACACTTGTGTTCAAGGAACAGAAATAGATACTGATACGAATGCCTGTACACCAACAAATGCTGTAGCTGGCTGTGATACAGGTGACGGAGAAGGCGTTGATGCGGATTCTGGTTCACAATCTCGAACAAGAACTTGTAATGCAGAAGGTTCAGGCTTTGGCCCTTTTGGATCTTTTAGCACTTGTTCAGGAGGGACATGTTCATGTTTAGCAAGTCCGCTCGATCCAAGTACGATTGCTTGTGGAACAACTGATTCAAATTGTGCAGGAACT
>DDIK01000149.1 GCA_002338505.1 Bacteriovorax sp. UBA1852
TACATGAAGACCATCTTACTTCTGCACCTAATTCAACAAGAGTTTCTATAAGAACAGCAGTTTGAATTGTCATATGTAGACAACCTGCGATCTTTGCACCTTTAAGTGGCTTAGACTCACCAAATTCTGTACGAAGGGCCATAAGACCCGGCATTTCAGATTCAGCAATGTTAATTTCTTTTCTTCCCCAATCTGCTAGGGAGATGTCTTTTACTTTATAGTCCGTAGAACTCATAAATTCCTCTCTTTAAATTTAGTAATAATATTGGGGCTAATGATACTTGGAGGATCGGCAAACGTCTACTTATGGCACAAGCATTGACGCTACACGTCTCCATTGAATGCTTCTAAAACTATAGAATGTCACTATGGGTGATTATACTAAAATAAAAATTAATGATGCAAAGTCGATCTTTAAGCTCTACTTTGAAGACGAAATCCTATCGCTTAGGGCCTTATCTCTTGGTATCTCAAATTCTAACTATGAGCTAAGAACTGAAAAGACACGGTATCTCTTAAAAGTCTCAAACGATAAGATGATTGATGATGTTATTGAAGAAATGAACGTTCTGAAACTTCTTAATGAATGTAAGTACCAGTACTCACTTTTCCCTATTCTCACTCTTGATAAGAGAACCGTGTATCAATTCAAAGACTACTATGGTGTCCTCTTTCCATTTATAGAGGGCATTCCTCCAGGACCTAGTGACGATACCTGCTTTGAAATAGGATCTGCTCTTGCTAAGCTTCATTGCATTAGAGGCGATTTCTCAAATATACGAGATTCTAAGGACATAGCCTTTCCTCCTGAGTTTATTAGAGACTTTGTGAAAAATGAATCATGCCCCGAAGACTTTAAAGATTCCTTTGAGCGCTTACTGGACACATCTTACTTCTCGCATAATTTTGAGAAGGGAATTATTCACGGTGACCTCTACTCCGACAATACTTTGTTTGACAATAACCACATAAAGGCCGTATTAGATTTTGAGCAAAGCGGTATAGGTGACTTTATATTTGATCTTGGGGTCTCCCTTTCAGGATGTTGTCTTGAAAAAGGAAGAATCTCTAAGAACTTAATAGACTCCTATCTAAGTGGTTACGAGAAAATTAGACCGCTTCCCGACCAAGAGAAGAATAATCTTGATCAAGCTATTATCTGGGGACTTTTTTCAATTTCCCTCTGGCGTATAAAAAGGTTTACGTTAGGTAATTTAAATCCTCTCCTCGCAGACAGTTATAAGGAACTTCTGCTTAGAGCTGAGATCTTTAAGGAACAAATCAATGATTAATCAAAATGATGACTTACTATTTTTCGCCTCATGTCCAAGAGGTACTGAAGAGCTATTACTTGAAGAAGTAAATGAGCTAGGCCTAGAAGGTATTATTAGAACAGGCGGTGTTGGGATTAAAACTGACATAAAGTCTGCAGTTGGATTTATTCTTAACACAAGACTTAGCAGTCGAGTCTTTATGGAAGTAGGATATTTCTTCATTAAAAGAGAAGATGAAATCTACAACGAAGCGAAGAAAATTCCGTGGACTGACTATATTACAGCAAGTGATACTTTTAAGATCAATACACTTATTGATCGAGAAAGTAAGAATAAGTATAAGAACTCAATTTATCTTTCTCAAAAACTAAAAGATGCTCTTGTTGATACTCAAAGAGAAGTTTATCAAAAGAGATCTGACGTCGATACAAAGAATCCTACTCACTCATTTCTACAAAGAATTGAGACAAAGGGAAAGAGCTCCAAAGTCATGATCTATCTCGATCTCTGTGGACGCTCTCTTGATAAGAGAGGTTACCGTGATAGTGCTCACCAAGCGCCTTTAAGAGAGAACCTAGCTGCGGCACTCTTGCAACAAGCAAATTTTAAAAAAGATGATGTCTTCTTTGATCCTATGTGTGGATCGGGAACAATTCTTGTCGAGGCCATTATGATGGCCAATGATATTGCACCTACTTTTATTAATCTTAAGAACTTTAGACGTCCTTTCGATTTCACACGTCATATTTGGTTTAGAAATCTCAATCTCCTTGATTGGTATGACCAAGAAGTAGAGAGCATATTAAGCGAGACGAGGAAGAAGCTCGATAATATAAAAGAAGGAATGTTTCATTGTAACGATATTGATAGCGACAATATAAAGATCATTAAAAAGCATCTTAGAAAGTCTTTTGGTAGTATCAAATTTGTTAACTTCACAAGTGAAGACTTCTTAGAAATGAGCTCTTACCCTAAAGCTGACTTTATCATTATGAACCCTCCTTACGGAAAGAGACTTGGTCAAACTGAAGACATCAAGGATCTTTATCACAATATTGGTGAAGCACTAAAGAATGAGTGTCAAAGCTCTAGGGCCTATATCTTTGCAATTAAAGATGACCTTCATAAAGAAATTAGACTTAAGACAACAAAGAAGACTCCATTTTTCAATGGAGACCTCGAATGTCGTCTTTACGAATATATTATTGAGTAAGAGTTAGTCGCCGTCGCTCTTAAAGTTTTCCGTCAAATTCATCGCTAGACTTGGAAGCGAATACTTCATCAGCGCGCTGACATTTATGACTTTGTCACTATGCTTGGCTGACTTTGAAAAGAAGTAACCCGAAATATCAACATCTTTTAAAAAGACAGTATGACCCTTAGTAGAAAACTTTCTTAAAACAAAATCAGAATCGAGAAAGCATACTTCCCTAATCATAAAGTTTCTGGCGAGATAGATGATAATGACATAATCACTTAAGTCTACAAGTGACTTTCTAAGCTTCACACCTTTAGGGGAAGTCTTATCACCCCAAACAACCTTCACTTCAACTCTTTTATCACCGATAAAGAAGTCAAAGCCACGCTGAGAGGTTGATCTCTTTTGAACGAGTCCAAAGATACACTTGGCGTACCACTCTCCTAATTGAACAGGAAGCTTCTTACCATTAAAGATTATTTTCTGATTTCTTAAAACTTCATAACACTTATTAACTGTCTCAATAGCATCGAAAATACTTTTATTATCTGGCGCATGAAGAAAGAGTGTTTTCTTCGCATGTACTCTTTTAAGCTTGCGAGAGAATTGCTTTTCATACCATTTTGAAAAATTGTCATCACCAATGAGATCAAGAGAATCGAAAATGAATCCTTTCTTTAAAAGGACATTCATATTAAAGTTTTCTACTTTCTTTTCAAGAAAGCTCTTTGGTGCGTAGAGCTTATTTTCTAAGACGATATAAATATCGTCCTTATAATAGTCAGTTCTTCCGTGCGTCTCTTCATTGAAGGCACGGATGTGACTTTCTAAATTATCTAAATCCATTTTTTACTCACTTAAAGTTTAATTAAACTGACATCTTCGTTAGATCTTCATCGAAATTTAAAACACTATTTCCAAGACCTATATTTCTAGTGAGTTGATATTGGCAAAAGACTTTAAAGTCATCCATTTTGGACTGATAATATTTCTTTAAGTCACCCTCAGCACTATCAATTTTCTTTTTTGCAATACATGCATGCTCAAGAAGTAACCATGCAACAACTAGGTTTCCACAGTAATTCATAAAGTCAGTTGCGTGAGCAAGAACTGCGGCATCATTCTTATTTGCCATCATCTCGCCAAACTTCTTCACAACTTCTTCACTCATCTCCATGGATTTTCCAATCATGCTAATCTCATGTGGCCATGATTTAGCTTCTTCAGTATTCATGATAGCCTTCATCTTCTCACCAACTTTAAAGAAAGTCTGGGCCTTATCCTTGAGAATTTTTCTCATAACAAAGTCGATGGCCTGAATTCCATTTGTACCTTCATAAATTGAAGCAATTTTAGTATCTCTAATAAATTGCTCAATTCCATATTCTGTACAGTATCCATATCCACCGTGAACTTGAACGGCGTCAACTGATACATTAAAGCCTTCATCTGACATAAATGCCTTACAAATTGGAGTAAAGAAAGCTATTTCAGCCTCTGCGACCTTGTCTCCTTTATCAGCAGCATCAAAGAGATTTGCCGTATAAAGGGCCAGTGCTCGAAGGCCTCGAGAAGTGGATCTCATTTTAATAAGTGTTCTTTTTACATCTGGAAGATTTATAATCTCGGTACCAAATTGACCTCTTTCTCTAGCGTATTGCTCTGTGAGCATAAACGCCAAATTCGCTTGTGACTCACCTTGAAGACCACAAAGAAGTCTGGCTTCATTCATCATGATAAACATATTCATGATACCTTGGTGCTCTTTACCAATCATCTCACCATAGCATTTCTCATCTTGACCAAAAGTTAGCTCACAAGTTGCAGAGCCATGGATTCCCATCTTCTCCTCAATCTTCGTACACTTCACTCCATTATAATCACCCGTTGATCCATCTTCTTTAATTCTAAATCTTGGGACAATAAATAGAGAGAGACCTTTAGTACCTTCTGGTGAACCAGGAGTTCTTGCAAGGACAAGGTGGATATTATTCTCGTAGAGATCACTTTCTCCACTTGAAATAAAAATTTTAACGCCATTGATTTCATACTTTCCATCATCAGTTGGCTTAGCAGTAGACTTTGAAGCTCCAACATCAGAACCTGCTCCAGGCTCAGTCAGACACATCGTTCCGCCCCAAGCTCCTTCCATCATTCTTGGAATGTAGAGATCTTTCTGCTCTTGGTTTCCAACTTTGTGAATAACATTCATTGCACCTTGAGTAAGGCCGTAATACATCGACCAACCAACGTTTGCACCTATCGCCAAAGAATAGCATGCTACTTTCACAGCATGTGGAGCTGGCATACCACCGATATCTTCTGGATATCCAAGAGCGTACCAACCATTTTCGTAGAAGTTTTTATTGAGAGCATGAAAGCACTCGGGAACTTTTACGTGTCCATCGACGAGCTTCACACCAATTTCATCCCCAGGAATTCTTGTTGGGTAAATTTCATTTCCAACAAACTTATCAAATTGATTAACAATATCCCTAAGTTCATCTTCACCATAACCAAATTCGGCTGCGGTCTTTGAAACATCACAAAAATCAAAGAGATTAAAATAAATGTCTTTTAAATCAGATTTGTAAACTGCCATAATAATTCCTTAAACTAAATTTATTAAATATATATTCAAGTTTATTATACTAAAAAACCGGAAAAGGTTCTAGTTGACAAAAAAATAAAAAAGCACGGTGTTATACCCGTGCTTTTCATATACATATTGTATTTTTATTGATCTATTTCTGTGTTGCGTACCATACACTATATGACCATGACTCAGTAATCATATTATTTTCGATCTTTGCCTTTGAGACAGGATTTGCTGTCATTGGTGCTGTAAAATCGATTGTGTAGATATATCCATCTTTTGCAAAATTCAGTGCATATCCCGACTTTGTCAGTTGGTGATTCGTACCACTATTTATTGCACTTAAGAGGTTTGTTTGAATTGCTTGTTTTGAGTTACCAAAGTCTGACTCAATAGCTCCGTCACTATATTCTTTTCTCTCGATGTAATTCTCATCATCACAAGAAGTTTTAGTACTAGTCCAATCAATTCCCAAGAAATTTGATGTAGACTCTGTTTGCCCACACTTCCTGAGGACGTAAACGACACCTGGTGTCTGATTACTTGTCGGAAAATTATAATTATTTTGAATCTGCTGAAAATTTGCTTTTGCAAATGCTCCAGATGAAACAAAGCTCTTAAACTGCTCTACCGAGGTTGCAGGTTGAAAATTTCCTTCTTGGGCCAAATTTCCTGTGACAGTAGGTGTTGTTGGTGCAGCAGGTGTTGTAACGGCTGGTGCACCACCACCTTCATCACTTCCACAAGATACTAATGATGTTGATAATACTAATGTTAATACTAATGCTAATAGGTTTTTTCTTTTCATAACTCACTCCCAGTCATAAACATTTTATTTTTAATTGCTTATATACATACAAGTATCATGCCAACATGCATCATGCTGATTAATAAGCACTATCCTGTACTTATAGACATATAAGTGTTTAATAGTTAAACAGGTGGTTAAAAAAATTCTATATTTTTTTCAAAAAAGACTCGGCGCGTCCAAACTTATAGTATATAACCATCTATGAAAAAACTTATACTTATGGCCCTGTGTCTTAATATTCAGGCATTTAATCAGAAAGTGAGAGATCTCAGTGACGAGTGCCCGGAGACTCGCAATTTCCATCATATTGTCCAGCTTGGCAGTAAGAAGCAATACATTAGCTGCAATAAGATTCATCAATATGACAGAATTATTTCAAATATATCAGCCATTGCTCCTTATGCACCTAAAGTTTCACTTATTATTCACCGTGCCTCGGGAAATGCATCATTTGACTATGGCGGTAATATATCGATTCCTCAGAGTCTGATCTTCCCTGGAAAATATGGTCACACTATTTATGGCAACCAATTTAAAATCAGTTCAATCTTTGCTCATGAATATGGCCATGCCGTTTTTAATGAAGAGCTTAAGAAAAGAGAGTTCTTTAAGGTCTTCAACCTTTACTCACGAAGAATCTCTGAGCTTCGAGTAAAGAACCTTCTTGCTTACACCAATGGTAATATTGGAAATATGATCAATAGAACGAAGGATCAAATGAATGATCTGAGTGAAAGAAGAAAGCAATTAGATTATATTAAGATGAGAGACTTTATAACGGCTTATAGTGAACTCTATGCTGATGTTGTCGCAACATATCTCGTAAACCAGAAATCTGATATTTTTGAAGCGCTCTATCATGACAGTTTAAACGATAGACAATATGAGATGCTAAAGGCTCGAAGCTTCTCAAATCATGGTGACTGGGAAGACTTTTATCACACACCCCATTCGCTCTTTGCTAAAACTAGAGCATATATCGGAAAAGAGTACTGGCCTAAGACACAGGCAGAAAAGAAGAAATACTTAAGTGTCATACTAAAAGCTATTATGGCAGAAATTGATAAGAAATATTCAGAGTATAGTACTTTTAATGCAAAGAGACTTAATAATGATCTTATAGCGCGCCTTGAGGAAATTAGAAAAACACTGTAAAAAAGAGCTTTTAAAGGGAGAATCATATGACCTCAATTAAAGGCATCGCAAAGAAATCACTACTTATAATTCTTGATGGTTACGGTATCAATGATAACGAAAATAAGAATGCTATTAGAGATGCGAAGAAACCTTTTCTAGATGAGCTCTTTCGCTCCTACCCTTTCACGACTATCACTTCATGTGGTGTTGCTGTCGGACTTCCAAAAGGCGTCATGGGAAATTCTGAAGTAGGCCATATGAATCTTGGTGCTGGAAGACCTGTGCGCCAAGATCTGGTAAGAATTAATGAAGTCATTGATAAGGGTGAATATTCAAGCCTAACTGGACTCAATGAACTTGTAAGTGTCTCCAAGAAAAATACAAAGAGAATTCACCTCATGGGACTATTGTCGGATGGATCAATACATTCACATATTGATCATATTAAAGAGACAATTAACGCCCTCAATGCTCATGAAGAAATTGAAGTATTCTTTCATGCCTTTATGGATGGTCGAGATACTGCTCCAGATGTTGGTGAAAAATATATTAAGGAGTTATCCACAATAAAGGGCTTTAGCTTTGCATCTATGCAAGGCAGATCGATTGGTATGGATAGAGATCGAAGATGGGAAAAGATTAAGTCGGCGTATGATATGTTTCTTGGAAAGGCCCAAGTTAGAGAGATGTCTCCTGAAGACTATTTAAAAGAAGAATATGCGAAAGGCAGACAAGATGAATTCATTTCACCTAATCTCTTTCATAAAGATAGTGCCGTAAAAGAAGGTGATTGCATTTTCTTTTTAAACTTCAGACCAGATCGTGCGTCTCAGCTGGCCCTCGCTTTTAATGATCCAGAATTTAGTGAATTTGATAGAGATTTTATTCCTCCCTACTTTCTTTGTATGACTCCCTATATTCCTGATGAAGTAAAACTTCCGATTCTCTTTGATAAAGAAAAGGTCCCTGGTGGAATGAGTGAGTACCTTTCGGGGCTAGATAAGAAGCAACTCAAAATAGCAGAGACGGAGAAGTATCCTCATGTCACTTACTTCTTTAATGGCGGAGAAAAGAAAGAATTTAAAGGCGAAAAGCATATTGTTATTCCTTCTCCTCGAGAAGTTGAGACATATGATTTAAAGCCGCAAATGAGTGCTCCTGAAGTTACTGATAAAATCATTGAAGAGATGAATAATCAATATGACTTTATTACCGTTAATTATGCAAATTCAGACATGGTTGGGCATACGGGAAAATATGAAGCTGCGATAAAAGCAATTGAGGCCCTTGATACTTGCCTAAGAAAACTTATTACTCATGCACTTGAAAATGAATATACGATCTTTCTGACTGCTGATCACGGTAATAGTGATCAAATGGTTCATCCAGATGGAACGCCTCATACAGCGCATACGAAGGCCCCTGTACCTTTTTGTGTTATAAATGAAGCAATAAAAGATCAAAAGATAGACGTTACCGATGGCGATCATGCCCTCATGGATGTTTGCCCGACAATACTGTATTCTATGGGAATAGAAATACCTAAGATTTATGAAGGTAAGAATATTTTTTCTTAATAGGACAATATAATGACTGATACCAAGAAGATTAAAACGATAGCAGTACTATGTAGCGGTGGTGATAGCCCCGGAATGAATTGCGCCATTAGATCAGTTGTAAGAACTGCCATTGCTAATGATCTTGAAATCTATGGCATTCAACGCGGTTATGCTGGACTCTTAGAAGGTAACCTTAAAAAGATGGATGCTTCAAGCGTTGGAAATATTCTTCAACATGGTGGAACAATTCTTCAAACATCACGTTGTCCTGAATTTCATGAAGAGAGTATTAGAACTGAAGCCGCTCATATTCTAAAGAGAAAAGGAATTGATGCTCTTGTGGTAATTGGTGGCAATGGCTCATTTAACGGTGCTTTGGCACTACACACTGAGCACGGAACTCCTGTAATGGGAATTCCAGGAACAATTGATAATGACATCGAAGGCTCGAGTTACTCAATTGGTTTTGATACCGCCGTTCAAACAGCAATTGAAGCAGTTGATAAGATTCGAGATACAGCGCACTCACATGATAGAACATTTATCGTTGAAGTAATGGGGAGAAAATCTCCTGCCATTGCACTTCATGTAGGCCTTTGCACAGGTGCTGAAAATATTGTTTTTCCAACTAAAGATCATAATGTTGATATCGATGCTATTGCGACAGATATTAAAAGAGGAATTAAAAGAGGAAAAGGCTCTTCAATTATTATTGCCGCCGAAGGTGAAAAAGTTGGACTATCTCACTCTATTCAAAAAGAGCTATTAGAGAAATTTGATATCGACTCTAGGGTCTGTATTCTTGGACATATCCAACGTGGCGGAAACCCTACTGCAAACGACCGCTTTCTTGCGAGTCAAATGGGTTATACTGCTGTTAAAAGTTTAGTAGATGGAAAGAAGGCCATTGTTACGGCATTTAGAGAAGGTAAAGTTATTGCTGCTCCATTTTCAGAATGTCTTGGTAAGAAGTTTGACGTTGATCCACAAATGGTCGACGTCGTGAAGACTCTTTCGATATAGTATTTTAATCTCTTGTTACTATTCTTACTGCAAAGGCAGAACTACAAGTTAATGTCTCGAGATCTGATTCACATTTAAGATCTGTAATTCTTGTTTGAAAGTTTGCTTTTCCTAAAGATGCAGCACCAATTAATTTTCCTGCCGCTCTAAGGGCCTCTTCTTCGTACTGAGCTCCATAAGCTTCAAGAATCTCATCTTTGCTTAGTCTTACGTTAATTTTTGAAAAATCTGCGGCAACTTCGTATTTAGCATCTGCAAGAGTATCTACCTGATGACCATTTGTATTATCGATAATTCGCATTTTATTTGAAGGTACACTTATACTATAAGTCATATCTTGATTGACCATGTAATTCGGATGGTTCATTATCTGTTCCCTTTCTGTTTGAACTCCATCTAAATTCTGCTTTGCTCTCACCATAACTTTCATATCACTATTTGCATGTACGAAGTTTGATGTTCCGCTCTCTCTTAAAAAGGTTGAGGTGTCATGTAGATTAACTGTAACTTGTTGCATATTTGCTGAGGCCCAAACAGGTAGAGCAAGTAATGCCGTTATAAGTATTTTTTTCATTATCTTATCCTTTGTTATTTTAAAAACTTCTTTAAAATATATATTCCTTGATAGTCTTTATTCATTGGCTTAATTGTTCTATAAAGAGCAAAGGTAACAGCACTCTCGTTGTTAAGGCCTTCGTTTATACTATCTTCAATTAAGTTCATATACTGTAATCCGCCAGTGACTACTCTCTTATCAAACATAACATACTCATCAGAAAACTTATTTTCTGAAGGACTGATATCACCAAAATCCACTTCAATTCTGTGCTCGTAAGTTGAGTAAGAGAGAATAAATAAGTCTGTCTCATCTAACTTTACGCAGTCGTGTTTAAAACTTAAAGAGCTAACGTTTTCCACTCTATTAAGAACATCGCGAATCATTTCGCAATCAATAGAACTTTCAGTGCCAAAAGTATTAACTGTAAAAATACTGAATATTAGAAATAATATTTTCCTCAACTGAGACTCCTTTTTTTCTATCATCTCTTATTTTTGTATTTTATGTAGCTACTTTGAATTCTTTATAAGTGTGTAAAGACTTTTTACAATGATACTTCACTTCGCGACTGGTAGCTGATTCCACCCGGTTAAATAACGAGGAGATAGCTTCTCTCGCTTCATCGCCCACGCCTTCTTATCAACTCCACAGGCCATGGAATGTATAGTATTTGCACCTTCTCGAGAATTAATTTTATCAATCACTTCCATAAGACGTAGAGACTTCTCGTCGTCCTTAATCTCTTCATCGTGATTAAAGAGTGAGGGTTGAAGTTCTCCTTCACATTCAAATGAAGAGAGTGAAACTCCTGCTTTCTTATAAAGAATTCCCATACGAAAGAGTTCATCAAGAACATTCCAAGCATATTTAATAATCTTTCTCGTATCATTAGTTGGTGTTAAGACTTTTTGATAGGAGCTCGCACCATATTGTTCATCATTTAATGAGAAGGGATTACTTCTACAAAATACTTCAATAACGGCACATGAGCTCTTTTGCTTTCTCATTTTTTCACTGGCGTTTGTAGCAAAGTTTGCAATTGATTCTCGAAGCTCTCTTAAGCTTGTGACAGGGTTGCCAAAGCTTCGTGAACACATTATTTCTTTTTTCTTTTCTCCAAAAACTGATAACTCATAACAGGGAATTCCCCTTAACTCGTCCTGAGTCATTCTCCCAAGCTTTGTAAATATTTTCTGAATTTGAAAGGTATTATGATAACTTTTAAAATCAAAGGCGTTTTTAATTCCTAGGCCTCTCAGTTTAACAGCGCTCTTTCTTCCTACGCCCCAAATATCTTCAACCTCAACTTGCTTGAGCGCAATATTTTGAAGTCTCTCTTCTAAGAGAACAACTGCCCCTTTCGCTTTCTTAGATTTCTTCCCTATGTGATTTGCTAATTTTGAAAGAGTCTTTGTTGGAGCAATGCCAACGCTTACAGGAATTCCCACCTCTCTCTCTACCGTATCTCGGATTTCCCGTGCATATTCATTGAAGTCGACCTGAAGACCTGTCAGATCGAGAAATGCCTCATCAACTGAGTAGACTTCGATAACCGGGGTAAAGCGAGAGAGCACACTCATCACGCGATCAGAAAGATTTGTGTAGAGTGCAAAGTTTGAAGAAAAGACAGCGACATTGTGTTTTTGACAGAGTTCTTTAACTTTAAAGTATGGTGCTCCCATTGAAACACCTAGGGCCTTAAGCTCATTGGTTCTTGATATAAAGCAGCCGTCATTATTTGAGAGAACCCCAACAGGACGATTTCTTAACTCAGGCCTAAAGAGTCTTTCACAACTACAAAAGAATGCGTTGCAATCGACTAATGCGACAACCTGATTTGTCTTCATCAGCTAGACCTTATATCTCTAGCAAGACTTGTGACCACTCCCCACATAAGAAAATCCATTTCTTCAGTTATGAGAATATCTCGATGAAGTTTATTTTCGGATCTCAAAATCGGTCCTCGATGTGACTTTATGATTCTCTTACACAGAAATTGTCCCTCAAGATAAATGATGGCGATTTTTCCGTAGAATGAATTAATAGAGCGATCAACAACAAGAATATCTCCAGCAAAAACCAGGGGCTCCATGGAGTCCCCTGTAGCTTGAAAAAAGAATGTCGAAGACTTATTCTTAATAAATCGTTGATCAAGAGACTGATAGTCTTCAATATGATCTTCTGAAATATTGAATAATCCACAATTTGCTTGCAACATAGAGACAGTATAACTTACGCTTAACTTACGCACAATAGGCATTTTTTTAATTTGAAGGATTCGTCAAAGAAATTAAGTACTTAGTCTATTAAAATTCATAAAAGCTCCGATTAGAAAGTATGACTCAAGATACGCAAAGAAATTACTACCTAGGCCTTGATATTATGCGAGCTATCGCAGCAGTTCTTATCGTGGTCTATCACTATGATATTCATCAAATCGAAGGTGTCTCTAAAGTAACGGAGGTTTTCTTTGGAACTCTTTGGAGCATGGTTGATCTCTTCTTCGTCTTAAGTGGATTTCTTATTGCCTCAGGCTGGTTTAAAGAAATTAACAGAAAAGGCAGCGCTTCATTTAAGAATTTCTACATTAAACGATTTTTTAGAATCATGCCTTTATACTACGCAGTTATTCTCTTTTACTGGATAAAGAACGTGCTGATTATGGGGCGAGAAGAATACAACCCTCTAAACCTTATTCTCTTTGTTCAAAATTATATTGGAGAAATGGGAAACTTTTCTGTTTCGTGGTCTCTTGCAGTGGAGGAACACTTCTATCTACTCTTTCCTCTAAGTTCTCTATTATTTCTTAAGACTTTAAAGAAAGAAAAGTCTGTATATATATGGCCTGCTCTTATCCTTTTCATAACAGCTTTAAGATACATCAAAGCTGATCAAGTCTATGAACAAATGCAGTTACTAGATTATAAGGCCTCTCATGATCTCTTTAAAAAGCTCATCTATCATCCAACTCACTTAAGGCTTGATGGACTTTTATTCGGAGTCTTTCTCGCAAGTATTAGAGTTTTTAAAAATGAACTTTGGTTACGTTTGAAGAATTATAAGAAGGAATTTTATTTCTTAGGTGGTATCTTCTTGATATTTTCATTTATATTTTCAGCACAGAGATATGAGAAAGCTCAAATGGCGTTTTCATTTTCATTAATGGCCATTAGCTTTTCTCTTTTACTAATTCCACTCTTTCATGAAGAATTTGATATGAAGAAGTTAGGTTCAAAGCTGATTAAGCATTTTGCGAAACTCTCCTATCCTATATACCTTCTTCACTATCCTAGTTTTTATCTGATTGATGTCATACTAAGTTATCTTCACATAGAAAATGTTAGAGGCTTTGGAAACTTTTCTTTCACTATTCTTTTTATCTACGTAGTTTCGTACTTAGCTAATCTCTTAATTGAAGAGCCGATGCTGAAACTACGTAAGAAATTTATGCAATAAATTTCTTAAATCTAACGAACAAGCATTCTCCAGGACTGATCACCAAAGAAACCAAAATAACACATTATTTCCGCCTCACTATTAACTAAAGTCTTACCTGCAGGCACATTACACCAGTCCGTTCCAAATGCACCAGTTGTACCATTGGGAAGAGTTTCTCCTGCTGCGTAAGAGGTAAAGCCAGCAGGGCATGCAGCACATCCATTGCCACTGTAGAATGTAGCATCAGAAAAGCAACCTATTACTGAGGTCGAAGGACTTGTAATTCCACATGGGTCAGAGCCTAGAACGGCTCCATCGCAGCCAGCTAGTGCATTACAGCTATCAACAACATTCTGTGACTCGGTATTACATGCGGACCAGTTACTTTCAGAAACAGCATAATTATTATATGTGCCACAGCTCGAAACCGCAGTACATGTGCCAGAAACAGCTCCAAAGCTTCCCCCTGAACATGAAACTGTCGGTGATCCTGAATAACCAGAATCACAAGTTCCTGCTAGATTTGCCCCATCTGCAGTTGATCCTACAGAAGAAAAAGATCCGTTAGTTACAGAAGGTGCTCCTGAGTTAGGACAAGAACTAGCTGAACATGAGCCAGAAACAGCTCCAAAACTTCCCGCTGTACATGTAATTGTCGGTGATCCTGAATACCCAGAGTCACAACTTGCTGTTAGATCTGCCCCATTTGCAGTTGTTCCTGTAGAAGAAAAGGATCCGTTAGTTAGTGTAGGTGCTCCTGAGTTAGGACAAGAGGTCGCTACACATGGATCAGCTATAATGTCTATAAAATTGCCCCCTGAACATGTAACTCTTGGAGTTCCTGAAAAACCAACAGGACAACTTCCTGTTAAGCTTGCGCCATCTAGAGTTGACCCTGTGTTTGGAAAGGTTTCATTATTTATAGAACTTAAACTATTTGCTGTAGAATTTGCACAAGAAGTAGAGCCACAAGAGCTAGGATAAGTGGCATTATCAATTTCTTGCCATGTTGTTCCTACGCACTGAAAAGAAGCAGTACCGGTATTTCCATCTCCTGAGTTATCATCACTCACTGTTACGATTGCACCATCAGCAGAGGCGGCAAGTGACTGTGAAGAGCCTACTAGTGAGCAGTTATTTGATGCAACACTCCAGGTGGCGCTTGTGTTGGCAGCACAAGATCCTGCCGTATCCCGACAATCGACCTGAAACTCCTTATCTTCATTTGCAGTATTATAACAGTCATCATACGAGGATCTACCGGCCATACCAGCATCGACAACTTCACCATAAACAAAGCATCCATTAGAAGTACAGTCATTCTTTGCAGCCGTATAATCGTTACGACAAGATGTTACGGCAGTAGTTAGCCCAACTCCCCATAAAGCAGAGGGCGAAACACTATAGTCAGAGCAATCAATCTCTCTATTAACTTGAATCCACATATAGGAGCTTACAGTATCAGAATTACTATCAGTCACCTCTAATTCTACGCGGATCTGATCTGGTACAAGTTGCGTAAGAAAGCCTGTAGTATTATTAGCTGTAAAATTTACCAAAGAAGTCGAAGGATCTGCTGTTGTATTTGTGATCTGCCAAGTTGAATCACCCGTCGAATCCACGACATTCCATGTCCCGGTATAAGGGGGCACTCCTCCATATAAAGAAATATAAGAATTAATATTAATATTTGATGTCGAAGCAATTGAGCTTCCATCTTTTTCAACAAATTGAGATGTAGCTCCATCCCAAACAAGAGTCATCTCTGGCGAGGTTACTGCACTAGTTCCTGAACCAAGAGACAAGTAAAGCGGATCAGGTAATCCAGCGGTACAAGTATTAGAACCAACAATCCAACCATTGGCCGTATCACAGGCGTTATTACATGCAACATCATTATGGGCACAGCCACAGCTTGTATTACAACTCACTGTACAACTACCAGTCATTCCAGACTGACATTGACAAGAACCTGAAACGACATCTACGAAACCACCAGACCCATCGGGCACGCCATTCTTGTCAGTAACACACGTACGACATGCAACTCTATCGTTGGGAGCTGAGAGCGAATTATCAACACATCTCCAATGAAGAAGGCCTCTATTCGATGATGGAGTACTTTGATCTTGAACCATTATTCCAGGAGAACATGCTCCATTTACTTGTCCAGGAGTATAAGTACACCAAGAAGGATCAACAGTACCACCACAGGCCCCAGACTCCCCTGTCCATGAACCATCTGTCTGACAAGTTGCTGAACATGTACCAGATCCAGAACACATTCCACTAACAACAACATCTGAGCCACCGACCATTGTCTGAGGAAGAGTACAGTTATTAACTGTCGCCGCTGAAGTCTCTGGGCAAGTGCCCGGTGGAGGCAAAATATTCATTGGAAAAGCAACTGTGTCACACGTCTTTCCAGCATCTCCAGGGCCCTCACCAGGGATTCCCATTCCTCTTAGCTGAGTTCCTGCCGGACAAGGAGTGTTATCAAAGACCTGACGACAATTAGCGCCATCAATACATATTTCGTCATCATCACTACCATTTAGCTTGATGTTTGTAGACTCTAATTGCCTCTCGACCATTACTGCAACACACTTTAAAGCCACGGGATCATAAACAGAGCCCAAAGCTTCACATACTTGATTTCTAAGAGCAAGATCAAGATCATCATTAAATGTATTAACCACAGGTAAAGGCTCGGCACAGTCATTAAATATAAGACGACAAGAATCATTATAAGCAGGGTCTCTAATTCTTTGAGCGTCGTAGCTGAGACAACTTGTTACATTATTATTTTCATCTAAAGAAACCATTGTCTGAACAGTTCTTCTAACCTCTCTCACTTGACGATCTCTGAGAACATTAAATGTAATAACAACATCAACGGTTCTTCTCTCCGCGGCCCCGCCATCAGAAAATGCCGCGGCAATATTATCTATAGTGACACCCTCTCCAAGATCAGCATCCTGAAAAAAAACATTTATTGGCGGTGGCTGTATAGCACCAGCATTTATAATGACATCGTTACATGTTAGAACATCAACAGGTGTATCTGGCAGACGAATTTTATTAAGAACTTGTCGAAGTTTCAAAGTCGCTGTTTCAATGACTTGATCTTGATTAACTTTCTTCTTCGCTGTTTGAGTAGTTTGAACGGACGTCATCATAACAAGAGAGACAATCCCCATTAGTCCTGCTCCAACCATTAATTCAACTAGAGAAAAGCCTAACTTAGAATGTAATAATTTTTTTGTTAATATTTTCATAATTTAATTTCCAATCGTTCCAGGGGCATCACACGTAGTATTGTCACACTGCCAACCAGCCTCACAACACTGAAAGTCAGTTGTACAGCCAAATGGAGAAATTGCTGGTTTATTGGCAGCCGAGCAACTTGTAGTAAAGCACGAGTTTCCAGGGTCACAAATTTCACTGACTCCACAATCAGCATCACTTGTACAGTAGCCTGCAATTGGATCGCAGCTACCACTATTACAAGAAAAGCCCGCTGAGCACTGTGTACCAGTAACAGTTCCTGCACAATTTGAATCAGTTGTTCCACAAGCAATCGTACTTGGATCGAGCGGACTTGCTAAACATGAACATGTCCCTCCTGAACAAGCGCTAAAAGATCCAAAAGGCCCAAAGCCTCAACCTTCTGCATTACAAGTTCTTCTTCGAGATTG
>DDIK01000132.1 GCA_002338505.1 Bacteriovorax sp. UBA1852
GTCACACCAGAAAATGTATGTAATGTAGTCCAGCTTACGGCCCCAGCACTTAATATGTCAGTTGCTCTTTGCAAAAGACTGTCACTACCGGATGTAACGACACGATAAGCGTGCCCAGTTACTTTATCAATATCATATCTTTGATAGTAGTCAGTTGGACTCTGACCTGTACCATTGTCCGCGCCTGCGGCCTCCCAAGTGTCACCACCATCTCGAGATTTATGAGTAAATACTCTCCAATTTGAATACACAAGATTCTCGTCAGTTGGGTGCCAACTTAAAGAATGTGTTTTATCGTTAAGAGAAGTCCTCTTGTCATAAGTTGCACCACCATCGGTAGTTCTATAAACTCCAGAAGTAGGATCGTTATAACTCTTACCTGTAATAAGAAACATTGAAACATCATGAGGATTTAAAGAAAACTCTATCTGCCCTGGAGCATTAGCAGTGACGGATGTGTACAGTGACCAATTTGCACCTTGATCAAATGATCTCCAAATTTCTCCTGAACCATTCGCTTCTGTATAAATATAAATATCACCATTGATCGCAAATTCATAATTACCGCGACCAAAACCTGCGTCGACATCTAGACTCGCCGAGCTTAAGAGATTCTCACAAGCTCCACCATCGGTATCAACAATTTTATAAAGCGTAGAACTCTGTCCAGCATAGGGAGTTCGATCTGGACCTGGAGATACAACTAAGTCGGTTGTATATGTTACCGGCAATGTACATTGCTTATCCCAGTTAGCACCATAATCTTCCGATTTATAGACTTCACCAAGTAAATTTCTCGCATAGATAATATTAGGGTTATCAGGATCAACTTCTGAATCTTGAAAGTTTGGAAGATCATTAATGGCCTCAAAACTTATTTTTTGAACTGACTTAACATCCTTACTCCACACGTACTCAAAAGCTGTAGAGTACGGCTGAAGGATTCCCGAACTATTAACACCAATAATACATATTCTTATTGATGCTCCAAGAGGAAAAGAAACAAGAGAGTCTGTTATTTTGGTTCCCACAGGAACATTTGCAGAGTAATCAGTTGAATCAATACAAGTATCATTCGCACTTCCTACTTCCTTTATTTTATAACGGTAATTCACAACATCACCACCACTAACCGTGACATCCAGCAAAGTTGCAGGAGAGACTAAAGTCGGTAAACCAGTCGCATTGGCAGCTGCAACAGATCCATCAACAGAAATAGCTCTTCTCTCTTGAAGAGAGTTTCCTGATACATCCGCAGGCTTTGGAACAGGAAAGTTAACTTCTGTATTTCCATAATCATCTTCAACGAGTGCTCCACCAAGATCAAGATAACCAACAGTGCTGTGAACAGAAAGATCCGAACTCGTATCATCTTGTTGAACAGTATATTGAAAACGCATTTCAGTTCGATCGCCATTTTGTCCTGTATATGCGACCTGTCTGTCGATGGCCCCAGTTTCAAGAAAGAGTCTTGGACTACCACCTGTCGTATTAACAACAACAGGTTCATCAAACTTAACAACAAGATCGACGGTTTGATCAAGTGTATAAAGGCCATCATCTGGAGCACCATTTAATGAATCGACATATGAAATAAGTGGTGGAACCTGATCCTGAACTATAACTTCAAAATCATAAGTCACAGCTACATTATCTGTACTATTTTCATCATCAAAGCTGACACCAATATTACATGTTCCCACATACATATCATTTGGTAGAAAGCTAATGACACCTGATCCTGTATCAATTGTTAGTGTGTCGGCAACTGTTGAACAATCAGTCCCAGTAGTTGGCGCGACTAATGAATAGACTCCATAGGTTTCATCTGTTGAGACCATATTAAAGTCTGTTGCTGTATTTTGAATAACTGCTGCATACTGCACAGGAGCGTTCGTGTGCTGCATATTTATAGTAGAAGGATTCGTTCCAAAAGAAATAATTGGCCTTACGTTGTCTATCGTTATATTTGCTGTCAGAGTTGGAGAAACAAGCGCATCAGAACCAGTTGCTTTTATCGTAAAAGTACACGCACCAACATGATTATCATTAGGAGTTCCAGTCATAACACCAGTGGCACTCGCAACTGAAGGAATCCAAGCACAAGTATTTGTATCAGCACTCCAAGTGTGAGTATCACCAGTATCTGGATCATCAATTGTAGGCGTACAAGTATAGGCCACATCTTCATCATGGTTCCCGTCACAACTAACAGGTAAAGAGACAACGGCATTATCTGGACTAGGAATCATGGTGACAACAAATTCATCAAAACCAATATTATCTGAAGCCTGACCGTCATCAAATTGAATTCTTATATTACAATTCGTATCGTAGTTAATTGCTGGTGCAAAAGTAACGGCTCCAGTTGATGCGTCAACAGAAACAGTCCCTTCAGACTGACAATCATTTGAAGAAGCAGCAACGACACTATAAGAGCCATAACCCTCATCAGTTGAAGCAACATCAGCATCAGCTCGAATTTCAGTGGAAGCAGAGTCTTCTGCTAATGAAACATCTGCAATGGTAAAAGAAGGCTGAACATTGTTAACTGTTAAGTTATACGTTCTATCAACTTGATACTCTCCATCATCAGCTCTCACAACAAGATCACAAGTTCCCACATCACTTCTAGCAGGAGTACCTGTTATATTTCCTGTTGTTGCATTAATCGCCAACCATGAACAAGTATTTCCTGGAGCAAATGACCAAGTCACAGTATCATTTTCAACATCTGTGTACGCGCCTGTACATGAATAAGCAACAAGCTCATCAACGGAACTAGCACATGCGCTTGTAATAGCATGGATATCATTTCCAGCAGTGACAACAATTGTCGTTTGTTGAGCTGCCGTGTTACCAGAAAGGTTTCCATCATCAAAAACGACTCGAACATTACAGTTTTGATCAAAATTAAGGGCCGGAGTATAAGTGACCTCTCCATTACTTGGGTTAATACTAACAGTCCCATTATCAGAACACTTCGTTCCAGTTGTATTTGCATTATCTAAAGAATAAGTTCCAAAGCCCTCTTCATCGGATGAAACATTAACGGCCGAGAGTACCACAGTTGCAGGATCATCCTCAGTTATTGGATTCACAGTCGAAAGAGGACTAAGCACAGGTGTAACATTATTAATAGTTACCGATCTCGTGTAAGCAACAGAGTCTACATTACCATCATTTACGACGACACTAACATTACAACCACCAACCTGATCATCATTTGGTGTTCCACTAATCGCACCAGTCGTAGGATCAACACTTACCCAAGGGCATGTATTTGAAGACGCTAAGGACCAGGTATGTGTGTCTTCAATATCGTTATCTACAAAAGACAAGGTTGAACAATTATAAGTTACGTCCTGACTGATTGAAGCTGTTGCACAACCACCAGTAATGTCTGGCTGATCATTATTTGAGACGACGTTAATCGAGAATTCATTATAGGCGATGTCACTACCAGGATTTTGATCATCAAAGCCAACAACAACATTACATGCACCAGTAAAGTTTAAATTAGGGCCAAATGATACCGCCCCAGTCTGTTCATTAACATTGAGTGTCCCATTATCTGAACACTTCGTTCCGGTTGTACTGGCATTATCAAAAAAGTAAATACCATGTCCCTCGTCAGTTGCCTGAACAAGGACATCACTTAAAACTTCAGCTAATGCTGAATCTTCTTCAATATTGTTAACATCAGGAATATTTAAAAGTGGATTGATATTTCGTACAATAACTTTAGCTTTCAAATAAACATTACTACCATTGTCATTAAGAGAAATTTGAAAATCACAAGTTCCGACATGGTCATCATGAGGGCTGGAGATAATAGTATTGGAGCCATCGATACTGACAAACTCACAAGTATTCCCAGCATCAAGGACAACTCTAGTCGCTGAACTTATTTGAGTACTATTAAAAGTATCACTACACTGTGTAAACAAGACCCCTGATAAATCTGTAGAATCCTCGTCTATAGTCACCTGACAAAAGTTATCTTTAATTTCAAATTCTTTTAGAGTATCTTCCGCAATTGGCGCACCATCTCCACCACTACATGAGACAATCGTAAGTAACGAAAATAATAAAATAAACTTCACCATAGAATCATTATCGACGACAAATTGGGTTGTTTGAGTAAAAAGGGTATAAAAATAAACACTTCTTTCACAGAAATGAATAAGGCGTTTAATTACAGTCACTTAGGACTTAAGCCATGGTTAACTAATATTAACCTAGAAATGTTAACAAAATCTCACATTTTGAATCTTGTCTGAATACTGGCAATATATATTGACAGTTAAATAGCTTCTCTTGTGACAAATTTAAGATTCGCAGACAAAAAAGGCCCTCGTATTGAGGGCCTCATGTAAAAACTCAGTAACTGAAAATTTAATTAATCATCAGAAGCAAGCTTCTCTTTTCTCTCTGCCATAACAGCAGTTTGAATACTTGATGGGCAATCCATATACTTTGCAAATTCCATCGTGTAACTTGCTTTCCCCTGTGACATAGATCTTAAGTCATTTGAATAACCAAACATCTCAGAAAGAGGAACAAGAGCGTTAATGATTACTTCTCCACCTGGATCTGTCTCAGAACCTTGAATTTGACCTCTTCTTGAACTTAAATCACCAATAACAGAACCTTGGAATTCATCAGGAGTTGTAACTTCAACTTTCATGACAGGTTCCATAAGAACTGGTTGTGCTTTATTAATAGCTTGTCTCATCGCTTGTCTTGAAGCAATACGGAAGGCCATATCACTTGAATCGACGTCGTGTGACTTACCATCTTGAAGAAAGATTTCACAGTTAATAACTGGGAAAGCTGCCAATGGACCTTGATCCATAACGTCTCCAAAACCTTTCTCACAAGCTCCAATGAATTCAGTTGGAATAGATCCACCTTTAATTTCATTATTAAATTTAAAAATTTGATCTTCTTTCTCTTTATCTTCATCTTGAAGAGGCTTAAGAACACCAACAACTTGACCAAATTGACCAGAACCACCAGTTTGCTTCTTGTGAGTATAATCAAATCTAGCTTCAGATCTAATAGTCTCTCTATAGTTAACCTGAGGAGCACCTACGATAACGTTTGCACCAAACTCACGCTTGAGTCTTTCAACATAAATCTCCAAGTGAAGCTCACCCATACCTGCGATTCTTGTCTCACCAGATTCTTCATCTGTGAAAACATGAAAAGTTGGATCTTCCTTAAGGAATTTTGCAAGACCTTTAGACATCTTCGCTTGCTCACCCTTATCTTTACAAGCAATTGAAAGCTCAATTACTGGAATTGGTACGTGAATACCTTCAAGTGATAAGTGAGTATTATCATCATTACCAACAAAAGTATCACCTGAAGCACAGTCAATACCAACGATTGCAATGATATCTCCAGCGTGAGCTGAATCAATATTCTCTCTATCATTTGAGTTCATACGAACCATTCTACCAATACGAATCTTCTTCTTTGTTCTTGTATTGTAAACAGTCTCACCCTTATTAAGAGTTCCTCTGTAAATTCTTGTATAAGTTAATTGTCCAAATTGCTCATCAGTAATCTTAAAAGCCATCGCTAGTAAATCTTCTGCTGGATCTGGGTTAATCTCTACTTTAGAGTCATCTGCTTCATTCGTTGCAGTTGGTTTCGCACAAGTAAGTGGAGAAGGAAGGTATCTCGCAACAGCTTCAAGAAGTGCCTGAACACCTTTATTCTTAAATGCTGACCCCATATAAACTGGAGTTAGTTGTAGAGACTGAACACCAATCTTGATACACTTATGAAGTTCTTCATCAGTTGGCTCCTCACCTTCTAAGTATCTCTCCATAACATCATCATCGTACTCAGCAACAGCATCAACCATTGTAGATCTTAGCTCTTCAACTTTATCCGCAAGATCAGCTGGACAGTCTTCGATTCTAATATTTTCACCATTATCACCATCATAGAACCAAGCTTTTCTTGTAATAAGATCAACAGCTCCTGCGAACTCATCTTCAGATCCAATCGGACATTGCATAAGTACTGCATTATGGTTTAGTTTGTCTCTTAGGGCATCTCTACCGTTAAAAGCGCTTGCTCCCATTCTGTCCATCTTATTTAAGAAAGCCATTCTTGGAACGTTATATCTCTTCATCTGTCTATCAACTGTGATTGACTGAGATTGAACCCCAGAAACAGAACATAGAACAAGAATTGCACCATCAAGAACTCTTAGAGATCTCTCAACTTCAACTGTGAAGTCAACGTGGCCCGGAGTATCGATAATATTAATTCTAGTATCTTTTTCAATACCGTCTGCAAACTCAGTACCCTTATTAGAAATACCTTTCCAATGAACAGTTGTAGCTGCTGAAGTAATTGTAATACCTTTTTCTTTTTCAAGTTCCATGTGATCCATCTTGGCACCGTCACCGCCACCACGGACGTCTTCGATTTTGTGAATCATGTCACAGTAAAAAAGGATTCTTTCGGTAAGAGTTGTCTTACCAGAGTCAATGTGTGCCGAAATACCAATGTTTCTGGTCTTGGCCATAAGTTTGTTGTTAACCATCTCAATCTCCAAATTATATAGTCATGATTAAAGTTAGATAAAATAAGTAAATTATCAGGGAATAATAAGTGACACCACGTATACCGTCAATTTAAAATTCGCTCTATTAATCGAATTATGCTCATCGTCATAGCACTCAAGATTCTACAGTCCTTTTTTATAGGGAATATTTGTTTAATCATTTGTTTTTACAAGTTTTGAGATTTGATATTGACAATAATTTAAGAAGTCCTTAAAAACTCCTACGCAACATTAATTGGAGAAACGACAAATGGGTAGAGATCTTAAAAAAGAACTCCTTTACGAATCTGTAAAAACACTTGTTGAATGCGATGAAAGACACATCCTCTTAGCTCAACCAAAACTTTACACGCTCTTTAGCATTTCTTTTCAATACATGCTCTTTCAATCACAAAAAGAATGTGGAGCTTATATTATAAGAGTGGAAGATTCAAAGCTCGCAGAGAAGCTGGCCAGAAAATCAAAAGACCCTTCAACAAGGAAATTCATCCAATCAATTCTTATTCCAAGAAAGATCAAATATGGAAAGTCCATGTTCTATATTGATTTCTTTAATATCAATAGCTGGAATATGACAGCTGAAATTCCACCAGAAAAAATCAAAGGTGCAATCATCGTTAAAGACGCTAACGATAAGCCGATGACTTTTTCTGAAGAGTCTGAAGCTGACATGGAATTAAAAGAGGCCATCGCTGCCCTTCCAGAGAATTACTACTTAGAATTTCTCAAAGAGGTATGTCCAAAGACTGTGACAATTTCATTTGATGCCCAGTTCAATGGTCTTCATAATATCGAGTTTCCTTTTATCAAAAAAGAAGAGACCAAAACCATTTCTGGAGTTACAATAGCTAAAGACATTAGTTGGGATAATATCGACTAATTGACCAAGGGGCTTTTACGCAAAAGAAACTCTTAAACGCTATTAAAGTTGTCTTTATCTTATCGACGATTTATCTCGCTTACCAAATGTATTCGCTTCGAACGACAAATAAAACCGACAGTTATGAAGGCAAGGACTTTCAAAACCAAACTAAGAATAAGAAGACTTCTGGTTTTTCATTTTAGTGGACTGGGCACAAGACAAAAAAATATAAACAATAAAGAAACAATTCCTTTTTACACATGATCTACTTTCTTATTGATACTTTTCTTACCTTGTTCTATCAAAGTGCCACAAATATATTTGAGGGAGGCATATTTGAAAACTTTTATAATGGCACTAGGACTACTTATTACTTTAACAAGCTTTGGGAAAGAAATCGATTGTACAAATCAAAGCCTATACTGGCAGGAAGATTCTCTGTACCTTAACTTTGAAACAATGAGTGGCTCATATTTTGACAACGATACAAGTAGAGATCTTGAGTGCTTCAAGTCAGAAATCAGTGAAGAAGAAGGATACGTTTATTGCCATGAAGATGGAGACGCTACAAGTTTAGCAACAAGAGTCGATCCTAACGGTAAGGCAACTATTATATACAGTGTAGACCAATGGATAGACTTTAGTTGTGATATCTAAAACCTAATGGCCGTGAAATAACACAATCTACAATAACTGAGATATTAGTTTTTCTATTATGAGAAAAAACCATAAATTTGAAAACTCGACTTATCTCTCGCAGGTGAGACGCCTAAGAAAGTTTGCCGAGCAGGCGCTTAGGGCCTATCCTATTGGTAAATATGAACTGAAATTTATTCAACATGGAGAAAACTGTACTTTTAAAGTAATAACAAAGAAGCAGAATTATCTCCTTAGAATCCATCGGGCGAATTATCATTCGAAGAAATCAATTCATGAAGAACTGAAATGGCTTAGGTATTTAAATGAGAATAGTGAAATTGATGTTCAATCCCCAATTGAGGCCAAGTATAAAACGCTCGTCAACGAACTGAATTTCCCACAAGTTGGAAAGCGCTATTTTGTTCTCTTAACTTGGAAAGACGGATTTGTTAAGTATAAGAAAAGTATTAATGACTTCTATTCTGTTGGAAGCCTCCTCGCTGAACTTCAAAACAACACTATCAACTCTCGTCATCGAAACTACTGGATGGCAGAAGGTCTATTGGGTAACAATGCAACATTTGGAAGTATTAAGCTACTTAAGGATAATTTTCCCAAAGCTTATGAACAACTTGAGCCCTGTCGCAGAGAAGTTCTTAATCAACTTAAAGTATATGAATCCAAAAAAGATGCAAAGATTGGGCTTATGCATGCTGATTTACACTTTGGAAATATGATTTGGACAAAGAATGGGGTGTCACCAATAGACTTCGATGACTGCGGTAACGGGATACAAGTTTATGATTTAGCTGTCACATTCTACAGTTCTTCAAACTTTTTTAAAAAGATAGGAAAGAGACAAACAAGCCTCATGAAGCACTCATTAATCGATGGTTTCAATTCAAAAAAAGCTCTGTCACAAATAGATATTGATCTCATCCCTCACCTCGTAAGGGCCAGGGATATCCTGATGATTGCATGGCTCTGTGAAAGGCAAGATAATCCAGTTTTAAGAGATCACTTAAATAAGGAGCTGATGACTAAAGTTAAAAGGATTCAGGCCAATAAGGAATACAAAATATAGTTAACAACGAATCAAATCTTATAATTATTACAATTTTTTACTACTTATCACTTCTCTTGGTATAGTAGCGCCTATGAAAGCAATTATCCTATTTTTGACATTCTCCCTGTCGACGCTGGCCCATTATTATGACAAGACAGATGCTTTTAACAAGGTCTACAAAAATAGCAATGCTTTCACAGACAAAGACATTAAAAGCCTAAAGAACACCAAGATAGTACTGATTCCGGGCATCCTTGCAGAAACTTTCACTGATAGTGAATTAAGTCAGGTGAATCTATCTAAACTTGTTGGTCAGTACTTCTCAAGGCCCTTAAAGCACTTTGATGATAAATATCAAATTGAAACAACTAGAATAAAATCAAGTTCAAAAGATATCAACACAACAAAAGCTGAAATCGCCAAGCAACTAAGAACTGACAAGAAAGTTATATTTGTGGCCCATAGTTTAGGAGGCCTAGCTCTCATGGAATACCTCCTAGAGAATCCAAACGATGCTGAAAAAGTAAAATCACTAATCTTCTTGCAAACGCCTTTTCAAGGCTCTCCAATGGCGCAACTCTACGAAGAAAATCCTTATTTTCTAGGAGATATGATCAAGAGATTTCTACCATTTTTTAATACTTCTCCTGAGATACTAAGTTACTTAAGTGTTGAAAGAAGAATGAAGTATATGGAAGAAAATAAATCAGCAATCAAAAAGTTATCTGCTAAAGTCCCTACTCTTACTCTAGGAACATACGCAAATAAGTCTGCATCTCTTTTTTATCCAGCAGTGAAAATAATGAAACATGGCTGTATTAATACAATCAGAGAAAAGTGCATTTTCCCTCGAGTTTACAAGGGAACTATGGATCAAAGTGATGGTATGGTTCCTCTTAATAGCTCGATGCTACCAGAGACGCCTTTTGTGAAGTTATCAAGAATTGATCATGGTGAGACAGTAGTTGATATTCCATTTACTGATATTGATCAAAATAAATTAATCGAAAGTCTTATTAAAATGACATTATAAATAAAGATCTAAAGAAGAAAACGATCAAAGACTTTAGTGATTTTATCAGTCGCTTCTTTCATGCAATCGAGTTTTGGTGAAAATGACATACGGATAGAATTCTTCGCTTCATCCTCACTAAATCCCATACTCATGAGAACTCTTGAAGGTTTGATTGCACCAGAGCTACATGCAGAACCAGAGCTCAGATCAATTCCGGCCATATCAAAGGCGGTTATAAGAATATCCGTTTTAACATCTTTAACAATTAGATAGGTGGTATTTGCATTTCGAGGCGAATTCTCACCAACGATCGTTATCTTATCTGCATAGCGCTTAAGTAAGGTTGTTTCTAAATGTTCTTTATTTTTAAGAGACTTCTCAAAATTAAAACTTTCAAGAATACTCTCAAGAGCAAGTTTTATAGAATAGATACCAAAGACATTCTCTGTACCTGATCTTAGAGACTCTTGTTGGCCACCACCTCTAATAAGCGAGCAATTAAAGTCATTACCTGTTGATATAAATGAAAAGCCCACTCCTTTCATGCCCCCAAACTTATGAGCTGAGAAAGTATATGAGTCAATTGAATCTTCTAATTTTATATCTTTCCACTTCCCTATCAATTGAACTGCATCAACATGAATGAAGCAATTTGTGGCCTCTTTGATTTTCTGGGCCTTTAGAAGATCCCAAACTACGCCCGTCTCATTATTTATATAAGTATGGTTAAAGAGAACTCTACCATCTAGTGAATTAATAAAAGCAATAACTTCATCTTCTTGATAAAGTCCACTCTCATCCACATCTAAGAGATGAAAGCCTCCACCTAATAACTCGACGTGATCGCGTTGATTAACAATACAAGAATGATCACTTTTAAAGGCCACGACATGAAAATTTTCTTTCAGCGACATAGACTTTAAACAGAAACCTTTAATAATGTCGTTTATTCCTTCCGTTGCACCGGAGTGAAAGAAGAGCTGATGTTCATGAAGTTTAAAAACTTTAAAGAGATAATCACGAGTGGAGTTAATAAGCTTCTTTGAGAGCTTACCACTATTATGAATAGAGCTGGGATTTCCAAATGGGAAAACCCCTTCAGTGAGCCATTTAAAAACAGCTTCATCTAAAGGGGCAGTAGCATTATAATCTAAATATAGTCTATTATTGGTTAATTTCACCGACGTTTGTTCTTATTCCAGAAGCAAACTCACTGAAAGAAGTTGTAGTAGATTCTGTAGCAGTTGGAGCATTCATTGCAGCTTCTTCCGCTTGTCTTCTTCTCTTCTCTTCAACCTTTTCAACATCTTCTCTAACTTCTGTAGACTTTCTTACGAGGTCTCCAAGAGTAGTTGTTGTAAGGTATTCACTCATAATATAACCAAGGTTTTGGAAATAATTCTTTGATAAGTGAAATTCAACTGTGTTTGCAGCTTCAGCTTCAGTTCCTAGGATATCTTTAGCTGGGTTGATGTTTTCCCCAACACAATCAAGAACGTCTTTGATTGAGATTTCGTCCATTGCTCTAGCAAGAACGTAACCACCGCCTGGTCCTCTGACAGACTTAACAGCTTGACCATTTCTGAGCTTTCTAAAAAGTTGCTCTAAATAGTGAAGTGAAATGTTTTGTCTTTCAGAAATTTCCTGTAGTCTCACAGGGTTTCCATTTGAGTTAGTTGTTAAATCAAGCATTGCTCTGACTGCGTAACGGCCTTTCGATGTTAGTCTCATTGGTCTTCCTCCATAAATCCGAATGTTAAAGTTTTAAAGGTTACACTTAAAATAAGTAATGTGTGCTCTCATTGGGTGTCGCTTTCCTTGCTTGCCCATTCCCTTTGAAGTCGAAAGCATTAAGATTTTCAACTTCCTCGTTAATAAGTATGACAAGGAACCAGCATGGAAGTCAACATGATTTAATCAATTAATAAAAAAAAACTTTTTATAGGCCAAAATTTCCTATCATCCGGGCAAGAACCTTGACATAACAATAGCTTAGACGTCATAGCGTCATCAAAAAAAACCTAAGTAAAATTTTTCCCTCGGTTATTTTTGCCCTCTATTTATCATGATTTTTAACTGAATTTTACTTTATTTAAAAGGAAGTCTCGTGATGGTATTTCTTGATTTACACAATTATCATTTATGCTAATTTTGAGAACATAGAAATTGAGATCTTCATTTATTTCTCGATAAAGCTGATCAATATATTCCTCGCCCCATTCCACTAAAAAGAAATCCTTATCTTCAAGATACAGATTTAATTCAAGATGAATAAGTTCACTCGGGTTTTCTAAACGATAAAGATCTGCATGAACAAACTCATTTATTTCATTAACGATTGAATAAGTTGGTGACATAGTTGAGTCACTTTCACCGATAAACTTTTTGATGAAAGTCGTCTTCCCTGCCCCTACCTCACCAGAGAAGACAATGGCGGAATTCTTTTCGATTGAGTCTTTAAGTTCGATTGCAATATTTTCTAAGTCTGATTCAAAGACTTTTTTCCAGCTTCGAAGTTCTTCGAGATTGTAGCTCATTTATTTACCTTAATTGTCTTTTAATAAGTTTCTATGAAAACTGGGATAAAGAAAAGATGGTAAGAAATTACGGGTGGCCTTTAACAGAAGTTAGTATTCAAATTTGTAATCACTAAAACTTCTTAGAAGTTCTTGCGTAACACCACCAAGTGAGGAAAAGATACTCTCACTAATTATCCAGTGACCGATATTATATTCTTCAAATAATTTGAGTTCGAGTAGAGGAATAACACTCTTATCTGTCAGTCCATGGCCGGCATGAAAGTGCACATCTGAGCCCTTTAATAGTTCATAAGACTTCTTATAAGATTCTAAGTGCTTAGATATATCTTTATTTCTTAAGTAGTCGATGGCAAAGCTACCAGTATGGATTTCAACGGCGTCAGCATTGAGCTCGATAGACTTATTCATAACCTCTTCACTAGATTCTACAAATAAGGAAATCTTAACGCCATCAATGCCTGACCTTAATTCACTCATGACGTTTCTAAGCTTCTCAAAACCTTTAACTCCTAAGTCCAGACCACCTTCAGTAGTCTTTTCCTCTCTTTTTTCAGGAACGAGGCAAATCCACTGAGGCTTCATTTCAATGGCATACTTAACAATATCTAGGTTAGATCCTATTTCAAGGTTTAGTGGCCTATTATATTCATCTGTAATTTCTTTGACTAAACCAACATCAAGATCTTGAATATGTCTTCTATCTTCACGCAAATGAATAGTTATCTGTTCTGCCCCGGCTTCCATAACACTTTTTGCAGCTCTTTGGATGTTTGGATATCCCTCATCTCTTTGCTGTCTAAGGGTTGCTACATGGTCAATATTAACACCAAGTCGCGGGGATTTTAATGAGCTCATAACTATTTCCTTTACTATTAAAGACCTATTTCGCTTTGGAGGATATCGATAAGCTGATCGCAGTACTTATCAATGACTTCAAAGTTTTCACCCTCAATCATTACCCTTGCAAGTGGCTCAGTACCGGAATAGCGAATAATGATTCGCCCCTTTTCACCAAGGTCTTTATTGATGCTATCAACTAAGCTAGATAGTTTTGATATCTTATCAAACTCGGGCTTCTCTTTAACTTTTACATTTTTTAGAACTTGTGGATAAAGTGGCACTTCATTCGAAAGCTCCTCCAGAGTCAAATTAAAATGCTTGAGCGCCTCAATAGTTTTCAGCGATGCGAGAGTTCCGTCTCCGGTAGTGGCCTCATCCGAGAAGATAATATGTCCAGAAGGCTCGCCACCTAACATGGCATTATTCTTCTTCATATATTCCATAATGTAGCGATCACCAACTTTCGTGCGATGAAAATTTAAACCTAGACTCTTAATAAATACTTCTAAGCCTAAGTTAGACATTACTGTCCCAACCACGGTATCCCCTTTCTTAAGCTTCCCCTTTGAAAGTAAGAGTTTAGCAAAAATACCAATCAGAACATCACCGTCTATAATCTCCCCTTCCTTATCGATAACTTGTAAACGGTCGGCATCGCCATCTAAACAAAATCCAATATCTGCACGAAGCCTTTTCACTTCTTCTTGCGCCATCTCAGGGTGAAGACTGCCACAATTTAAATTAATATTCATTCCATTTGGTGAAACACCTAGAGAGAAAACTTCAGCACCAAGCTCACTGAATACTAATGGCGCGACTTTATAAGCGGCTCCATTGGCACAATCGACAACGATTCTCATTCCAGCAAGATCATATTGCTCATCAATTGCATCTTTTACATGAACGATATAGCGACCTTCAACACCCTCTAATCTCTTCGCACGCCCGATTTTATCATCTAGTTTTTGCTCAAGAGACTGAGGGTTTAAAATCAAGTTCTCTAATTCGAGCTCCACTTCATCCGGAAGCTTATAGCCATTATTATCAAAGATCTTCAGTCCATTATCAGCATAATTATTATGAGACGCTGAAATCATCACACCAATCTGTGCTCTCATACTCTTTGTGACAAATGCAACTCCTGGTGTTGGCAGAGGACCAGTAAAGATCACACGCCCCCCCTGAGAGCAAACCCCCGCACCAAAAGCCTGTTCAAGCATATAGCAACTAAGTCTCGTATCTTTACCAACAACAACAGTGGGAACTTGCTCGGGATTTAATTTTTGAAAATAAGATGTTACAGCTCTTCCAAGAGCGGTTGCAACCTCAGGATTCATTGGATAAATATTTGCTTTTCCTCTGATACCATCAGTTCCAAAGAGTTGACGTTTTGACATTCTATCTCCTATTAGATTTTTCAATATCTATAAAGGGAGGATTAATTTGTAAGAGATGAACATCCGTAGGTAGTTCAGCCCTAAGCCTCACCTTTAACTTTGATTTTTGAGAGTCTGGGATCTCAGCAAAGATCTTAATATCAGACTTTCTTATTTTTATATCATCTGGGGCAAACACATCTACAGAAACAAGCTTTGTGCTAGAACTGTAGTTCTTGTCCTTTGATATGAAGGTAATATTAATATTTTTAAGATTAAAGTTGGCCCTTTTAGCACGAATTGAATATTCATAGACAACCTTTGGCTCATCTTCAAAAGAAATATAGTTTGCAGGCTTCTTTAAAGATAGCTCAAGTATTTCATTACCACTTAGCTCGTTTATATCTAAGTCAACGGTACTTAAAGTAGCAACCTTACGCATAGCACTTACAGGCCCACTAATCATAACTTTCTTTGGCCTTATTTTTTCTAAAGAGAATTCAAGCTCACTTTTTAAGTTACCAATTTTTGAAATATTAATAGGTACCTCTTTCTTAATCATACGATCAAAGCTTACTTTTAATACTTTAGGTTTAATAGCAATAAGTTCAATACCAAAAGGCAAATTTAGATCTTTTGCCGAAAGTCTGTAATCAGTCTTATCTCTCTTAGTTTTAGTGAGATCAAGAATTAAACTACCTGACTTTTCTTGGTACTCATTTAAGAAAGCTCTAGCTCCTCTTACTTCAAGTTCAACTTCATTGCTCGATAAACCATTAACAGCTTTGCCAACAGGAGCTTCAATTTCTATCGCTAAACTCTGAGTAAAAGTAACAGGTTCACTATTAACAACATAGAACCATAGAAAGATAGCCGCCAAGACACTAAGAATTTTTAGTATCTGATCTTCAATGAATTGCTTAAGCGAATGATTCTTCACAGCTACGCCTCACTCATTTGATCTTTATTTAAGGTATTATCGCGGTTTAGAGATTTAAGATACTTTCTCAAAGAGACATTACTATCGCATGAGTAAAAAGTACCATCCATACAGAAGTTTACCTTTCCAGTTTCTTCACTAACAACAACAACAGCAGCATCAGAAACTTCTGAAATACCAATCGCTGCGCGATGACGAGTACCATAACCTCTATCTACAACGATATTCTTTGAAAGAGGTAGGAAACATCCGGCAGAGGCAATTTTATTGTCTTTAATAATAACCGCTCCATCATGAAGTGGGGACTTCGTCAAAAAAATACTATGCAAGAGGTCACCATGAAGTAGACTGTCTAATCTTGTACCTGTTTCGATATAATTCTCTAGGCCGTTTTTCCCCTCGATAACAATGAGGGCCCCGATTCGTTCTCTGGAGAGCTTAAAGGTAGCATGAATAATCTCTTCAAGATCAAAGACCTCTCTCTTTCTTCCAAAGATCGCAAAACTTGATTTACTAAAGCCAAAATTTGCCAGGGCAGACCTAAGCTGATCTTGAAATAGAATAATGAAAATAATGAAAAAGTAATCAAAGAAATGCTCGAGAATCCAGTTAAGAGTATAGAGTTTGTAATTGAAACCTATTGCATATAAGAGAGCGAGAAAGATCATTCCAAAGAGCATTTGCACAGCTCTGGTACCATGAACAATCTTTAATACTTGATACACCATCAGAGCGACGATACTAATATCGAAAACGTCTTTCATTGTTATTTGGTTAAACAAAATATTAAATACATTCATCAAAGTTTCCTAAAACTCTTAAAATATAAATCAATTTGTATATAATATTGATATATCTATCTATTATTATTCAATTTTAACATGAGAGAGTTCATATGGCCTTAAAAAGATTAGAAATTGCAACTTCTGGAGAGAGCTTCTACCCTATATCCAATGAAATTGCTGATATTGTAAGCTCTCAAAATATCTCACATGGTATTGTTCATCTCTTTTGCATGCACACAAGCTGTAGTCTCACGATCAGTGAAGCATTTGATCCATCTGCCAAGGACGACCTTGAAAAATTTTTAAAATATCTTGCTCCTAGAAATCTCGACTTCATCACCCATGACGCAGAGGGCCCCGATGACTCTCCCTCCCATATGAAATCTCTTCTTACTTCTCAAAGTCTATCAATTCCACTTGAAAATGGAATAATGTGCCTTGGTACTTGGCAAGGTATTTACTTGTGTGAATTTCGAGACGAACCAAAAACAAGGACAATACTTGTAAAGACCATGTCAGACTAATTTGCTTATTGATAGAAACTTTGATTCTATTATAAGTATGAAAAAATTAATATTACTAAGTCTTGTTCTTTTAACGGTCCCAACATTTGCTTCACTCTCTTCATTTGAAGCTCGACTCCATTCTAGTAGTTTTCCTCCTGACACAAAGAAGACACTTTTAGAATTGCCAATAAAGAAGGAATTACGCCGTAATTTAAAGATCAGAGTACTTGTATTCCCTCATACTCTTAGAAATGATTGGCGTCATGGAAAGAAAGACAATGCGAAAACATTTCAACTTATATCAAAAAATAAAGATATCAAGATCAATAATAAAAATTATAGGCATCTCATATTCAATATTGAAAATAATGTTACATCAATATTATCACGCGAAAACGGTTATGAAGAAATCCTAGAGATAAGCCTTCCTATTACTATTAAACTTAAAAGTTCTGCAAAGATTCTAAGAGAAAACAACGAAAGTAAATCAAGTAGTTATAAGAACACTATTAGGATTTCAAATCATAATAATGGTTTTAGAATTATTAATACAATGGGCCTCTCTGAGTACTTAAAAGGTGTTGTCCCTAGCGAAAGTAGTCCATCGTGGCCCCTTGAAGCTCTCAAGGCACAGTCTGTTGCGGCTAGAAGCTACGCAGTCTTTCATAAACTATCAGCCCCTTCCAGTAGAGAATATGATGTTGATGATACGGCACGCTACCAAGTATACACTGGAGTAAGTCATCATCATCCGCGAACGAATAAGGCCGTAATGGAAACGCAGAATGAAATACTAACATATCAAGATAAAGTGATTATTGCATTCTTCCATGCCTATTCTGGAGGAGAGACTGACAGTGCGAAAAATATTTTTAAGATGAGAAATATTCCATATTGTAAAGGTACTCTTGAGAACTTTACAAATAATGAAATCCTCAAAGTTCTACCTAAGAGCATTCACTGGGTAATAGAATGGAATAAGACCTGGGACAAGAAAAAACTCATAAGAAAACTTAAAAGTTTAAAAAGATTCAATAGCTTTAATGAAGATCAGTCATACGATGTTAAAGTAACGAAAAGAAATAGCACTCATAATGGCTCGATTAAGAATATGACATTTACTCAAGGTAAGACTGAAGCACAGATTGATCATTTCAGATTACGCTCGACATTGGGATGGTCAAACTTTAATTCTTATCACTTCTTTTTTAAGGATCAAGATGAAAACATATTAGACTTCAAAGGCTTAGGATGGGGTCACCATGTTGGTATGTCCCAATGGAGTGCCTATTATATGGCAAAGTACCAAAGTGCCACTTATAAAGAAATTCTTGATAAGTTTTACTTTGATACTTCATTAACAAAACTTTAAGCTGCTGATTTCTCTTCGTCACTATTATCGTGACTTAGCTCTTCAACAATTTTATCAGAAATAAGTAACTTCTTTCTCAGTGCCTCTCGTGAAATCTGCATCTCTTTTGCGGCCTTAGACTTATTACCATTACACCTTTTAATTTCTTGTAAGATGATTTCTCTCTCAACAAGTGCCGTTCTATCTTTTAAAGATATCGAGTAATCACTGACATGAGGAATACTCCCAAACATTCTCTGCTTACTAACTTTATCCGTCAGAGGTATAGAACCATTATCAAAGACAACTTCTGTTAGGATATGAGACTTTGGATTATAAAGAACAGCTCTTTCAATACACTTTTGAAGCTCTTTCACATTTCCAGGCCAATCATGATCCTTCATCTTATCCATAGCTTTAGGAGAGAAGTTCTTTAAGAGTAGACCTTGTTTCTTACACTCTAACTTTAAGAAGTAATCAACAAGAATTTCAACATCATCAATTCTTCTTCTTAGGGGTTCGATATGTACAAAGGCTGTCGCTAAATATTCGAAGAGATGCTTATTATATTCTCCATTAGTAACGGCCTGTCCTAAGTCCTTTGAGCTAGTAGATATAATTCTTGTATCAAAACTAACTTTACCACCCTCAAGACCTTTATCCATAAGAACTTTATATAATCTATTTTGTGTTTCAAAATCTAAGTGATGAATCTCATGAAGAATGACAGTACCTCCCCTTAAAGAAGTAAATACACAGTCGTCTTCATTTGGACCAAAAAGTTGTTTCTCAAGCTTTTCAAAATCTTTAGTTTCACAATCTACGATATGAAAGTTGTTGAGACCTCTCTTACCCTCATGATGAAGAATCTTTGCATAGAGAGTTTTACCAACACCTGGTTCACCATATATATGAACCGGTGAATTAAGGTCCTTTAATTTTAAAATAGAATTTCTAAGAGAACCCATGTGAGGATGCTTTCCAACAAGAGCAAACTTTCTATCAAAAGGAGTAGAAAATCTTCTAATCTGGGATTTCTCTGAAATTGGATTATAATTATGAAAGACTGAAGAAAAAACAAGTGCCAAGACTTTCATTGTCTTTTCATCTTCAATTGTAAAGCGATCCTGATTTCTCTTATTAATAACCTCGATGACGCCAATAATCTTATCTTCCCTATTATGAATAGGATGACAGATAATTGATTTCGTAGAGAATCTTAGTTTCTCATCAAACTCGTTATTAAAACGAGACTCATCACTCTTAGTGTCGATATTAAGAGCTACACCTGTCGTAAAGACAGAGCCCGCGATACCTAAACGGTAATCAAACTTAAGAGTATCCTTCTCCACTCCAAGTGCTGTCACGGCCTCGAGCTCATTTGTTTCAGGATTAATCAGAAAGATACTCGATCTTTGTGCGTTAAGAATTCTGACAACTTCTTCAAGCATATTATCAAGAAAGCCATCTTTATCACCAAAATGAGTGATATCTTTAAAAAGTGATAAGAGTAGAGAAAACATTTCAAAACCATCACTGGCCTTGGTATATCTTTCTTTTAGAGCAGATTCAACAAGACAGTCTTTAAGACGGTCCGTTGAAAAGCTCATGATATAAGTTTGTAAGAACTTATGAATTTTATCTTCAACATCGATCTCTACACCATAAATTATATCTTCATCTTCAATGGCATCAGTAAAGGCCCTAACGACTCTACCGGTTAAATCAATATGAAGTTTTTTAAATTGTAATGATATTGTCAGCTCTGTTCCAACAGATAGTCTTTCTTTGGTAGCAAAGCCTAGCCCTGTAACTGAAACATCAACAAGAGAAGCATCTTCAAGATATTCAAAGTTTCCTAAGCTATCTTCTCTTTCAACGAGAAAACGTAGATCATCTGCTTCTTCTACAGGAATTCTAAACGATTGAAAGAACTTAAATTCTGAAAAACTAGCAAGCATAAATACTCCTAAAGGACCTTCAAAATAATTTAATTAAAGGTCAATATATAACTGGCTTACCTATCGACAATCTTTTTGAAACTTTTAGGGATTTGCCAATAAAAAAAGGCAACGCCTGTAATTCCAACAACCTAGGCCGACTCTCCAATAAAGCTAATGACAAAATTTCAAATTTGAAATATAAAATTAAATACTTAGAACTGATTTATGAGGAGAATAGAATTGATATTTGAAGGCTCAGAAAAAAAACTAGAAATTTCCTTTCACCAGCAACTTGATCTCTTAAGTGTTGAGGAGACGGTATGGGAATCAATAGTATCAAAGGCGAATGCAACAATTCTCTCAAAATGCGAAAACGATACAATGAAGGCATACCTCCTATCAGAATCAAGTCTCTTTGTTTGGAAAAATAAATTGCTCCTGATAACTTGTGGACAAACCTCGCTGATCTGTACGGTAGAAGAAATTGCACGTCAGTTTGGTCAAGAAAACATTAGCCTTCTCATTTATCAAAGAAAGAACGAATACTTCTCTCACTTACAACCCACTAGTTTCTTTGACGATGTCAAAACTCTTAGTAATAAGTTTGATGGGGAAGCATTCCGCTTTGGTGAAATGGATGAACATCATCACTTTATTTTTCATACAACATCAAATTATACTCCTGACACAAATGATAAAACGAACGAGCTTCTTCTCTATGGACTTTCTAAAGAAGTAAGCAAGACTCTAACAGATTCAAACTTGAGCGCACTTGAGATAAGAGAATATCTCAACTTAGATAAAATATTGATCGACTTTATAATAGATGACTTTAAGTTTGAGCCATATGGATATTCAGTAAATGCTATAAAGGAAGATAAGTATTTTACGATCCATATAACGCCGCAAGAAGATAGTTCATACATAAGCTTTGAGACGAATATCGATCTACAAGATCATATCGAAGCACTTATTTCTAAGCTCAAGCCAAGCTCCTATGATTTTATCACTTTTACCCCTCTTGGTAATAATAATGACCTTGAAGTAAAACAAGTACAACTCAATGGCCCTATTGAATTTCGAAAGAATGTATATAAGAATCTCAGCTGTGGATACCAAATGAGCGTCGATTCAATTTACGTTAATAGTAAAAAAAATAATCAACCTAGAATAATAAGTATGGAGAACTAAATGTTTAGTGATATTTGGATACAAGAAAAGAACGATGAAGGGTTTGCCTTAGGCTTTAAAGTTAAAGAAACACTTTTTAGTGGAAAGAGTGAGTTCCAAACAGTAGATATCGTCGATACTTACTCACATGGAAAAGTCCTCCTTAACGACGGACTTGTCATGCTAAGTGAAAGAGATGAGTTCGCTTATCACGACATGATCACACATGTACCACTTTTCACGCACCCCAACCCAAAGAATGTTCTAGTCATTGGTGGCGGCGACGGCGGTACGGCCCGTGAAGTCCTAAGGCATGAGAGTGTTGAAAAGTGTGTTATGGTAGAAATTGATAAGATGGTTGTCGATTCGTGTATTGAATATATTCCCATGACCTCTCAGGTTTTGAAAGGTCACCCGAAACTTGAATTAAGAATAGAAGATGGACTTAAGTACGTCAGCGAAACGACGGAGAAATTCGATGTCATTATCGTGGACTCAACAGACCCAATCGGCCCAGCTACGCCCCTTTTTGGTGAAGCATTCTACAAAGATATTCATAAAATCTTAGTGGATGATGGTATTGTCGTTTCTCAAGGTGAATCACCTTACTACAATGCGGATGTTCAAAAGAGTCTTTTAAGTGTTTTAAATAGTACATTTGAAAACTCATATATCTATAACTTTTCAAATTTAACATATCCAGGTGGACTTTGGTCATTTACCTTTGCCTCAAAGTCATTACATCCATACAATGGACTCGAAACACAAAAAGTTAAAAATTCAAAACTGAACTTCAAATACTATAATACAGATATACATAGAAGTGCCTTCTCCCTACCAAGCTTTATGAAGGAGAACCTTGAGGGACTAATTAAAAACTGAGGTGGGTATGAATTATTGGCTAATGAAGACTGAGCCTGACACCTTTTCCATAGACGACTTAAAAAAGCGCAAAAAAGAGTTTTGGGATGGCGTAAGAAATTACCAAGCGAGGAACTTCATGCGTGATAATATGAAAAAAGGTGACCTGATTCTCATCTATCATTCAAGCTGTAAAGAAATTGGCGTTGCCGGAGTAGCGACAGTTACAACAGAGTGCACACCTGACAAAACACAATTTGACGAAGAAAGTAAATATTTCGACAAAAAGGCCACCAAAGAAAAGCCTCGTTGGTTTTACGTAGAGGTTAAATTTAAGAAAAAGCTAAAGAGAGTTATTTCACTAGATGAAATAAAAGAAGAGACAAAACTGAAAGATTTGGCCCTTATAAAAAAAGGGAATCGACTATCTATAATGCCTCTAAAGAAGAAAGAGTTTGATATTATTTTATCTCTTGAATAAAGTTATCACTATCAAAACGAACGCGAGGTCCATATACTCCATTATCAGCACGGTATCCAGCTCCAATAATCATAACAATGTGATCATGTCCCTTTAAACCAAACATTTTCTTTACTCTTTTAGAGTCATATCCCTCCATTGGAAGAGAGTCTACTCCTTGCGCAGAAAATGATAACATAATATTTTCGCAGGCAAGAGCAGTGGACTTAACCGCCCAAGTTTTAAGCTGACTAGGCCAGATAGGCTCCCTGGCCATAACTTGAAATAAGCCCAAAGTATTTAGAAAAAGCCATTTGATCGGTGAGAGAATTCCAAAAGGTCCAATTAATCCATACGCCGCTGGCACTATCTTCTTATAATATGACTCAACAACTTTTGGAGGCTCTTCTCCTGCATCTTTAAAAGCATCAAGCATCTTCTTACTATTTTCTTTCCAAGTATTGGTTCTTGCTATGCAAACAATGAGATCACTTGCTGTCTTTGCCCCATTCTGTGAAAAGCAATTCTTTGCAAGTTCAGTCTTCACTTCTTTATTACGAACCCAAATAAACTTCCAAGGTTGAAGGTTTGATGAATTTGGCGCCAAGAACCCGTGCTCCAGAGCCTTTTTAACAATCTCTTCAGGTAGAATTTTGTCTTTAAAAACTCTGACACTTCTTCTGTTGTGGAGAATTTTTTCAAATTCATCAACACTAACTTCTTGCATATCTTCGCAATAACCAAGATCAAGTTTCTCAGTAAAAATATTCTTATCTTTTGCCATGGGCTCCCTCTTAAAAGATCCTAAATATAAGTCCTTGAAGAAATTCTCTTCCAAAGACTGTGTACGAAAGAATAAGAGAGCAAATTGATAAGGTCAATACAAGAAAGAGCATGAGTATGATAAATATACCCAAACGTCCGATTCGAGCGCTTAAACTCTGTTTAAAGTATAGATGAAGGTCTTCAGTTTTACTATGACTGCCTTCATCCTCTTCGACAGGAGCTTCTGTATATTCAATTTCTTCTAATGCGTCACTCATAAAGTCCTCAAGGACTTATCGTCAAAGTTTTAAATAAATTAAGATGCTTTAAGTACTGAACTTCGTGAGGCTTTTGCATATTGAGTATCGACACCTAAGATGTGAGAGACAAGCCAGTTTTTAAGAAAAGCAATAAGCCTCTTCTTGTCAAGAGTACCTGCATGTAATTCTTTTTCGTACTCTAAAATCTTTTCTATCATTGTTTGATGAATCTTTTGATGTGCGGGAAAAGACTCATAATTAAATGACTTCATATAATTTTCTTCATCTTCAAAGTGCTTTAAGGTGTAAGCTTTAAGATCATTGAACTTCTGAATGACATTCTCATTAGCCTTTAGAGCATTCACGAACACATTAATTTTAGAAATCAATATTTTGTGTTCATCATCCATTTGTGAAACTCCAATCTCAAACTTCTCATCCCATTGAAAATGCGCAATCTCTTCCTCATGGGACGAAACAAGACTTAATGATTTAAATATAATCTCTAAACTATTAAATTCTTCCTGAAGCGAATTGCTTATCTGAAGAGATTGTTTGGCGACCAATGAAGTTCTGTGGTTATTTTGTTCAAGTAAGTTAATTGCTCTATTCACCTCTTCGATACCAATTGTTTGCTCATTCGAAGCGAGAGCGATCTCATTTATTTTGTGATGAACATTTTCAACTTGCGTTTTAATATGATGATAATTTCTTATACCTTCGCTTACATATTTTTCACCGTTTTTTATATTCTGGCTTGAGTGTAAAAGAATAGTGTCTACAGCACTTGATGTATCATCAATAATGCCATCAACCTTATCTAAACCTTCTTCTAAGATACTTGAAATCTCATTTGAAGCTTTACCGCTCATTGCCGCCAGTGAACCGACCTCCTGTGCTACGACAGCAAAGCCTTTACCATGTTCACCGGCCCGAGCGGCCTCTACAGAGGCATTAAAAGCTAGAAGTTTCGTTTGAAAAACAATATCATTTATCACACTTGTTTTATCAGATATCATAGATATAACTTCTTTTATTTCTGCAAATCTCTCATTACTCTTTTTTATAAAGTCTTCAAATTCAACATTACCACCAGTTATTGTTTCAAACGCAGAGTTTAAACCATTCATAGAAACTTCACCGGCTCCTACATCTTTTAAGCATACATCGATAAGCTCCTTACTCTCTTGCGTTAGAGACTTATTACGATTAGCCGTTTGACATATTTCCTCTGCTGCAGCTGCCGTTTCCTCTAAAGCTTCTGCTTGTTCAGTTGAGCCTTGAGATAAGTTATTACTTGTATTTGAAATTTGATCGGTTACTCCAGAAAGAATGTCTATTTTATCTTTTATACGTGTGACCTCTGCATAAGACTTTTCTTGATTGAAGCTCTTAAGAGACACACGACAGAATATAAGAAACGTTAAAACCGATGATACTAAAAGCCCTATATGTATAGCACTTGAATCACTGATTAACTGCAAGGTTGAAAAGACAACTGGTACAAGACATATTATAAAGGCACAAATGTGTTGGACTTTTTTAAACATTTAACTCTCCAAGATTATTCCATTAATCTTTTCGGAGAGAGAATAAGATATTTTAAGAAAACTTTTATTAAACTCTCACTTGAGGTAAGTATATTCTTTCAAGCAATTTTCATAGAAATCAATAAGTTTCACACCTTCTCTAGGGGCGATTTTCTTCGCTGATATTTCTTGATCAATAGAGTCCTTGATTAAAAATGCCATGTATTGTGGATTATATTGCATAGTAGAAAGGACATCCTCCGCCCTAGAGCCATGAATAGTCTCTTCAATGTAGAAATTATCCGCCTCATCTTCGTGAAAATAGATATGTGCCTCATTCAATCTTCCAAAGAGATTATGCATATCCCCCATTACATCTTGATAAGCACCCGTTAAGAAGAGTCCGATATAGTAATTCTTTTCATCAAGTTTATGGAGCTTAAGATTCTTATTGACCGAGCCTTCATGATCAACGAACTTATCAATCTTGCCGTCACTATCACAGGTGATATCGACAAGAGAGCAATTACTCTTGGGCTCTTCATTTAAACGCTGAAGTGGCACAACGGGTAAGATCTGATCGATTGCCCAACTATCTGCTGCAGATTGAAAAACAGACATATTACATAGATACTGCGAGGCAAGTAATTCACTTAACTCGTAATATGTCTCTGTATACTTCTTACTATCCTCAAAGATTTCTTTGATTTTTGTAAGAGTCTTCCAGTAAAGAGAATCTACGATTGCTTGATCTTCTAATGAGAAAATACCTAACTTAAAGGCACTTATAGCATCACTCTTATACTTTAAAGCATCGTTATAAGCTTCTTGTAAATTAGACTTAGCAGATAAGTCCCTCTCCAGTACTCTGATATTCTTAAGTATGATATGCTCATTGTCCCTTGGACTTAAATCATCTAGAAGGTGTTTATTATTATCAATTTCGCCAATTATATTTGTGACAACACAACTGTGGTGAGCAGTTAGAGCACGTCCACTCTCAGTCACAATAGTCGGGTGCGCTATGTTTTCAGTGTCACAAGCCTGCTTTAAACCATAGACCACATCTGCGACATATTCATCTAATTTATAATTTATTGAAGAGTTATTCATTGAGGCCGTACCGTCATAATCAACGCCAAGACCACCTCCGACATCAAAGTAGTCTAACGTTGCGCCCATCTTACTGATCTCGCAAAAAAGTCTCGAGCCTTCACTTATTGCTTCTTTGATTGCTTGTATATCAGTAATTTGAGAACCTATATGAAAATGTAAGAGCTTAAGGCAATCAAGCATGTCATTATCTTTTAAGAGATAAATCGTCTTAACAATTTCACTTACCGATAAACCAAACTTAGCTCGCTCTCCACTTGAAGACTCCCACTTCCCTCTTCCTTTAACGGTCATCTTAGAGCGGATTCCAAGAATAGGACTGACCCCGGTGTTTTTAAATACATTTATAATACTTTCTATTTCACTGTACTTCTCAATTACAATAATAATCTTTCTCTCTAGCCTTCTTCCAAGAAGTGCTAATTTTAAATATTCCTCATCTTTGTAGCCATTTAAAATTGTGAGAGATGACTTACTTCTATTGTAAGCAAGTACTGCCATAAGCTCTGCTTTTGACCCGGCTTCTAATCCATAGTCAAACTTCTTTCCAGCATCGACAATCTCTTCAACGACTTCTCTCATTTGATTAACTTTAATAGGAAAAACGCCTTGAAACTTCCCCTTAAAGCCAGATTCAGAAATATGCTTTTTAAAAACTTTATTAATATTTTCAACTTGTGCTCTCAAGATATCATGAAAGCGAAGAACAACAGGAAAAGTAACCCCTTCATGTTTTAATTCATTCAAAATATCCATCATATCTATAGATTGGTTCTTATTCGATGGATTTGGAATGACCATTAAATGGCCATCTTCATTTATGTCAAAGTAGCCATTTCCCCAGCCTGCAATGTTATAAAGATCTTTAGACTTCTTAATCGTCCACTTACTCATCTCTCTTTCCTTTCATTGCCAGAATAGTCTCTCTTAAAACTTTCGCAGCGAAGACGGAACTGTTTCCAGTTGGATCGATTTCTGGTGCTAGCTCCACGATATCTGCTCCGACAAAGTTCTTTTCAATAAGTATTTTCATCAAAGAAATAAAAGAATGAAAATCCTCTCCACCTGGTTCTGGAGTTCCTGTTCCGGGAAAATACGAAGGGTCAAAATAATCAAGGTCAAGCGTAAGATAAATAGGTTTATGCGAATCAATACTCTTAACTTTATCAAGAAAGTCTGCACGAGAAGTACATAGTGTATTATTGGTATTCATATAGGAATACTCATCCTTAGTTCCCGAACGTATTCCATATTGAATAAGCTGGTGCCCACTTTTAAAATGATCAAGAGCGCGCCTTATAATTGATGCATGAGAGAAATGAAAACCTTCATAACCATCTCTTAAATCGGCATGAGCATCAAGATGGAGCAGTACAAGATCATCATACTCATCTAAGTATGTTTTGATAGATCCATATGAAATAGAATGTTCTCCGCCAAGAGTAATTAGTTTTACATTTTTTTCTTTTAAAGGAACTTTACCAAAGACATCAATAAGATAGTCAGTTGCAATATGCCATGACTTTTCACTCTGATCCTTAACTAATAAGTTTCCAAGATCAATAAGCGAACTCTCAATATCTTCAACATCGTGGTTTAGATAAGGTGAATATGTCTCGATACCATAAGAGATATCTCTAAAAGAGTTTGGACCATTCCTGGTTCCTTTTCTAAAGCAAGCACTACCATCAAAGCCAAATCCAAGAAGATGGATCTTGTCACTGTAAACAGTCATTTCGTGCTGGATTTCCATAAATGAATTTTTAACGGATTCAAAATTAAGATTTTGAAATATCTTACTCATATAATGCTCCCTAGAGAGAACTAATTCTTCGAATTAGACTTTTCTGTCGACTCTTTTGAACTTTTACCTGACTCGGAGGACACGAGAGAGTCATTCTTATGACTAGAAAACATTGCGTAGTCGATAGAGTTTCTAAACTTATCCCAATATTCTTTGTGCTTCCTATTATCACTCGTTGGCAGCTCGAGAGTATATGTTGGAATATTTCTCTCATTTCCTGCATAATTACCTAAACTTCCCGGAAAGAAAGGATAATTTTTGATACGATAATCTTTCGCTTTCTTACTCATTTGAACAAGGAGGTGCTTAGCCGAAAGTGCAACCTCATGATGCCCATGTTCTTTATTTGTGACACTCGGGCCATCGTAATCTAAAATGGTAAGAGGAGCATGAACAGAGATGATTCGATTAGGCTGGTAGCGTTTAATTAAATTAACTTGAAAATAAGTCTCTGGTTCAGACAAAGGCTTATGGCCAGGAAATCGCCTCTTATCTTTTCGATACCATGACTTCCACAACTTTAAAGCTCGTGAGTTCCAATCTTTAGTTGGAAAGTTTCTATTTATATCGACGCCTCTATAATTAGTTCTTGAAGGCCTCTTTCTAAAAAAAGAATCTGGATTAGCGATTGGAGCGACAACAATGAGATTATCTTTAAAGTTTTTATGCTCATCTGTATTTGGCTCAAGCTTATAAAGATAGTGAAGAACATCAAAACAGAATTTGATCGGAGTTATCTCATCTCCATGAACTCCACACATAATCATCGTGACATTCTTGGGTTTTTCTTTATGTTCTTCTTCATCACCGTAAGTAACCCACATGAGAGGGTCACCTAGATATGAGTCGCGAACGTGATGCCATGAAAATGAATCACATCGACTATGACCCCAACCCCAGTGAAGAAACTTCTTACTGATTTTACGGCAGAACTTTTTTACTTTTGGTGTGTTTTTGACTTTCACAAAGTCGCGATCAATATATACTTTCTCTTTAGCAACTGGCTCTGGCTTAACCTCTTCTTTAGCAGGACTAGCAGGCTGGTCACCTGTAAAGTTCTTCTCAAGAATATCTTCAATCACTGTTGAGCAAGAAACAATATTTAAAATTACCAATAATATATATATTTTTTTCATTCTATTTAACTCACTTAATTTTACTGTATTATAATAATTATCAAACGTTAAAGATACTTAAAAGAGTTATATTTATGAAAATCATTATACTATGCACAACCTCTGAAACCTACTCTATTCAAAGATTTCAAGAGGAGGATTCTAGTGTCATTATATTTAATCCATATGAGCATGGCGGTAATGAGATTGAGCATTTTTGTACAAGATTCAATCCAGATGAATTCATCATCTTCAATAGAATTTCAGGTATTAGATACGACGATAGAGACCTTATATTCTTAGAGCAGATAAGAGAGAGAGGATTTAAGGTATTTGGAGACTTGAAACAATACCGAGTTTTTAGATGTAAATGGTCCCAATATCAATTCTATACTGCCCACAATATCCCGACGATTAAAACTTTTAACCTAGAAGACCTAGGAAAAGAAGGTCATAGAACAAACATAAAGACTGAGATACACAAGCTTCAAAGCGATAGCTTATTTTGTAAACCCAAGAGAAGTAATCAAGGAAAGGGAATTGTTGAAGTGAAAAGCTTAAAAGGAGCTGTCGAGTCAATTCTCGATGGTAGATATGTCCTTCAGCCCTATATACCAAAAGAAAGAGAATATAGAGTCCTTATGCTTAAAAATCAGGCCCTAGGTGTTATTGAAAAAAGAGCATTGGATAATGAAAAGATTCTAAACGCAAAAAGTTCAAAAATTTCATTTTTAGAATATGATCAATCCTTTCAAGAACTTGTTGCCAAAATTCCTAGCAAGATTTCAGAATTAGTTAATCTTCCCTTTTATGCAATAGATTTAATAGTTGACCCAAACCAAGGCCCAAAGGTTCTAGAGGTGAATCTTTGCCCAGGATTTGAGTATTTTGAAAAAAGTTCTCATATAAATATTGCTCACTTAGTCATGAGTAGCTTAAAGAAATAAATGATAACAGCAACTTATGAAGCTAAAGAAAAACTTCTGTATTGCCGATAAATTTTTAGTTTGATTATTGAAACTTCCAGTATATAATCTTAACTATCAAGGAGAGCAGATGTACGTATGCATTTGTAACGGTATTACAGAAGATATGATTGAAAAGGTGGCATCAGTAAGTAAGTCTGAAAAAGAAATACTTAGTCGTCTTGGAATTGGTAACTCATGCGGAATTTGTGTTCTTGAAGCTGTCTCTAAAATCAATACTCAATTAAAAAGTAGCAAGAACCAAAAAAGTCAGACAAATAATCCCCAGGTCAATCTCAAGAACTAGTCATCAATAAATAATTAGATCAACCAAACTTTCTAGACACTAATGCCTATTCATCTTAGAATATGATTTAAAACTAAATAAGGATTTATTTTATGAAAGGTAATCAAAAAGTAATTGATTGTTTAAACTCAGTTTTAACAAAAGAGTTAACTGCAATTAACCAATATTTCTTACATGCAAGAATGCTTCAAGACTGGGGCCTAGAAAAACTTGGCAGGCTTGAGTACAACGCCAGTATCGATGAGATGAAACACGCAGATGAACTCATTAAAAGGATCCTCTTTCTTGAGGGACTCCCTAACCTGCAAAAGCTCGAGAGAATTAAGATCGGGCAAAATGTTAAAGAAATTATCGAGTGCGACCTTCAGGTTGAATATGAAGCACTTCCACTACTCAAAGACTGTATACAAGTTGCTGAAAAGGAAAAAGACTTTGTCTCAAGACAGCTCTTTACTGAAATTCTTGCAAGTGAAGAAGAGCACGTCGACTGGCTTGAAACACAAAAAGATCTACTAGAAAAAGTAGGGATTGAGAATTACATCCAATCTCAAATTGAAATGTCTGGCGAATAAAACAATCTCAAAATATATCCGAGGTTAGTTAAACACTAACCTCGTCCTTACTTACCTCGGGCAGTCGAGCAATCATAATAATAGGCAATATCAAAAAAGCACTTCCAATCAAATAAGGAAAAGCTGATCCATACTTCCAATAAACTAATGAAGCAACAATCGGCCCGATTACTCTTGAAAGAGCTCCTAAAGATCTAAAGATCCCAATACTTTGTCCCTGTTTACTCTGAGGAGAATACAATGAAACCAGGGATGTCATACAAGGTATGGCCATGGAGCTACCTACAGCTAAGAAAAAGAGACCGACATAAATGAGGAAACCTGAACTCGCGTAAGCAATACAAAGTAGGCCTGGAATAATACTTATAAGACCTTGCAATGCCATACGTTTCTCACCAATTTGGTTAGCCTTTCTTCTGACATAACCCCCTTGAACAAGAGCGATAATAAAACCAATGAAGATAAACATATAAGCATTATCCATTGATGAATATGACAGACGCTCAACAGCTAAGAAAGTAAGTGTGAACTCCATCCCTGAAAAAGCTAAAAGAAATAAGAAGTGTCCAATATTTACTCCATTTATTCCTGGATAAGGAAGAGGCTTAAAGAGCTTAAACACGTTTGCCGTTCTTGTTGTTTCAACTTCACCACGCTTTTCTTCTGGTAATGTTTCTTCAAACTTCTTTGATAAGTTTATAAAATTAAATAGCGCAAGTGCCCCAGCTAAGAATGCAGGCATCGAAAATGGGTTAACTCCATAAGCAGCGAGAGAAGGATAAATCTTAGTTAAATCGATGAGAGAAAGAATTCCACCCATAGCAGGTCCAATGATAAAACCGTGGGCAAATGCAATACCAATAGTTGCCATACCTTTTGAGCGATTTTCCTTTGTGGTGACATCAGCAACAACAGCAGTAGCTGTTGAAAT
>DDIK01000031.1:0-31498 GCA_002338505.1 Bacteriovorax sp. UBA1852
CGGTAAAAAGCTTTCTCTACCTCTTTGGATATCTTCTATGACCGGAGGAACGGGTAAGGCCAAGCACATAAATAATAATCTCTCTAAAGTTGCTGGTAATAAGCAAATTGGTTTTGGGCTAGGTTCTTGCCGACCACTCTTAGAGTCTGATGTGTTCTTTGATGATTTTCACTTAAAACACCACACCAAAGACGCTCCCTATTGGGCCAATCTTGGAGTGGCACAAGTAAGTGAACTTCTTTCTCAAGGGCGCATGAATGAAATCAATAATCTTTTAAAAAGGCTTGAAGTAGATGGTCTTATAATTCATGTAAACCCGCTTCAAGAGTGGATGCAGCCAGAGGGGGATGTATTTGTTGAAGACCCTCTCACCACTATAAAAAAGACTTTTGATAAGATTAACTTTCCCATCATCGTAAAGGAAGTTGGACAGGGGATGGGACCTAGAAGTTTAAAGTCTCTTATGGAGTTGCCACTAATGGCCATTGAGTTTGCGGCCTATGGCGGAACAAACTTCACGACTCTCGAGAAGCTGCGCTCAATAGATGCACCAGAGATACATGACAGCGTAACAAGAATTGGCCATACTGCGTTAGACATGGTAGAGATGACGAATAAAATTATAAAAGAAAACCCCTCAATAAAGTGTCAGGACTTTATCATTTCTGGTGGTGTGAGAGAATATTTAACTGGTTATTATCTTATGAATAAATCCCTTGGAAATTGTGTCTTTGGTATGGCATCCCCTTTCTTAAATCATGCTGATCAAGGCGTTGATAAGCTAGAGGATTTTGTGAATGAAATCGAAAAAGGTCTGCAACTGGCCAATCAGTATTTAAGTATTAGGAATTGAGCAATGATTAAGGGTTTTTCGAAATTAAGCAAACTAGAGAAGATTGACTATATCGTAGACAATTTCTTTCATAGTAATGAAAACTATAAGAAGTTGCTTATGAAGTTTTGGCATAAAGACGCAGAACTTCAAACTATATTTGATGAGTTTTCTGAAAATACAATTTCAAATTTCTATTTTCCATATGGTGTCGTCCCTAATTTCATGCTCAACGGAAAGCTTCACACTGTACCTATGGTAATAGAAGAGAGTTCTGTTGTTGCAGCACTATCAAAAGCCGCTAAGTTTTGGGCAAAAAGAGGTGGCTTTCATTCTAAAGTGATCAACTCTGAAAAAGTGGGGCAAGTCCACTTCATTTCAAATGAATCAAAAGAATTTATCAACAATTTCTTTGAAGAAAATAAGAAGACATTCTTCGCCATTGCTTCACAAAACTCTGTGAGTATGGAAAAACGTGGCGGAGGACTTAGAGATGTCGTTCTTAAAGATCTCTCTGATAAAGAACCTGGATTATTTCAACTCTATGCAACTTTTGAAACCTGTAATGCTATGGGTGCAAATTATATCAATACAATTTTAGAAGCTTTTGGAAAGTATCTTGAAGACTCCTTTGAGAAGTACTCCAAAGATATGCAAGTTGTGATGTGTATTCTTTCAAATTACACACCTAATTGCATCGTGAAATCGTGGGTCGAATGTAGTTTAGAAGAACTTAATGACCCTTCTCATGGAATGTCTGGTCTAGAGTTTGCCCGTAAATTTCAAAGAGCTGTTAGGATTGCCCAAGTGGATCCTTATCGCGCGACGACTCATAATAAAGGTATTTTTAATGGAGTTGACGGCGTTGTTCTCGCCACTGGAAATGACTTCAGAGCAGTTGAAGCTTGCGGTCACGCTTATGCTTCTCGTTCTGGTACCTATACAAGCCTTACAAATGTTTTCATTAATGAAGAGCAGGGTACATTTCGTTTTGAAATCGACCTACCAATATCTCTTGGAACAGTCGGGGGACTTACAAAACTACATCCTTTAGCAAACCTCTCTCTTAAACTTCTTGGCGACCCTTCGGCCAAGAATTTAATGTCGATTTGTTCAAGTGTTGGACTTGCTCAAAATTTTGCTGCTCTAAGAAGTCTAGTGACTAGTGGAATTCAGAAGGGGCACATGAAGATGCATTTAATGAACATCTTAAACCAATTAGAAGCAACAGATAAAGAGAAAGAGTTTGTAAAAGGTCTCTTTGACAATAAAGTTGTGAGCTTTAGTGATGTAAAGCAAGCGATCATAGAACATAGATCATTAAGTTAATTTAAGGACGATGACAATGCAGCAACAAGGACAACATCTTTTAAAATATTTTTCCAAGGATCAGACCATTAGTAGATTAGAGAAAGATCAAACATTTTACGGCAACGGAAAAGTTCTCTTAAGCGGAGAGTACTTCGTTATGGATGGGGCTCTTGCTGTTGGGCTACCAACTCAAGTTGGCCAAAGTTTAGATGTAAAATATACCCCTTCATTTAATCCGACTCTTACTTGGAAGTCTTTTGGCCCCTCAGGAAAGCTTTGGTTTGAAGCAAATTTTGAATTTTGGCACTTTGAACTTATCGGAGACGACTACCCTGAAGAGGCCATTGTTCTTCAAAAGATATTACGTGCAGTTAGAAAGCAAAATACTCATTTCTTAAGAGACTCCCAAGACGTTAGTGTTGTCACTCAACTTGGTTTCCCTCTTGATTGGGGTTTAGGCTCAAGTTCTACTCTCATGCATAACATCGCAGATTGGGCGTATATTAGTCCGTTTAAGTTGTTATTTGATACTTTTGGAGGTTCAGGCTATGACATTGCCTGTGCTCAAAGTGATGGACCTATATTGTACCAAAGAAATAATGATGGTCCTAACTGGTCTCCGATTCATTTTTACCCATCTTTTCACGAAGAACTTTTCTTCGTCCATCTGAACAAGAAAATGAACTCGAGAAAAGCAATAGAGGACTATAATGCGAAAAAGCCTCATTCACCCGAAATTATAAGTGCAATCTCTGATATTTCTAATCAAATGACAGTTGCTAAATCTGGTGCTGATTTTAGGTTTCTTATGAGTTCTCATGAAACTATTGTAGGCAAAGAGCTAGATTATGAATCAGTAAAAACAAAATATTTCAGTGATTTTGATGGAGCAATTAAGTCACTAGGTGCATGGGGGGGAGATTTTATTCTATGCTCTACTCAAAGAGGTGCTAAATACGTTGAGGACTACTTTGTCGAAAAAGGTAATAAAGTTGTTATTCCTTATAAGGAATTAATCTTAAAACAAGAGGAAGAGCAGACATCTGACAAGTCTGTTCATTAGTATGAAACTTTTAGACTCTTACAGCGTTACTTATACATGTCCATCTAATATTGCTCTTATTAAGTACTGGGGAAAGTTCGCTACGCAGTTTCCATGCAATCCATCTCTAAGTATGACTTTGGATAAGTGCCACACTAAGACAACTGTTCATTTCACTAAAGTTGACTCCCCATCTTGTGATGTAGAACTTTTATTTGAAGGTAGAAAAAATCCTAAGTTTGAAGTGAAGCTTTCAAAGTTTCTAGATGAACAATCTCATATATTTCCTTGGCTAAAGCACTATGCACTTAAAATTGAGTCGCATAATACTTTTCCGCATTCAGCTGGTATTGCTTCATCTGCTTCAAGTATGGGTGCTCTTAGTATGTGTTTAAACGATTTTGACTCAGCTCTTAAGGCGCAAGAGGGTATAGATGTTAATCAGTGCTCAAGTGTCGCGCGATTAGGTTCAGGGAGTGCATCAAGGTCTATTTTTAAAAATTATTCTATTTGGGGCGAGTGCTTTGTTAAGGATAGCTCTAACGAGTACGCAATTGAATTTAGTGGTTTTTCAAAAGAGTTTTTAACTCTTAGAGATGCTGTACTCATCGTAAACGATGGAGAGAAGGCGGTTTCATCCCGACAGGGCCATGCACTGATGAATGAGCATCCATTTAAAAATGTAAGATACGAGAACGCACATAAAAACCTAGAGATGCTTATAAAGGCAATGAAATCTGGAGATACTAAGTCATTTGTTCGTATCGTTGAGTCTGAGGCCCTAGAACTCCATGGACTTATGATGAATTCAAATCCTTCATTTATTTTAATGAAGCCTCAAACTCTTTCAATTATAGAAGAGATTAGAAACTTTAGAACAATGTTTGAAGTAGATATTTGTTTCACCCTAGATGCAGGGCCAAATGTACATTTATTATATTTTGAAAAAGATAAAGATATTGTTAAGAAGTTTATAAATGAAACCTTATTACCTCTTACCCATAGAGAAACTGTTATTTATGATCAAATAGGCCTAGGACCTCATAAAGTTTTATGTTAGTTAATAAGTCGTTTCCTGCAAAAATTCTCTTATTTGGCGAGTACTCAGTTATTAGAGACTCTAAGGCTTTGGCAACACCATATAATCTCTTTGATGGTAAATTAATCTTTCCTGTTGAGAACTTGAGAGAAATTGATAATGAACTTCAGGCATTGGCGCTCTATTTATCTAGAAAGATAAAGAAAAATGATCTCTCTTTTGATTTTGACATAAGATCATTTAACTTTGATGTCTCTGGCGGTCTTCGCTTCGAGTCTTCAATCCCGCAAGGTTATGGAGCTGGTAGCTCTGGTGCTCTGTGCGCTGCAATTTTTAATCAATATAGCTCAATAGATAAATCATCTGTTCATGATATTTCATATTTAAAGTCTTGCCTTAGCGAACTAGAGTCTCACTTCCACGGTTCAAGTTCAGGAGTTGACCCTCTGATCAGTTATCTCAACAGTCCGCTTTTAATCGATGCTAATCGAGAATTAAAAAATGTAACGATTCCAAAGTTTACTAATAAAACAGGTGGAGGGATTTTCCTGTTAAATACAGGGCGTGCAAGAAGAACTGAACCTCTCGTTAGTCTATTTCTAGAGAAATGTAGCTCTAAAGACTTTGCTTATCTATGTGATCGAGTACTCAAGCCCATTTCTGATAGGTGTATTGATTCACTATTGAGCAAGGACTTAGAATCTCTTTTAGAAAACTTCAAAGATCTATCCATTTTTCAAACAGAGAACTTTGAGGCCATGATACCTCATCTTTACCGAGATCTTTGGCTTCAAGGTATTCAAGATGATTCATTTTACCTGAAATTATGTGGTGCTGGCGGGGGAGGTTTTCTTTTAGGAATTACTACCTCTTTTAGAAATCTTCCCGAAGATATTGCCGGTATGAATATACGTCCGCTAATAGAGTTTTAGGCACTAATCTCGCTTTCCTCAAGTTGCTCCTTGTTGTCTTTAAGTATTCTTCCAAGCTCTCGAGGATTAACAAAGTCTTTGTTTTGAGCAAAGCTCTTCCAATCTCCTGTGACAAGTGATGCGTGTGCAAATTCTCGATCTTTATCCATTAACTTTTGCATATCTTCTATTAATTCATTATTGATAGACCTCTTGTGCTGAATCCGCGCCACACTTGATTGTTTTGCAACTTTTGCCAAGAGTGACTTCTTTAAACCAAAAGAGTTCTTAAAGTGAATAATACCTACGTCTAATAGATCATCGGTATTTAGCTCTAATCCACAATTTAGGTGTGCTTTTATTTTAGAATAATTAAAGATCTTATTAAGCATGGAAGGGCCACTAAATATAGGGCATAAGCCCCTTTCTAAGATATTTGTAATGAGTGTAGTCTCGTCATCACACATGCGAACATCTCCACCATATGAGAGTTCCCACATATGAAAGTCACTTACTTTGCCCATATCCCAAATAATTGTTTGGGGTAAGAGAAGCTGGATCCAAGTGAGCTCTTGGATTTTATGGCATAAATCGACAAAAGACTTTGGATTTTCATTCGCTGTAAAATCTCGATTAAGGAGTGTTATATCTTCATTAAATTCTATTAAAAGTGATGAAATTTCAAGTTTATTACTCAACCAATTAAAGAGACTTTCGATCTCTGTGATAAAGACCTTAGAGTCAAAGGATTCTGGATTTTTATGAATATTGACTGTACAGTTTTTTGTTTCGCGACTTAGAGATACTTCAAAGTGTGTAAAGTCTAATAGGTTTGGCATATTCCACTCCTTGGTGCCTTAACTTATTCATTCCTTAAATAAGTCATACTAATTATTTCAAAGATGGCCATTCGTTGTCAAAAAAAAGATGGTTGTTCTCTACGATGCTTGAGTTTTCTTCTTTTTTTCAAAATGTTCTTTAATAATATCAACGTGATTTTCATAGTTTATGCTGGTGTCATGTTGATTAATAGCTGAGTGAATAAGTTTGAATAACGACTTGTTCTTCTTTGCTACAGTTTTTTTATTTTGAGTGTTTAAGTGTAGCGAGATCTTCATGTCATTATAGGATCTAAGTATTCCCTTACGTATTTCTGTTCTGAGTTCTTTTAGGTTATTTGGCCAGTTATATTCAATCAGAGAGTCTATACTTTGATGTGTAAATTCTTTAAATGGAAGCTCTCGCTTATCTAATTCCTCTTTAAGTATTTCTGAGGCTATATCGAGAATGTCATTTCTTCTATTTCTTAGCGGGGGTAAATAAACTTGAACATGGGCCAAGAGATAGAATAGCTTCTTGAGTATCTTACCACTCTTCACATGATAACTAAGCTCAATTGAACTTTCCGTATAGATAATGGCCTTAGAATTTTTTAAGAAGTCATAAAGAAAACTTTGTTGACTATGATTAAGTTTATAAACTTCTTTTAAATGAAATACTTTTGTCTGAGAATTTAGTTCTTCCGTATGTTCAAAGAACTCATTAATTTTATCAAGACTTGAGAAGTCTATAACTGTGTAGTCATTACTATTATATCTGCTATTTGCAATAATATAGTCGATAATCTCATGCTTCTTAGTACCTTTTTCTCCAGTGACAATGATATTCTTTTTTTGATTTTTCAAATTATCGATGACATTTTTAAGTTCTATGTTTGTTCGATTGTGTCCTATGAAATTATCATAAACGTGCTCATTCTCTTTATCGTTCTTTAGTTTTGAATTATAATCTTTAAAGAAGTAAGACATTATCGTGCAAAATAACTTCAAGGATGTTTCTTGAAGAGAATTAAAATGCTTCTTATCTAATGTATTGTAAATGGTTACGATGCCTATGGGCTTTTGTAGTCGATTATGTATAGGATAAGAGATAGAGTTATAAATCTCAATTGCAGTTGAATCATTTATATCTCTTACTTCCTTATTTTTATTAAAGTTCACTAATGTATTATTTGCAAATGATAGTTCTATGTTCTTTTGTGAACTAGATAAATATTCGATTTTTTCAATATTCGAGCGTGAGTGTTCAAGAATGTTGGTATTTAAATTATGTATGTGAATACTATAGTAATTACTTTTAAATGCACTTGATAAATCTTTTAATAAATCTTTTGGATCACTTGCGAAGATATCTTCAATGATTGAATAGAATAGTGAAAATAACTCTACTCCTTCACTTAAATGTATTTTGCGGTTGAGTGTTGAGGCCAAGAATAAATGCTCTTCTATAACTTTAGGAGTAATTCTCTTTATATAATCCTTAAGAAAGTAATCAAGAACCTCATTATTTATACTCTTATCTAATAATATACCATAGACAACTAAAGTCGTGTCCTCTTCAGATATAAAAGAGCGAACTATCTTACCTTTTAAATCAAAACTCCAAGGATGAAGAAAACTCTTACTATTAAGCGTTAAATCTACTCTTGTCCCAATAATAAACTTATTTGAACTTTTGAAATTTAGGCCTGTTAGATTGATACTTTCAAGTTTTAAACTTTTAAATTGTTGAGTTTTACTTTCAGTCGAGAGATCAATAGTGATTTTGTCACTATCTCTAATTGGAATTCTATAGGATTTAAAAAAGTGATAATTGAGTATGCTATTTTTCATAAACTTCTTATCGTCAGTTTTAATAAAAAGTTGACTAAAGTAGTGTGTTTTTATTGCCGATAAGACTGATAAGTTAAGTGTCTAATATTAGGAGCATGAATTGAAATCATTACGTGAATATAGAATACTGCTTAAAGCCGATGATGGGGTAAGTGCTCTGTTTTCTCATGCTGGCCATAATCCTTCTAACGCAAATCTTCTCGATGAATACACTCTTCACGATATATCATCCTCCGGTATAGGGATTAAGTGTGATCATGCTTTTAAGGTTAATGAAATATATAACATTACTCTCTCTTACAATAGCAGGCAGTTTGAATCTGTTATAAAAGTTGTTCATTGTACTTTTTCACGTGAAGAAAAAGATGTTTATCTGACTGGCTTAGAGTTTCAAGATCAAAGTAATGAACATATTGAAGAGTTTATACATGCAATTATATCTGATATGTCTAAATCGAGAAAGCGTGAACTCATGTACGAGATTCTTAAGAATGAGGGACTTGTTGTTGATCACGAAGAGCAAAGTCTAGAGCTATCAACATCAATCGTTCTTGATTTATTTTCGATGTTTTCTAAATATTCTAACTCCTATGGATTAATGTATCTTTTTCTCGAAGAAGTAAAAAGAAAAATAGGAGCACGAACTTTTAGGTTTTATAAAATTGATGAAGAGACAAAGAATATAAGTGTCTATGACTTTGAGAAAGGAGAGCAGTCAAAAAACTATTTTCCAATTATTGGAGTGATGAAAGATATTTACGAAAAGGGTATGACGATTAATTCTCGCTTGTCAGCAAAGCTTGGTGAAGATCCCTTTTATAAGATGTTTAAAGTTGTAAATCAAGTTGAGATAAACTCATTTCTCTTAACACCTGTTTACGATAAGAATGGAGTTCGACTTGGTATTATAGAGTTTACTGATAAGGAAGATCATCAACTCTTTTCAGAGTTTGATATAAAAGAAGTTTCTATTCTCTCGTTTATTTTAGGAGTGACTTTCTCTATCGACTTTAATTATCAAACAGAGAAGTATGCAAAGAAACTAAAGGCATTCTATAACGACGGCGTTCTCATTGGTCCCAGTGAACAGAATCGTTACGTAAATTCATTTATTACTGAAAACTCTAAAAACTCAGATCCAATTTTTATTAGTGGTCAGTTTGGAGTAGGAAAAAAACTTGTCGGTGTAATCATTCATGAAAAAAGTGATCGCTCTAATCATCCGATTGGACATATCAATTGTCATAATATTGATGATTCGATTAGTCTCTCAAAAGTATTTAATTCAGATCAATTCCATTCGGGTTACAAAGAACAGTATAGTGGTGGCACGATCATCGTGAAGGATATCAATTTCTTAGGACTAAAAGAGCAAGAGGAGCTTCTTAAAGAAATAAGTAGTACACAAGACATCCGTTTTATTGCAACAAGCACAGAGAGCTTTGAGGTCTTAGGTCATAGTAAAGAGTTCCTACCTGAGCTACTAGAATACTTCTCTGTACATCAGGTCAGAATACCAAGCTTAAAAGAAAGAACAGAGGATATTGTCCCTCTTATCCATTTCTTCACGTACGATATATGCTTAGAAAATAATCTTACTATGAAAAGTATCTCAAGTGATATTTTTAATATCTTTCAAAGCTATGATTGGCCTGGAAATATAAGTGAATTAAAAATAGCCATTGAAAGACTTATTATACTGCAGGCCGATAGCAGTCTTGTTAAGTACAAGAGAATCAAAACTTTGCCCATTGTGGATAAAGACCTGAATGCAAATATCTTAGATACTTTTGGATTGAACTTTGAGATTGTCGTTCATAATACCGATATTACCTTTGAAGAGTTTGAAGAATTATATTTCTACTTCTATGTTACAGATCTTCTAGAAAATAAGAATATGTCATTCTTTGAAATTTCAGAACTTCTTGATGTGAGTATTGATTCAATTAAAGAGAAGATGAGCTTTTCGGCTAAAAGAGTTGAAGAGCATTTTGAAGTTGAGATTGAGTCTGTTAATACTTTTCTTGAAAAGGCCGGGTAGGAATTTATCTAGACCTCCAAAGAGAAGGTCTAGATATATATTTCTTTAGTCTTCTAAAAACTTCTCGGCTCTCATTGCTGCCATACAGCCGCTACCAGCTGCCGAAATAGCTTGTCTATAATAAGAGTCTTGAACGTCACCGCATGCGAAAACACCTGGTACGTTAGTATCTGGATGTTTGCCTTCTGTCACGATGAAGCCATGCTCATCTGTATTGATTTTGCCTTTGAGAAAGTCTGTGTTTGGTTTATGGCCGATTCCCATAAAGAGTCCATCAGTTTCACGTTCTGTGACTTCGCCTGTTGATGTGTTCTTTACTTTTATGGCATGCACGCCGCTGTCTTTTGCGAGAATTTCAACAACTTCACTATCCCAAACAAATTCAATCTTATCATTTTTAAAAGCTCTTTCCTGCATAGGCTTTGAAGCTCTAAGAGTATCTCTTCTATGAACGACGTACACTTTAGATGCAAACTTCGTAAGAAAAGTTGCTTCTTCCATTGCTGTGTCTCCACCGCCAACGACGTGAACAACTTTATCCCTGTAAAAGAAGCCATCACATGTCGCACACGCGCTTACGCCTTTACCGATCAATTCTTTTTCATTCGGCAGTCCAAGATATTTTGCGCTTGCACCTGTCGCTAGAATTAATGAGTCGGCAGTATATGTGTCATTATTTTGAGTAGTAACTTTAAATGGTCTATTATCTAAGTCAACATCTGTAACATGAGTTTGCTTGTACTCTGTACCGAATCTAATAGTTTGCTTCTTCATATTAGACATAAGCTCCGGCCCCATGATTCCCTCTGGAAAGCCTGGAAAGTTATCAACATCTGTTGTCGTTGTAAGCTGTCCCCCTGGCTCATGTCCTTCAAGAACTAGTGGTTCAAGATTTGCGCGAGATGTATAAAGCGCAGCAGTGTAGCCTGCAGGGCCCGATCCAATAATAATTACTTTTCTATGGTTATCTGACATATTTTCTCCAGTTTATTTATTCAACACCAAGTTGCTTTTTTATATTCTCTGGACGGTCGTCTTCTTCTGGATTTAATTCATAATATGAGTTAACAGAAACAAGATCTCCAGGACTAGGAGCTTCGCGTGTTGTCTTATAGATATCTCCTGTCATAGTACATTCATATTTGTAAATTTTAAGATTCTTCTTTTTTCTTCTTGCCATGAGTCAAACTCCCGTTCTAACAGATAAATTTGCCGATATCATATCATATTGTTTGGGAATCATCCATTTGTTATCCTATTAATATATGAAGATTCTTACTTTAATTTTCATTTTTATGTTTAGTGTAAAATCATTTGCCTATGATGCTTTGCGTTCTACAAAGTTGGTAGCTAAGAGCTCTACTGGTAAGACACTTCGATTTGATATAGGCATCATGCATGGTTTAAATGTGGAAGATACTTGTGAGTTATCCAGCCGCTCTGGACCTGTCGCAAGGCCTAGTTATGACTTTGTTGGTTCGGGGAAGCTTGTAAAGGTATTTCAAAATTACTCATATTGGTATTTCCCAGTAATAAAATCAGAATCTTTAAAGGTCGGCGATGTTTATCAAATGCATGTCCGCAAAAATGTTTATCATGGCCGAGATGATGTTCCGATAAAATATAAAGTCACATCAGCTTCTTCTAACAGAGCTGTGAACGATAGGAAAAATGGTTTTAGAGGTGACTTCCCGAAAAGTCTAGAAGCTGAGAATGACTTATTGGAAGTTGAATCAATTGTTTCAGATAGTGAAGACGTTGACGATTCAACGATCAACATTCAAAAAAAGAGAAATATTCAAGAAGTGACCCCTCTTATTATTAATGGGCGTAGCAAGAAAACATATTCAGTCGATACATATATTAAAGATAATACTGATAAAATTAACTACGGTTTAAAAGAACAAATAGCGAAAGATCAGAATTTAAATCAAATCAAAAAAATTAATAGTAATGAATTTGGATATAATCAGCTTTACCAAGACTTGGGCTATAAGACAGAGGAAGATTTTACTTATATGTCTAATAACGAGTTTGACGAATATGTGAAGAGCAAAGAATATCAAGAAGACATACCAGAGAGTGTCAAAAAGATGATTCAAAAAGAAGGACAAATGTGGTCTGCTCAAATGGATGATAAAGAACTCTCAAACTTTATTAAACGCACAGGTGTTAACCGTGAAAGGTTAAGAAGAAGTAATGCCTACTTATCCGAGGCTGCCCATGAGTTTACTCTTTATATTGGAGCAAATCTTTCTAGCAATACAACTAGCACTGACCAGAATTATCAAAGTCCAGGTAATACAAGTGGTGTTCTTTATGAATATCATTTACAAAAAGTTGATCAAAGCTATCGCGCGTGGAGTTTTGACGGTCTCTTGGAAAGGTCTATTGTTAATTACGATGTAGGTGGTTCGAATGCTCGACTCACTTATAGTTCAGTAGGCGGGCATCTTAATTATTATTTTTACAATTACCCAACCAGTAAGAAGGTCTTCGCATTTTTCATAGGTGCTGGTTTAAAGTACGGAGTAGGCGAACTCGATTCAATCAATATTTCAAAGACTTATAAATTTGATCTTCTTTCGCTCCCAAGTGCTCATATTGGTGTTAAGTATCGTATTCCTGCTAACTATGATTACCAACGAGATCTAAATATTGGCTTTGGTTTCTTAGGGAAAGTCACTACTGAGAGTTTAAAAATATCAAGTGTCGATGATATATCTGATAGTATTAATGCAAATCAGAACCTAAGTAACTTGAGATTTGAGTTTGGTGTTAGTTTTTATTTTTAATTAGGAAGTTATTATGAGGTTTTTATTCATTTCTTTTCTTGTTGCTTATTCATCTCTTGTTCTTGCAAATGCAAAACCGCTAGAAATCGATGAGAAACTCACAATGAGAATACTTGAAACGTCAGCATCAAAGAAAACTGTTTTAATAAATCGAGGCCATGAGGATGGTATAGTTGTCGACACACACGCTAAGTTCTTTCTCACAACAGGAGTATTTGCACGAGGAGTAGCAAGAAAGGTATCTCCTGCTAGATCAATATGGTCAATCTATAGGATTGTTAAACCTGAACACATTGTTCAGCAAAAAGTTGCTAATATAAAAATATCTCTACCTATAAAGTTAACCCAAGACCCTGCTCAGGGTATCGTTTTTGAAAATCGTGAATACGATATGGGGGAACCTAAAGATCTCAATTCAATGTCTGAGGTAAGCGAGGTTGCTGCAAGTGACATGAATAGTGACTTAGGTGCATTGATGAGTGATGAAAGTAAAGTTCAAGAGCTTTCTATCGGAAAATTTTCAAAGTCACCATATCAAATAGAGCTTGCTGCTCAGTTGTCGATGAATCTCTTATCTGGAAGCTATCAGCAAGGTAGCACTGATACTACTGTTGGTTCTGACTCTAGCTATGATAGTAGTAATTTTGACTTAACTCTCATGGCCGAGAAACTCTTTCCTAGCTCATCAGGCTTCTTAAGAAATATTGGTGTTAAGGGAATTTTTTCTCTACAGAATACAACTAGTGGCACGGTTGTTTCTAATACCTATGAAAATACTCTACTAGGCTTCGGTCTAACCTTTTACTTGAATGATCCTTTTGTTGTTAATCGTCTTCGCTACTTTATTGAGGGAAATATTGGTCAAGTTACAAGCTCTATAACGACAGAAGATTCTAATACACCAGCCAATGATACAACTGATGAAGGTAGTGGCACTTTTTATTCAGCCGGCGTAGGGGCCAAGTATTTATTTGGTAAGAGATATGGAGCAACTGCAAAATTAGAGTATTACAGTAGCTCTACGAGCTTTGACTATGATGAGAATAATGCGATAAGAACTGATGAGTATAGCCTTTCTGGCCCTAGAGTACTTTTTGGTTTTTTTGCTAGGTTCTTTTAGTTAATTCATTCTTCTTTTGAAATCGTCTTCTGTTCTTACGAATTCTTTTCTTAGTATGTAATCTTTCATCTGCTCTGTATTCTTATTTGCATCAAATGGAAAATAATAGGGTGAAAATCTAAATGGCATCTTGGATAACGTGCTATTGTAGGTCTGCTTTCTCTTTGCAAGCACTAGCTCACAGACTTCTTTGGCCATCACTCTGAAGGTCGTATATTTCCCTCCAAGAATAACATAGCAATTCTTGAGTGGCTGATATATCTTGTGATTTCTTGCTGTCTTTCCTCTGTTGTCTCCACTCCCATCTTTAACGAGTGGCCTTATTCCTGAAAATGAAGATATTATATCTTCATCACTTAATTCTACGTCGAAGTACTCTTCTATATTTGATAAGAGGTAGTCTATTTCATTTTTTGATGCTTTTATATCAAACATGTCGCCTTGATGTTCTTCCTCTGTTGTTCCGACTAGAACTTTATTCTTTTGCGGTATAACAAATATTACACGACCATCTTTTGGAGTTAAAACCACAGGTAATTGAATATTTAAAGCAGCCTGATTGAGCCACAGGTGACTTCCTCGAGAGGCAATTAATTTATCTTCCCATTTGAGCTGTGGGATATCATTTAAAATATTATCGGTGAATGGGCCGGTTGCAAAGATAATGTCATTTGCTTTTATGTGGCGAGCATTTCCTGTTATAAGATCCTTAGCATTAAATGTGACTTCATCATTGTCAAAATTAAAGTCGTTAGCTTCAGTATGATTGAGGATTTGTACCTTCTCTTTAGCAACTTCTTTTGCATCAACAAGACATTCAATAGTTAGTCTATAGTCATCTACGACTGCATCGTGATAGATACCAGAGCCAGTCAATCCTCTTTCTCTTAGAAGCGGTATATCTCTTATTGTCTCTTTCTTATTTAATAGTAGATGTCTAGTTTGTTCAAATTTAGATAATAGATCATAGAGAAATAATCCAAGCTTTATCATCCATAGAGGTCTGATTGAGTCCTTGTATACGGGCATATAGAAGCGTGACTCATAACACAGATGTGGAGTGAGTTTAAGCCACAGGTTCTTCTCTTTTAATGCCTCAAAAACGAGGTCAAAGTCGTAGTTCTCAAGGTATCTTATCCCACCATGAAGCATTTTAGAGCTTTTAGAGCTTGTTTGTGATGAAAGGTCCTTCTTATCCAGAAGGATAACGCTCTTTCCTTGCAGGGCCAGATCTCTAACGATTCCAGCTCCATTTATTCCTGCCCCAATGACAGCAGCGTCATATGAATCTGGTATAGAATTAAGGTCTATATGATCTTTAATTTTCATTAATCCTCGTTATTATCTATTATTACGGCGTCACCTTGCAAAGAAAGATAAATACTCTCTTTCTCTTCACTATCATGCAGTTGAAAAACACTTGATATAATAGCGTTGGCGCCAAGCTCTAGCGCCTGCTTCTTTACTTTCAAAATAAGTTCATTTTTCAAATTGTCTTTTTGCTGATCATAACTATGATAGCTCTCTTGATCGACCTTTATCTCTTCATGAACAAAACCAATATTTTCTATAACAAATTTGTTTGCGATATTTTCTGAGGTGAATATTTTGATAGAATCAGTGTTGAGAACACTCTTTTTCTTATCGTATCTAAACTCTCTATTTTGAAAAATACTATTCTTATTGGTTAGCCCTTTATTACTTGTTTCGTAGGAATCTGAATGATGAATCTCTTCTGCGAGGTCAATTGAAATCTCTTTGGCCATATGCTTTAGTTTTGAGGCCAAGTAGACCGCACTGTATTCACTAATTTGAGCAATTAAAAGCTCTCCTAAATCTATGGCAAGATCGATACTTCTTTCATCATCAACAAGTTTATGCTCTTGTAGTAAATTTTTTACCTGCTCCTGTGAATTCTTATAAATTCCAGATAGCTTAATGGAGAACGCAGGATTGCCACCGATGCGTACTTGACCAAAGGTTAGACTTTCTGCAAAGTTTTTTACATCAGAAAAGTCTTCTGGGGAAACTTTGTTTACATTTGCTGGAGGCAGTTTATTTACGATTGGATTGTAGACTTCTTCATCTTCATCTTCTACAATTTCTGTACTTTCAGACTCCAGGGGGAGTTGGGGACCGTCTTGTTCTTCTTCGATATCTTTGTGGTCTTCGTGGTCTTCATGATGATCTTGCGAGTCCAAACCAAGGCTTTGTTCAAACTCATTGTCGTTTTCATTTTCACTCAGTCCTGCTTCATCTTCTAGGATCTGATCTTCTTCAATATCATCATCTGGGGAGGATAGGAATTCTTCTGGAAGTTCATGTTCATCTGTATCTTCATTGAGACTTTCATCTTCCTGAAGATCTTCTGTGCTGTTTATTCCCGTCAGTTCACTGCGCATCTCTTCAAGAATTGAACTCTGTGTTTCATCATCAAAGTCTGAATTTAAATCTTCAGACTCTAATAAATCTTCTTCGCTTTCTTCGTTATCAGGCAGGGGAGGCAGTGTCTCCTCTTCTTCATCAGTCTCTTGAACAAAGAGCGAGTCTATTTCGGGGTCTTCCTCATGAACATATTCATCGAGATCCTCGATTCTTGTAAGATCACTCTTTGTTTGATCATTTTTCTTATTGTCATCAGACAAGTCTATCTCCTAAGAGCCATGACAATGCTTAAACTTCTTTCCTGAGCCACATGGGCATGCATCATTTCTTCCAACTTTGATTTGAGATCTGGTCAAAGGCTTTTTCTTTGCCTGATCTTCCTCTCTCTTTTGTTGTTCTTTATAGGCATCAAGTTGTCTTTTAAGTTCTTCTTCTTGTTGTCTGCGAATCTCTTCAATTTCTTCGTGAGTATAAAGTCTCATGGTAAAAACATTTCTAATGACACTTGATTTAACATCATTTCTCATCGTTTCAAACATTTGATAGGCTTCACGCTTATACTCATTTAAAGGATCTTTTTGAGCATATGCTTTGAGGTTAATTCCCTCTTTTACATGGTCCATAGAGAGTAGGTGATCTTTCCAATGTTGATCAAAAGTTTGTAAGAGGATTTCTCGTAAGGCCATTTTTACTTGCTCAGCTTCATATGATGCAAGTTTCTTTTCTAGCAATTGTCTTGCTATTGCACCAAGGTAGCCCTCGATATGACCTTCATACTTTTCAGAACACTCTACAGGATTAACTTCATAGTCTGTATTAAATGTTGTTTGAAAACCGCTTTTGATATTTTCCCAAGGCCATTGGTCTAGAGGTACCTTCTTGTCTGGGCGATGGCTATCGACAAAGAATTCCGCCACATCTTCAGTCATCTCATTTACAAAGCCAAGATTATCTTGATCCGAAATAATATCTTTTCTTAATCTATAAATAACTCGTCTTTGTTCATTCATAACATTATCAAAGTCTAGTAAATGCTTTCTTATTTCAAAGTTATGTGTCTCGACTTTCTTTTGAGCTTTAGCAATAGCGTTTGTTATCATCTTGTGCTCAATAGGCTCATTCTCTTCCATTCCTAGAGTGGACATTACTTTTGAGATTCTATCACTCCCAAATATTCTCATGAGGTCATCTTCTAAAGATAAGAAGAACTTTGAGTGTCCTGGGTCTCCTTGTCTACCGGATCGACCTCTGAGCTGATTATCAATTCTTCGCGACTCATGCCTTTCTGTACATAGGATATAAAGACCACCTAGTCCTCTAACCTCATCTGTAATCTTGATGTCGGTACCACGGCCTGCCATGTTTGTTGCAATGGTCACGGCCCCTTTTTGACCAGCATTCATAATAATTTCTGCTTCTTTTCCATGCTGTTTAGCATTTAGAACATTGTGGGGTATACCTTCTTTATTAAGGAACTCACTAAGAGCGACAGAACTTTCAATAGCTATTGTCCCAATAAGAACAGGCTGACCTTTTTCGTGAAGTTCTTTAATAAGAGTTCCAATCGCAAAGTTCTTAGCCGCTTTATTTTTATAAATAACATCTGGCTCATCTACTCTTGCAATTGGCTTGTTTGTCGGAACAACAACGACTTCTAGATCATAGATCTTACCGAATTCTTCAGCTTCGGTGTCAGCCGTACCTGTCATACCAGCAAGTGTGTTATACATTTTAAAGAAGTTTTGAAATGTTATAGAGGCCAAAGTCTGGTTTTCAGACTTTATCTCTACACCTTCCTTAGCTTCAATTGCTTGATGGAGGCCATCAGACCAGCGAGAGCCAGACTTTAGACGACCAGTAAACTCATCAACAATAATAACTTCACCTTCTTTGATAACATAATCAACGTCATGCTTAAACAGGTGATGTGCTCTAAGAGCTTGATTCAAATGGTGTAAGAGATTTGAGTGAGCAATGTCATAGAGGTTGTCGACTTTTAGAATCTCTTGTACTTTTAAAATTCCCTCTTCTGTAAATATTGCAGACTTAGATTTCTCATCAATTGTAAAATCTTTTTCAACTTCTAACTTTGGGATAACTTTATTTGCAACACCATATAATGTTGTGTCACCTTCGCTTGGACCTGAAATTAGAAGTGGCGTACGTGCCTCATCAATAAGGATTGAATCGACTTCATCAACAATACAATAGTGGAAGTCTCTTTGAACGTAATCATCTAGAGAGAATTTCATGTTATCTCTTAAGTAGTCAAAGGCAAATTCGTTATTTGTTCCATATGTAATATCGGATTGATAAGCTTTGTGACGGTCTTCATCCTCCATATCAGCTACAATGCAACCAGTTGTAAGACCTAAGAATGAGAATAGTTCGCCCATTTCTGCAGCATCTCTAGACGCGAGATAGTCGTTCACTGTAACAAGATGCGCGCCTTTTCCCTCTAGCCCTCTAAGGTAAAGTGGCATTACTGCAGTTAGAGTCTTTCCCTCTCCAGTTTTCATCTCCGCAACTTTTCCTTGGTAGAGAACAATCGCGCCCTGTACTTGACATGTATATGGTGTAAGACCTAGAACTCTTGTGGCTGCTTCCCTGACTGTTGCAAAAGCTTCAGGAAGGATCTCATCAATAGTACTTCCATCTTTTAAAAGGTTTTTAAACTTTGGAGTCTGTGCCTTGAGCTCTTCATCAGATAATTCTTTCATTTTTTCAGCGTATGATAGAACTTGATTCACAAGTGGTTGCATTTTCTTTAAATCTCGATCGTGCTTTGTACCAAATAGTGCCCTTAGTGGGTTCATAATATATCTCCTAATTAATCTAATATGTAATATAGCGGATCAACAGGTGTACCATTGACCCTCACTTCATAATGTAAGTGTGGACCTGTTGAGAGTCCTGTATTTCCTACGCGTGCTATGAGCTCGCCTCGTTTGACAACTTCTCCTTTTCTGACATGCAGTTTGGAGTTGTGGGCATATAGAGTTTCAACACCATAACCATGATCTATCTCTACATAATAGCCAAAGCCTGGGTTCTTTCCCGCTACTTTAATAATTCCGTCTGCCGGCGCTACTACAGGTGTTCCAATTGGAGCACCAACATCTAGCCCCTCATGCATCTTTACTCTTTTTGAGTAGTGGCTTACACGTGGTCCATAATATGAAGTAATCCATCCTCTAGAAGGAAGCAGGCTAGGTGTTGACCTTAGTAAACTTTCTCTATCTAGTAAGTATTGATCTAGCTTGTTAATGCTTATTTCCAGTTCTTTAGCGTAACTTCTAAGAGTGCTAAATTTATAATCAAATACCGCAAAGATATCGGCAAGTTTTAAGCTTTGCTTTATAAGTGCATTCCATTCTTTCGTATAACTATATCCAGTAATAAGTCCAAAGTTGGTCGCAATTCTTCTTTCATATAAGCGTTTAATATCTTGAAACTCGTCATTATTTACTATTTCTTCTTTATCAAAGACTTTGTTTAGGTCTTTGAGGTCTAGTTTTGAGTCAATGTTTTTTTGGTTATAGCTGTCAGTTCTTATTGCTGGTGCTTGAGACTCAGAATCGTGGCTTTCAAGGTCGTTTACTTGATTATTATTTTTTAGTGGAGACTTGAGATCAAAATTTTCATAACCTGTGATGATTTTGAGCTTCTTCTCAAAAAGCTGAACACGTTCCATGTCTTCAGTTATGGTGTTGAGTTTCATATTAAAAAGCTGGATTTGCTCTTTTAGCTGACGATTTTCGATACTAAGGTGGCGGTTTTCATAAACTTGTTTAAGAATTTTAACGTAATCATAGCTGAGTATTCCCGCCACAGCGACCACAAGGAATGTTATAAAGATTAAGCCATTGAAAATGATTCGAGGAATTTTAAAACTTCGAACACCTTTTTCCTTCTCTGGAATAATCATGACAGTATAAAATCTGCTCAATTTAAGACTCCGTTCTTAAATTAACTGTTGTAAAAACTCAAGTATGAGTAACTAGATACATTATTCTAGATATCTTTAATGTTTATGACAACTTAAATTTAAATTATTGTACTGCAACAACAAGTACAGAGATATTGTCCTGACCACCATTCTCATATGCTTGAGTAACCAATTCTTGCACTGTATTTCTAACCGAGATGTCACTAAGGCTTTCGAGGTCTAAATTATTCTTTATAATATGTATGATATCTTCATCTGAAACTTTACCGTGCAACCCGTCTGAGCATAGGAGAAAGAGATCGCCTTTTTTACATTTGTACTTAAAAGCATCAATCTCAACGGTGTCATCATACCCAACAGTTCTCGAGAGAACATTTTTATGCGGGTCAGCTGCTGCCTCTTCACGTGAATAAACACCAAGGTTAATCTTCTCTTGTACCATTGAGTGATCTCTAGTGAGCTGAAAAAGTTGATCACGGTTTATGAGATAAGCACGAGAGTCTCCAACACATCCAATGTATGCATGTTCCTCGTGAAAATTTAAGGTAATAATTGTTGTTCCCATTCCGTGAAGTGACTTATCATTGTCTGCGAATTTCTTTATCTTATTATTTGCTTCGGAGATTGCGCGCTTGACAGCACTTGGGTCATCTATTTGGTATTTTTTAAAAAACTCTGCGATGAATTTAATGGCCATAGTCGAGGCCATCTCGCCACCAGAGTGACCACCCATTCCGTCAGCCACAAGAAATACATTCTCTTTCTTATTTAGATAGATAGCATCTTGGTTAGTTGCTCTGACTCTTCCAATATCACTAACACCTGCACTATATACGTTCATAAGATTTTCCTAGGTTTGAATTAACGTTCACTATATTTATTCCGAAACTGTGTACTATAAATTTTAAATGAATTTGAGAAATATTCAAAATATTTTTTGGGTGGAAAGAATGTCCTACTTAAGTACTCTGTCTCTTGTGCTCGAAAGTAGAAATAGTCATTTTGACACTATAAACAAGTTACAACTTGTTAGAAAAAAAAGATCTTTTTCGTTTTTAATTAATAGATTAGGTGTATAATTATTAAGAAGACTCTTTAAGAGTAAGAAATATTTTCTAACTTATTTTGATAGAAAGGATGCAAAAATGAATAATTTAGACATGAAAAACTTTATGACTGATAACTACAAAGTTGAAGACTTTGCTCATTTAAATTGGTCTGGAACATTTCAAGATTATGTAGATCTTGTTTGTGAGAATCCTAAGATTGCTAGAAATGCGTTTCAAAGAATTTATGACATGATCATGTCATACGGAACGAGTACCTACAAAGAATATAAGAAAGAGATTACGAGATATCACTTCTTTGATGATCCTAACAATAATGGAAAGGATGCAGTTTTTGGAATTGATGTTCACATGATGAAACTCGTTAACTTCTTTAAAGCAGCAGCGCTCGGATATGGAACAGAGAAGAGAGTTTTATTACTACATGGGCCAGTTGGTTCTGCTAAGTCTTCTATTGCACGTAATCTTAAAAAAGGTCTTGAACATTATGCAAAGTCAGACGACGGAGCTCTTTATACATTCGAATGGTATGATGCTGAAGAAAGTGATATTCTAGGTGGTCAAAAATTATTTCCATCTCCTATGCATGAAGATCCTTTGAAGCTTATTCCGCCTGAAGTAAGAAAGTCATTTCTTGAAAATATGAATAAAGGAATTAAGAGCGATTATAAAATAAATATTCGCGGCGAAGTTTGTCCTGCAGATAGATATATTCTCTCTGAATATATGAAAAAGTATGACGGTGACTTCATGAAAGTGATGGAGAATCATGTACGTGTAAAAAGACTTGTTCTTTCTGAAAAAGACAGAAGAGGTATTGGAACATTTCAACCAAAAGATGAAAAGAACCAAGACTCGACAGAGTTAACAGGTGACATTAATTACAGAAAGATCGCGCAGTATGGATCAGACTCTGATCCAAGAGCATTTAACTTTGATGGAGAATTCAATATTTCAAATAGAGGTATTGTCGAATTTATTGAGATGTTGAAATTAGATGTTGCCTTTCTCTATGATCTACTAGGAGCATCTCAAGAGCAGTCAATCAAGCCAAAGAAGTTTGCTCAAACAGATATTGATTTAGTTATCTTAGGTCATACAAACGAACCTGAATTTAGAAAACTTCAAAACAATGAATTTATGGAAGCCCTAAGAGATAGAACGGTAAAAATTGATGTGCCATATATTACTCGCTTAGATAATGAAGTTAAAATCTATCAGAGGGATTTTAATAATGAAAAAATTCCACACGTTCACATCGCTCCTCATACTTTGGAGATGGCTGCAATGTGGGCCGTGATGACTAGACTTGAAGAGCCTAAGAAGGCTGATCTTACAACGATGCAAAAGCTTAAATTATATAACGGTAGAACACTACTTGGATATAATGAAGAAAATGTTAAAGAGCTTAGAAAAGAAGCTGTAAGAGAAGGTCTTGAGGGGATTTCTCCTCGTTATATTCAAGATAAACTTTCAAATGCGCTTGTAAAATACGGACATACTGGGTCTCTAAACCCGTTTATGATTTTTAATGAGCTTGAATCTGGATTAAAGCATCACTCCTTAGTTAATTCATCTGATGAACTTGATAAGTACAGAGAGTTCTTAGCTATCGTCAGAGAAGAGTATACTGATATTGTTAAAAATGATGTTCAAAGAGCGATTAGCTTAGATGAGAACGCGATTGAAACATTATGTTCTAATTATGTTGATAATATAAAAGCTTATACTCAAAAAGAGAAAGTACGTAATAAATTTACTGGTAAACTTGAGGAACCAGATGAGAGATTTATGCGCTCTATTGAGGAAAAAGCTGATATCCCTGAAAGTAGAAAAGATGTATTCCGTGCAGAAGTTATGATTCATATCGGATCCCTTGCAAGGGATGGAAAGCAATTTGATTATAAAATGAATGAGCGCCTTCATAAGGCCTTAGAGCTCAAGCTATTTGAAGATCAAAAAGATGCGATAAAGTTAACGACACTTGTAACAAATGTCGTAGATAAAGACTCTCAAGAAAAGATAGATATCATTAAGTCTAGACTTATCAAAAACTATGGTTATTGCGAAATCTCTGCAACAGATGCTCTTAAGTATGTTGCAAGTATTTTTGCAAAAGGTGATAGTGCTAAGTCATAAGAGTCTTCATTAGATTGAAAAGGATTTTATGGATCATCCAATAAAGAGAGACCATGCAAGGTTTCGAAAAATTATTAAAGGTAAAATTAGAGATAGTCTAAAGAAGTATATATCTCGTGGTGAAATGCCCATTCCTAAAGGTAATGGGCAATTTAAAGTTCCTATGCCTTCTATTAATACTCCTCGGTTTATCTTTGGAGACAAGAGCCAAGGTGGTTCAGGTCAAGGTGAAGGCCAGGCAGGAGATCCCGTTGATGGTGAAGGTGAACCAGGTCAAGGTGAAGCTGGAGAAGGTGAGGGGAATAAAGAATTAGATGTCGATATGAGCCTTGATGAGCTTGCTGCCATATTGGGAGATGAGCTTGAACTTCCAAAAATCGAACCTAAGGGAAAGAAGAACTTACAATCAACGGTAGATCGTTATACGAGTATTGGTACAGTTGGACCAGATTCACTTAAGCACTATAAAAGAACTTACAAAGAAGCTTTAAAAAGACAGATTGCAATGGGGACTTATGATCCCAGTAACCCTATTGTTGTCCCAACTAAAGCTGACATGCGATACAGAAGTGCTGACACAAAAGTTGAATTTGAAAATTCTGCTGTTGTCATCTATATGATGGACGTTTCAGGGTCGATGGGTGACGAGCAAAAAGAAATAGTTCGAACAGAGTCTTTTTGGATTAACCTCTGGTTAAAGTCACAGTATAAAGATATTGAGATACGCTATATAATTCATGATGCCACCGCAAAAGAAGTTGATGAGAATACATTCTTTAAAACACGTGAAAGTGGTGGAACTTTAATTTCTTCGGCACTTAAATTATGTAAAGAAATCATTCAAGAAGATTATAATTCAAGTGATTGGAATATATATCCCTTTCATTTCTCTGATGGTGATAATTGGTCTATGGAAGATACGAATCTCTGTTTGAATATTCTCAAAGAAGATATTATTCCAAATAGTAATGTCTTTTGTTATGGTCAAGTCGAGAGTCGTTATGGATCTGGTCAATTCTACAAAGACCTCTCCACCGCGTTTGGTGAAGAGCATGAGGATGTTATTTTAAGTAAAATTAAAAATAAAGATGCAATCCTTGGATCGATAAAAGATTTTCTTGGTAAAGGTAAATAGGATTAGGTAGTCATATGGATAGAACGAAACCTCTTACAGGTGAATTAGCAAAATTAAGAGACGAGATTTTAGGATATGCTACAGACTACGGCCTAACTTTTTATCCTGTTATGTTTGAAGTCTGTAATTATGATACTGTCTGCATACTTGCTGCAAATGGTGGTTTTCCAAATCGTTATCCGCATTGGCGTTTTGGAATGGAGTATGACCAGCTCAATAAAGGTAATACTTATGGCTTTCAAAAAATATATGAACTAGTTATCAATACAGATCCTTGTTACGCTTATTTGTTAAGCTCTAATAGGTTCGTCGATCAAAAGCTCGTTATGGCCCATGTCTATGGCCACGCTGACTTTTTTAAGAATAATGCTTGGTTTTCTTCAACAAATAGAAAGATGATGGATGTTATGGCGAATAACGGCACTAAAATCCGTAAATACATGGAGAAATACGGTGTCGATCGCGTTGAAACATTTATCGATACAATACTCTCATTCGAAAATCTTATTGATATGCTTGAGCTTGTAAAGCCAGACGCGAACTTCAAGCCACCGCAAGAAGATGAGCTCGTTAAAGATGACCGTTCACAGTCTCTAAGATCTTTTATGGGATCAAAGCTAGGTCAAGATGAATCAGAAGTAAAAAAACAAATTGAGGAAAACCCTCTTGATAAACTTGATGAAAAAGTTAGGGGCTCAAGAGACATAATGAAGTTTCTAATGGAGTACGCTCCAGTAGAAGAGTGGGAAGCCGACATTATTGGACTTCTTAGGGAAGAAGCGTACTATTTTCTGCCACAGAGGATTACAAAGATTATGAATGAAGGCTGGGCAAGTTACTGGCATTCAAAAATATTAACGAATAAGGCCTTGAGATCCAGTGAGATTTTTGATTATGCTGATGTTCATTCTGGCGTTATGGCCATGAATCAACAAAATATTAATCCTTATCGTATAGGTATAGAGCTTTTTAGAGATATCGAGTATCGCTGGGATACGGGAAAGTTTGGTAAAGACTATCTTGAATGTGATAATATGACCGAAAAAGCCAATTGGAATAAGAATACAAATCTCGGTAGAGAGAAGATATTTGAAATTCGCAAGTCACATAATGATATTACTTTTATTGATGAGTTTTTTACTCAAGAATTTTGTGAGAGAATGCAACTCTTTACGTATAAGTATAATCCACGCACTGGCAGAAATGAAATTGAATCAAGAGAGTTTGATGACATCAAGTCAAAGCTTTTGCAGCAACTGACGAATTTTGGTAACCCAGTCATTGAGGTAGAATCCGCAAATTATAAAAACAGAGGAGATCTCCTCTTAAGACATGTTCACCAAGGTGTTGATCTCGATGTTTCTAAAACTAATGAAACCTTACGAAACATGCACCAAGTCTGGAAGCGTGGAGTTTCTATTACAACTCAAGTCGAAGGGGTTAATAAGATTATTTCCTTTGATGGCAAAGAGATTAGCGAAGTCTCTCAAAAGTAGTATTTCCTGAAACTCTATTTGACCTCGTAAAGTATTTAAGTGAAAATAATGTTTTATTCATTTATATATTTCACTAGGATCAGGGATGATTTTCATTGTTAAGCTTCTAAAGTCTTTAAAGTTTATAACTCTCTTACTTCCACTTTGTTTATTTGCAGCTAGCGACGATGCAAAGGTTGTCAAAGTATCTGGTCGTGCAACCAAGCTCTTACCAGGCTCAATGTCCGCTAGTCTTGTAAAGATTGGGGATAAGATTCCACAAGATACATCACTAGTCACCACAAGAAGAAGTTTTATCGTGCTCTCCCTTGCTGATGATTCTAAAGTTACTATTGGACCTAGAAGTAAGATCGTTCTAAGTTATTCAGCTAATGAGTCAGGAAGTGTTCTCTCCCTTTTAAAAGGAAAGCTTCGCTCTAAAGTAGAAAAAAATAAAAATAAAAAGCTATACATAACCACAAGATCTGCAGCCCTTGGAGTTAGAGGGACTGACTTTCAAACAATCTATAATCCACAAAATAGTATTACTAATCTTTTAACATTTAATGGTGAAGTGGAAATTGCTAAAATTAATGAGTCTGATATTAAGTATAAGACCAAGGTTGTTAATTCTTACAAGAGAACGGATAGTAACAAAGTAAAAGTTGTGAGTGAATCTTATAGAGTTCCGGTGATAGGGACGAGAGATGTTGAAACTCTACTTAGAGACAAGGAACCAGAGCTCGTGAAGGCCGGGCAGTTTTCAGGAACTGTAAGTTCTTTTGATAGTATTTCGAAGCCTGTTAAGATCTCTCCGGTTCAACTGAGCTTACTCTATAATAATGATACTCTTTCGGAGCCTACGAGTACTTCTCCTCGTGAAATTAATGATAGTAAAAATATAGGCACAATCTTTCAGGCTGATCAAGTGGCGCCACTTGAGGGTTATGTCGATGTTGCAAATAAAGAGTTTGCTCCTAAGTCTGGTGGAGTTATTGATTTAGAGTCTGGTCTCTACATACCACCGGGAAAAAACTCTGTTTTTGATGAAAAAAAGAGAGTTTATGTTGCAAAGTCGATTGGCCGTTTAGATTCTGCAACTGGTGCTTTTATACCACCTCAAGGATTACGAGTTGATCCAGTTTTAGGATTTCAGCCGAAAAAAAAGTCTAAGAAATTTACACCGGCATCTAAAAGAAGACTGACTGTAATTTCGAAGGCCTTAAATACAGAGATGAAAGCAGATCTCCTCGTAAAGAATAAGCAAGATGAAGTATCTCATATTTATGACAGCCTGACCTTGAAAGAGAGATTTTCTAAAGATCATTTGATCTTTAACTTTTCAGCTTATGACTTTGAAGTTGAGGAGTCAGAAAACTCTGCAAATCGCAATGGAAGAGAAGACTTTGTAGATGCCAAGTCTTTTGAGTTAGAGTGGCTTCTCGCAGGAAGTGGTAATTACAGACCTAGGTTAATGTTTGGTCTTGCCAGCTCTGGAAACACAGAAAGGCAGCGCAAGTATGTAAAGCCAGGGGATCAACTTTTTAGTATTGGTGTAGGTGTTGATTTTTACTTTAATTCTGAAGTCTATATTTCGTCTGATGTTACTATTAGAGAGCATCTTGTACCTAGTTACAATACTGACCTAACTGCTTCTTTGGTTTCTGTGGCGCTAAATCAAGTTGCTGTCGGCTTAAATTATGACTTTTACCGCTATAAACGATTATTACTTTTTTCATACTTTAAATTAAATACTAACTTCTATAAATCAGATAAAGATGTCTCTGTTAAAAATGGTCTTGGATTTCGTGTAGGCTTAGGCGCAGAGTATAACTTAAATAGAAGAAGCTCAATTCAGCTGAGTCTTGCTCATAGAGAACAGAATTATCGAGTTAGAAACAACTTCTTTAACTCTAAAGTTAGAAGTCTTAAAAGCGGGCTATCTCTAAATTATAAGCACAGCTTTTAATATTTGATCTCTCCCATCTTGGGGTCGGCTTGTATATCGAGCTCTTCTATATCTCTTTGGTTTATAAAGATTGAATCTTCGAACTCTTTATCATCTTTAGACATGATCTTATTTAGATTATCGTTAAATCTATAAGTCCATTTCTCGTTCGTTTGATTCTTGTAGTGCCCAGAATAATTGTCCCAAATATCTGCCTGCATTCTCAGCCAACAGTTTAGCATGTCAAAACTCTTACAGGCATCTTCAGATGTTTCTATCCATTTTGGGTTGTCATTGTTTAGATACACATTTGTCGCCAGTATGTTTCCTTCAAATGGAAGATTATTCATATATGCATCAGCTAGAAAGTCTATTTCCTTCTGTGCTCTGAAGTAACCTTTCTCCTTATACACTAATGTTGTGTTAAAAATATATTGATATACTTTAAAGTCACTCATCGGGATGATTTTATTTAATGAAAGTCTGGCATTCTTGTATTGTTTATTTAGCCAAAAAACACCAAGGGCCAATTGATTTGCGTTAAGTGAGAAATTTTTCTTTTTTAATGTTGATAATAGTTGGGCGTTTGAGATTTTATATTTATTCTCTTTAATTGCGATAAGAGATTTTAGGTACAGAGCATTTGAACTGTTGATGTCTTCAATATATTCCTTTGCTTGCGTTGTCTTTGAATCATTGTGTAGGTTGTACGCTACTAGTGTTCTTAGTTCGTCATTAAGTATAGCAATACTAGGCAGAAACTCTAATGTTTTAACAATAAGATCTTCATAGTTGTATAAAATTCCAAATTTCAACCAACTCTCAACTTCTTTGAATGTTGTAAGTTGCTTGGACTTTAAGACAAGTTCCTGGAAGTAGTCATTTTTTTTATCACGATCTAGAATATGGTCATTAACGTACCTCATCCAGTCAGAATTTATGTCGGTGTCTTCAATATTAAGTCGTGTACATCTATTAATTCCTTGCATTGATTTTTGTACGTCTGTATTTATTGACGTCAGATACTGAAGGTAACAAATATTCTCATAAAACTTATTTTGAACAAATAATTTACTTTCAAGCAATCTATTTGCTGTGTCGAAATCTCCAAGTATGAAATAGCACTTTGCCTTAAAGAAATATATGAGGCGTCGTATATCATCAGTGTTATATTTTATATTCAACTCGTCTAATCTATCTAAAGCATCGTCAATTCTTCCCTTTAAAATGAAGACCTTCACTTCTTGGAAACGTCTTAAAATTGACTTCTTTTCCTTCAATGTTTGTTTAAGGAGAAATATTTGACTTTCTTTTTCTGACATCAGTGACCAGTCAATTAACCCTTCAAGGTCTTTAAGTTGCGCGAAGCTTGACTGAAATAGTACTGTAATGGTGATAACTAAATATTTCATATACATACTATCGGTCTTATTTTGATGAACATTATTTAAGTACGACTAATATTTATCGATAAGAGAGATATGAAGATTTTTCTCTCTCTTATACTCGTACAGTTCATTTTTGCTATAGATGCTTATGAAAGTTTAGCGCTTAATAATTCTGAAATTTATCAGAGTATAAAAGATCATCGAGACATAAAAATTAGAAGCTTATCAAAAAAGCATATTAAACCTATTCGATACTATAGAAAAATATATCAAGAAGGTTTGAGACTAACTGAAACTTGCAAGAAAAAACATAGTATAACTTATCAAGACCAATGGATAAGAGAGCAAGTTGTTAATTCATTAGTCGCAACTCTTCAGCTTAAGATAATAGACATGTCATTAAGTAATATTCCTTACTATGCCAAAAAGTTAAATTTTAGTGATGATGATTTTCAATCTTTATCTAACAAAATGACGAAGAGTATGTGTAGTAAAAACATTTCTGTAATAAGCCATCGACGTATTAGATATTTACTTAATAAGAGGTTTACTGCCGATATTGAAGAGCTTCATAAAAATTATCAGGGTTTTAAGGACTTTGATAACAAGCTTATAGATGAGGAGATCTTTAAAAGAATATCTCGAGAAAAGCTATATCTCAAAAAATTAGAAACTGCTCTATATATGTTTAAATCAGCATGTACCTGGGGACAAGACTACACTTCACCAAGATTATTGAGTGATTATATTTCAAATCCTACTGTTATGGCCGAAATAATTAAAAGCATGAACAGTGATAAGATTGATGTTGAGAAGTACTTCAAAAATATGGTAACAAAAAAAGATTTCAACTCTACCAAAGTGTTGTGCGATGGAATTATATGTCGCAACACTAGTTATACTAAATTCGTCTCTAAGTTTCCCTTGTCTCTGGGGAGTAGAGGTCTGATAGATGACCTCGAGGGTCTTTTTTGTACTGAGCTTAAGACTGGTAAGACAGAGCCAGAACTTCGTTTAACAGACTCTGTGAAAGAAATGCTTCAAACAAAGGATCAAACTAAGATTAATCATGGCGTAAACTATTTCCTGTCTAGTTTGTCGGGCACACCCGTATTTAATTTATGGCCTTCTTCAGAAAGAGAATATCGCGATCTCGTTGAGAGTTCTATCGACTCTTTTTGGAATACATGGTCAAGAAAACATATAAAAAAATATACCAATGAGGCTTCTTATGAAGAAATGATCACATTGAGGGCGACGGAGAAAGATTACTACTATGATTCATATTTTTTCAAAACTCAAATTAATCTTGCTTTAAGTTCTGGAGAGTTTGATGAAGTATTTAATAGATCCAATAAGCTACAGATGAAATCTTCGTTCTTTCTTCCTAAGCGTGATTTGATATACTTACATAAGAATTATCTTGCCAACTGGCCAAGTAACAAAGAGAAACTGAATCAACTAGATATTCTTCTGATGGGATATATAGAAAATGGAATTGATGATACTGATAAGTTTATTAATAAATACTTACTTGATGTTTCTATTAAGAAACTTGTGTTAAACGACTTTAAAGAGAAGTTAATGGCGCGAGATAAATTACGATTTCAGGATGGTAAGAAGAACCCAACAAGAAAGATAGAGATTCCTGTAAATTTAAATATAGGTAATTTTGCTCTCATATACTTAAAGAATAGATTCTTGATGCTAAACGGGCTAAAGAACGAGTTACGTAAGGAATCTCTTTATAATTCTGGTGAGCGAGTGGATACTATGGAAATGAACGACTAAGTGTGATATTAATCTCTTATGAAGAATAAAAAAAAAGATGACTCAAAAGTAATTTCAGACTACGAAATCCTAGAAAGTGATTCCGATCAGTTTGCTGATACAGATGAATTAAAAAATGATCTTGATGATATTGACTACGCTTCAATTGTTGATATAGACGATTCAAAAGCAGATATTAACTTGCCCATTCTAGACCAGAAGTTCTTACCTAAAATTGCCAATAAGTCAGCAAATGAACTCTCACAATATATAAAAGAAATTAATAAATATGATCTACTATCTCGTGAACAAGAGTTGGCCCTTGCCAAACAGCTTAAAGAGACTGGTGACATTGATATTGCCAAGAAGCTAGTGGTATCCAACTTGCGCTTAGTAGTGAAAATAGCGATGGAATATAGGTATGCATATTCCAATATGATGGATTTAGTACAGGAAGGAAATATTGGATTAATGAAAGC
>DDIK01000031.1:31704-34386 GCA_002338505.1 Bacteriovorax sp. UBA1852
GAAATATTGGATTAATGAAAGCTGTTTCAATGTATGATCCGGAAAAAGGAGCAAAGCTATCTTATTACGCTAGCTGGTGGATAAAGTCGTACATTTTAAAGTTTATTCTCGATAACTTCAGATTAGTAAAAATGGGAACGACGAATGAGCAAAAAAAGCTTTTCTATAATCTCTTAAAAGAGAAAGAGAAACTTAAGGCACAGGGAGTCAAACCAAATCATAAAAATATTGCCGAAAGTCTTAATGTATCTGAAAAAGCTGTGGCCCTTATGGACCAAAGACTCGGGGAAAATACTTCTGACCTAAGTATTGATCATAAGGTCTCGGACGAATCATCATCATCTTTTGGTGACTTCTTAAGCCTTGATGAGGATTTCACAGAGAAAGTTTCCTATAATCAAAGTCTAAAGCTACTCCAGGATAATCTGGATGATTTCGTCTCATCTCTCAAAGAACGTGATCGAAAAATATTCACAGAAAGACTTCTTTCTGACGCTCCGCGTTCGCTTCAGTCAATTGCTGATGATTATGGTGTCTCAAGAGAGAGAATTCGCCAAATAGAGAGCCGTCTCCTAGAGAATTTAAAGCTTTACATGAGTAAATATATTCGATAATATGCATCAAAATCATCGCCTTCTACTTGGTTAATTTCTTGTTCTAGATTTTTACTAGGTTTTTGGTTAGTTATTAAGGAGATCATTATGATTACAAAAGAACAAAAAGCTACGCTTATTAAAGATTTTGGTTCAGAATTTGGTGCAGGTGCTACGGATGCAGGTTGTGCTCCAGTTCAGGTTGCTATTTTAACAACAAGAATCAATAACCTTAAAGGTCACTTTGGAAAGCACATCCATGACTATCATTCAAATAGAGGTCTATTAAAGATGATTGGTCGAAGAAGAAGACTACTTAAGTACATCAAAGGTAATGATGAAGCTAAGTATAAGTCAGTAATTGGAAAACTAGGTTTAAGAAAATAAAAAAGAGAGGGACCTTCACGGTCCCTTTTTTTTTGCAAGTTAATGGTTTAGATCTTCACAAAAAGCTCTAAACTGAGTAAAATTTACATGATTTGAAGGAGTGAGAGTTTAAGGGATATTTGAAGAAATCAATGTGGTTTTTTGAAATATTCTTTGGATCTCATCTGGAAAATCAATTTTAAAAATTCAAATATATGAATGGAGTCGTTTATGTTAAACAACAAAAAAGAATTTACGTACAATTTTGGTGGTAAAGACATCACAATTGAAACCGGTCGTTTGGCCAAACAAGCAGATGCGTCTGTTTTAATTTCATCTGGTGGAACTAGTGTTCTAGTAACAGCATGTTCTGCAACTAAGGTTAAAGATGGGCAAGATTTCTTCCCATTACTAGTTGAATACACTGAGAAGTTTTATTCAGCAGGAAAGTTCCTTGGTGGTTTCTTGAAAAGAGAGGGGAGACCAAGTACTGGTGAAACTCTTAATGCAAGATTGATTGATAGACCACTTAGACCTCTATTTCCATCGGGATATATGTTTGACACTATTATCTCATGTACAGTTATGTCGTATGAAGAAAATGGTGATCCTGAAATCCTTGCGATGATTGGAGCATCAGCCGCACTTACAATCTCAGATATTCCTTTTGAAGGACCAATTGGTGCTTGTAAAGTTGCTAGAATTGACGGTGAATTCGTTCTAAATCCAGATCATTCACAGTGGGAAAATAGTGATCTTGAAGTTGCAGTAGCTGCAAGTGAAGATGCAATTCTTATGGTTGAAGGTGAAGCCGCAATCGTTCCTGAAGATGAAGTTCTACAGGCAATTTTCTACGGTCATGATCAAATTAAAGGTTTTGTAAAATTCCTTAAAGATATGCAAAAAGAAGTTGGTAGAGAAAAGAGAGAGTTTATCTCTGCTGCTGCAAATGAGAAACTTCTTAAGACAATTGAAACAAAGTTTTCAAGTGAAGTACGTTCTGCTCTAACGATCACTGATAAGATTGTGAGACAAAAAGCCATCAAAGCAATTGAAGCAGACGTTGTCGCTGATATGAAAGAAAACTTTGAAGCTTACGGCTTAGAAGAAAATGGTTCTTTTTCAAAAGAAGCATACAAAGGTGTTGATGATCTTCTTTATGAAATGCTTAGAGGGGATATACTTAATGAAGAAAAGAGAATTGCTGGAAGAGCTCTAAATGAAGTAAGAGAGATTGAAACTGAAACAGATATCTTTAAAACTCCACACGGTTCTTCACTCTTTACTAGAGGTGAAACTCAGGTAATGGCAACAGTTACTCTAGGTGGTGCATCTGGTGAACAAATGCAAGATAGAATTTCTGGTTTAAATCAAGATAAATTCTACTTACACTACAACTTTCCTCCATATTCAGTAGGTGAGGCCAGAGGTGTTCGTGGAGTTGGGCGTCGTGAGCAAGGACATGGTAACTTAGCTGAAAGAGCTATTAAGAGTGTTGTTCCAACTGACTTCCCATATACAACCAGAGTTGTTTGTGAAGTTTTAGAGTCAAATGGATCAAGTTCAATGGGTTCTGTTTGCTCTGGTTCAATGGCACTCATGGACGCTGGTGTTCCTATTAAAGCTCCTGTTGCTGGAATTGCAATGGGTCTAGTGACAGACGGAAAGAGATTTAAAATTTTAACTGATATTCTTGGTGATGAAGATCACCTTGGAGATATGG
>DDIK01000031.1:34607-50228 GCA_002338505.1 Bacteriovorax sp. UBA1852
ATTTTAAAGTTGCTGGAACTAAAGAAGGTATCACAGCTATTCAAATGGATATTAAGATCACAGGTCTTACGCGTGAGATTGTTGAAAATGCAATGACTCAAGCGAAGGAAGGTAGACACCACATTTTAGATGAGATGAGTAAGACAATCTCTGAGCCAAGAACTGGTATGAAAGAGGGTGTTCCTGTTATGAAGTCACTTCAGATTAAGCAAGATCAAATTGGTGGTCTTATTGGTCCAGGTGGAAAAAATATTAAGAAGCTTCAAGAAAACTATGACCTTGATATTGAAATTTCAGAAGATGGACTTGTTAAGTTTATCTCAACTAATACTGAAAATATCGATAAGTGTATGGCCCTTGTTGCTCTACAGCTCAATGGACCAGAAATTGGAACTGAATATTCTGCAACTGTCGTAACAATTAAAGAGTATGGTGCATTTGTTGATATCGCTGATGGTGTATCAGGTCTTGTTCATATTTCTGAATTTGCAGATGAAAGAGTACGTGATCCTGCAGACTACGTTGATGAAGGTGAAGTCATTAAGGTTAAGGTTCTAGAGATCGATAGAATGGGTAGAGTTAAGCTTTCTGCAAAAGCAGCAGCACCAATCGCTAGAAAGCGTGGTTCGGCTGAAGAAGATGCTAACAAGCCAGCTCCTAAGCCTTCTGACAGAGACAGCAGAGACAGTCGTGACAATAGAGGTAGAGGCCGTGGACCAAGAAGAGATTCTAAAGGTAGCAAAGACGAGTCTTAATCCTATGGATAGAAATATCGAATTACGTATAAAGAAATTAGATCATTTTGATAATGAGTTTCAGCTTCCCCGTTACGAAAGTGAAGGGGCGGCTGGAGCTGATTTACGTGCTTCTTTTGAAAATAAAGAAGGACTAAATATCTCTCCAGGTGCTCGAGTTTTGATTCCAACAGGGCTCGCTTTTGAGATTCCTCTTGGTTTTGAAGTTCAGATTAGACCGCGTTCTGGTCTTTCTCTAAAAACGGACCTTTTAGTCGTAAATTCACCTGGAACTATAGATTGTGATTACCGCGGAGAAGTGAAAATTATTCTCGGTAATTTTGGCAAAGATGACATCTTTATTGAGCATGGGATGAGAATTGCTCAAATGGTTATTTCGCCCGTATGGCAAGCCTCACTCACAGTGAGTGAAGAGCTTAGTGACAGCGACCGTGGGGCCTCTGGTTTTGGCTCTACCGGTATTAAGTAAGAGGATCAAATAATGGATGCACAAATAAATTATAAAGTTGCCAATGATAGAGATGAAGCTTATCAAATGGCCCTTAAAGAAATTACTCCTGACTATGTAGCTAAGTTTAATATTCCTTGCGATATTTCACAAGATGACTCAAGAAAGGTTATTGAAGCATCGGGTAAAGGTTTCACGCTTACTATCAATTTCACTGAATCTAGTGCACAAGTAAGTTTAAAGCTTTCTTTAATGCTCAAGCCATTCAAGGGTAAAGTCTTAGAGAAGATACAAAGTAAACTAGAAAGAACTGTATAGGTAACACTCTTATGTACAAAGTCCATATCAACCCAGATGATTTAACTCTTTATCTCAGTGACGAAAAGAGTCTACTTGAGCATTTAAGAGATAATGATCTCTATGTTAAATCTAGTTGTGGGGGCCATGCAAGCTGTACTGATTGTGTTGTTAAGGTTGTTGATGGTAAAGACAATGTAAACGAGCCAACATTTGCAGAGACGCAATTACTTGGAAATGTTTTTCATATCACCAAAGAACGTCTTGCATGTCAGTGTTTTATTAAGGGCGAGATTAAGATTGATATCTCCGCCCATGACAAGGCCTCAGACGAAGCTCGTCGTCAAAATAAGAGTAAGAAAGTTTCTTCAAATACCAGAGTCAGAAAAAAGAAAGAAGTTGAATCTATTATTAGTGAAAGAAAAGAAAAGTCTCGCTTGAAAAGAGAGTCTAAAGATGACGAGTCTTGGAAAAATCACTGGGATAAAGACAAGTCTGTAGCTCCAAAGCGCCTTGGTGGTGGAATGAGACCTAAGAAAATTAAAGATATAGAAGAAGATAATGATTAGAACTTTGTAAGGAGTTCTTTCATTTGTACCAAGCTTCGTTTCTGATTAGATCTGTCCAACAAAACTTCTTTTTCGTTAGAATCAGTAAAGAACAACTGAAAGTAACCTCTGTTTTCAAAACCTTTAAGTGAGCTTTCACCCCTTATCTTAGCAACATTAGGTGAGTCGAGGTAATGCTTGATTGAGAAGTCCTCGTTAGACTTAAGTGTATAATCTCTTTTAATAATTGGAGTCCAGAATATTCTGTGGATGACTTTTATTTTTAAACCTTCCTTAATAATGAATTTTTCATAAAAGAAGAAACATAGAAGAAAGCCTACTATTGCTACGATAGTAAAAACCACGGAAACTGCTAGTATTTTATTAAGATTGTCATCCATTTGATAGAGTTTATAAAGAGGCCCTTTTATTGCTAATGTCATTGCAAATATAACTGTTAGCACGGCCGCCAAATAGCCCCAGAATATCATCGGAAGTCCATAGCTTTTAAGTGTGATGCTATCTTTTTCTATTGAAATTCGGTCTTGCTCTCTTTCATCTTTTGGAAATATAAACATTAAGCCCATACACGAATACTAATTAATCTTTACTCAAATGACAATAAATGATTAGAGTGGGAGCTGAATAATAAACTCACAGAATTCATTTTCTTGACTATTTACTGATAAATTACCTGAATGCAAGCTCGTTATAATCTCATAACTTAATGACATCCCAAGGCCCGTGCCTTCTCCAGCTGGCTTCGTTGTAAAGAAAGGACTGAATACATCATCGAGCATCTCCTCTTTTATACCTATGCCGTTGTCTTTTATTTTTATAGTTAAGATTCCCTTCGTCTTGGCAGTCGTTATCTCAATTTGAGGTTTAAAGTCATTCAAACCGTTACTCTTCTTTATAAGAGAATAGAAAGCATTTGAAAAGATATTCAGAAATGCTCTGGCCATGTCAGCTTTTACTATGTTGACTTCCGAGACTGTTGATTCATATGACTTAATAAAATCTACATTGAAGCCTCTATACTTTGCTCTCATGGCATGAAATGCAAAATTAAGGTTTTCTTCGATAATCTCATGAATATCTAGTTTTTCTTTTTCCTGTATATTCTCTGTCGATCTAGAATGTTCTAGCATACTCTTTATAATATTTTCCGCTCTTCTTCCATGTGTTGTGATTTCCTTTGTCATATTAACGATGTCGTCGAGGTCATCTTCAAGAGTCTCTTTTTCCTTAGACTCGATCTCTAGTTTTTTCACTTTTTCTATAATTTCATTTGTTGACTGAGATGATATTTGAGCAAAATTAATTACAAAGTTTAAGGGATTATTTATTTCATGAGCAATACCACTTGTTAGGTTTCCAAGTGATGCTAGTTTTTCTTGAGCTATCATTTGATTTTGCATTCTAGAAATTTCACCTATTTTTTGTTCAAGTAGTATGTTCTTGTCATTTAATTCCTTTGTTCTCTTTAGAACAAGGTCTTCTAGGTGAGTTTTGTACTGACGTAATTGCTCTTCGGCCTCATCCCTATTTTTTAAGTAATCTTTTAAACTCAGTCTCATGAGATTAAGTGAGTCTATTAATTCGTCTAATTCATTTCGACTATAAAGAAAGCCTTGATCATCAATTAATTCTTCTTCAATATTTTGATGACCTAGTCTCTTTGCGTAGTCTGCTATTTTGAGTAATCTTTTTGCTACGATTAAATACAAGAGACAGAGAATAATAAAAGAGACTAAAAATGTTTTAATCGTTTGAGTTATGAGAATGATAAAGAATCGATCTTTTATTCTGTCATATAGGTGATCGAGGTTTACATGAATTATTACTTCGCCGATAACATTATTCTTAGAGTCGCCATATGTTAATTCAAAATTACTCTCTAGCTTTCTCTCTATACCTCTACTTCCTTTTTCCGTGAATACCGTATTCTTTCCACGCTTTCTTTCAATGATTTTTATATATTCAATGTCTTTTAGTCTTAGTATCCCTTCAATTTGCACATTTATTTGATCAGTATCAAGATGCCATAAACTATTTGAAATGGAGTGAGCATATCCATCCTTGACTTGTTTAATTGATTTCTCAATTGCAGATAAGTCTGTTCGATAGTCTATATAGATTTGGGCCAATGTACTGAGGAATGTGAAAAACCCACTTACAATTATAATGTATTTTAGCAATACGATTGAAAGCTTGGATTTATATATATTTTTTAACATAAGTAGTTCAATATCGGCGTATTAAGATAAAATAATTAGCTACTAACTACGGGGATTCCTGGTCGTATTAATAAAAAAAAGACCATCTCAGGAGATGGCCTATTTTCTAATTCGATATAATGATTTATTACTTGATAGATTCTCTTATTCTAGATGATAACCAGTCCATAAGCCAGACAATCGCGGCAATGATAATAACGAGCATTCCAACTTCGTTCCACTTAGCTAGTCCTTGGTACTGCATAAGCATTGTACCAATTCCACCACCACCAACAAGTCCAATGACTGTTGCCATTCTTACATTGATATCCCATCTGTAAATTGTAAAAGATAGGTAAGGAAGAACAATTTGAGGAACAACACCATACCAAATTACTTGGATTGGATGTGCTCCTGTCGCCGTAATTGCTTCAATCGGTCCATCTGATATATTCTCGATTTGTTCAGAGTATAACTTTGAAAGTGATGAAACTGAGTGGAGGCAAAGGGCCAACATACCTGCAAATGGTCCAATACCTACCCAAACAGAGAAGATAATTGCCCAAACAAGTGGCTCGATAGATCTTGAAACATTAAGGAAGAATCTTACGATATTATATACAGCAAGTGTGACCTTTGATTCACTCATTAAGTTTCTTGCTGCGAAGAAAGCTATGATAAATGCCATCGGCAGAGCAACTGCTGTAGCAATGAAGGCCATGTAAATAGTTTCAATAGCTGCAAATGTCGCTTGTTCTAAAATCGCGAAGTTTGGATTAAAGAGTGCCGTAAATATTCTTCTAGCACCAGTTAGACCACTGTCAGAAAGAAATTCATGAAGAGAAACTTGTGAGATATAAATCCCCGAAATAAAAGTAAGGATAACGATTGCAATAATAAAGAATGAGAAAGGCTCTTTAAGCACTGGCTTATTCTCATCTCTTTTCATGAGTTTCGTAAAGGCACGTCCACAAGATAGTGATGTCATATAGAGTGCAAGCGCTATAACTGCACCAATAACAAAAGCTGTTAATGGTTGAGTCCAAAAGAATTTTGGATATCTCATATTCATGATCACTTTCTCATAGATAACTTTCCATGAGACAAGCACAGTATATGACCAAAGAGCAATATCTATTGCTAATGCTGAAAAGTGTCTCTTAACTTTTACAGATAAGAAATCGTTTGGATTTGGAATGTCTGATGTTGTTTGTTGTGTTGTTGTATTCATAATATCACTCTCAATTAATTAATTGTTACTTCTACAGCTTCTTCACCATAAATTGTTTGAAACCAGTTCTCATCGATATCGTGAGGTTGCCCTTCATATATAAGATTACCTGCTTTTAAGGCAACAACTCTAGATGAATACTCTCTTACAAGTGATAAGAAGTGAAGGTTACAGATTACTGTTACACCTAGCTCTTCGTTAACTTTTTTCAAGTACTGCATAACAGAATGTGATGTCGCAGGGTCTAGGGATGCAACAGGTTCATCCGCTAAAAGAACCTTTGGGTTTTGCATGAGTGCTCTTGCAATAGCAACTCTTTGCTGTTGCCCCCCTGATAAGTTGTCTGCTCGATGGTTTTCTTTTCCTTCAAGGCCTACAATTTTAATGTAGTCTCTTGCTTTTTTCTTGTCTTCTTCAGAGTAAATTCCACAAATTGATTTAAAAATTCCAGTACGTGAAAGTGTTCCTGATAAGACATTTGTCATGACAGACTTTCTTGGAACAAGATTAAAGTGTTGGAAAATCATACCAATTCTTGATCTTACCTGACGCATGTCCTTTCCACGAAGTTTTGTAATGTCTTTCCCTTCAAACATAATTTCTCCAGTAGAGACATCGTGAAGTCTGTTGATACATCTTAACATCGTGGACTTTCCTGAACCAGAAAGACCAATAATAACTAGGAACTCACCTTCTTTAACATCAAAGCTTACGCCTCGAAGTGCGTGTGTTCCATTAGGATAAACTTTATTAACATTTTTTATTTCAAGAACCATTGTTTTCTCTCTTTATTTGCTTAAGTGTTCTTCAAGATTAATATTTATAGATTTAATTAATTCTCTTAATGCATCGTAGTCAGAATCTTTTGCATCAACGAGTCCGCCAACGCTATAGATATTTTTAAAAATTCTCTTACCGTTTTCTGTCTTGATGTACTTTTTTACTGCAGCGATAAATTTATCCGTAACTTCTTGTGGTAAGTCTTTTCTAAACACAAATGGATCATTTGGTATTTTTTCCGTGATTGTTACAATTTTAACCTTGTCTTCGACATCTGGAAATTGAGTCTTAACTCTATCTCTTGCATCTCTAATCTTTCCATCAGCACTTGGAGCAGAGTAGTATGTCGCACCAGCATCGACCTGCTTTTGGTAAACCATAGTGACAACATTATCGTGCTTAATAGCAAATGTCTGGTTACCTAGATTCACATTATTATCCATCATGATTTTAAGAGGAAACATATATCCTGATGTCGATGAAGGATCCGTAAATGCAAACTTCTTTCCTTCGAGGTCTTTTACTGTTTCGATGCCACTATCAACATGAGCGATAATTTGACCTTGGTAGTACTCCACACCATGTCTTATTACTTTTAATTTAGCACTTGCTCCATATTTCTCATTGGCCATGAGATAACCAAAAGAATTCATAACACCAATATCCGCTCTTGATGAACCAAAGGCCTCAACGACAGAGATATAATTAGTTGGAATTCCTGATTTGAAAAAATACCCAGTTTCTTTTTCTAAGAATTGGATAAAATCGGTTGAGTTTGATGCAATTGTGTCCGCATCAACAGAAGGCGTAAAGTATAATTTGATAGGATTATCTTCACTTCCAAGTTTTGTGTCCCTCTTACATGAAGCCGTGAGCATTAGACATGCAATGCTGACAATAAGCGCGAGTTTGTTCATTAGTTCTCCCTTAAATATCATTAAATTTAAACACTTAGCTGTAATTTAGAGTGGAATCTACCACAAACTGCACAGTTCTTTTATTCTCTTTTCTCAAAATGTATAAAATTTTAAGAAAACAGAATATTTTCTTATACTTATAGCTTATAGATAAAGCTTAAATATCTATGTAAAAATTCTTAACGCGAGGTATAATGAATATATGGCATTAAATATAAAGTCTTTCTATCCTATTGATAAAGATGTGAGGGTTCCTAAAAAGGATGACATCACTGCGGGGGTGACCTCATCTGAAACTGAGGTAACTGATGATAAAGATAATCATTATAAGGACCTAGAGGCCCATCAAAGAGCGAAGCATTTAAAGTTTCTTATTAAATATTTCGAAGAGAACAAGAAAAAGAGAATCGATATTTTATAAAAACCAATAATAGTCCGATGAGAGAACATAAAGTGGAGTGATTTTTTTGAAAGTTATAAAAAGAGTATTAATTCTCTCATTTAATTATGATTGGGCCGATGAGCTTAAGGCGGAGTTGCTTAAAGTCTCAAAACTGGATGTTCTTGTCGCAAGTACAAGAACTATTGCGACAAAGCTACTTTCTGAAAATGAATTTGATCTCATTTTAATTGAAGAAACTTATAAGTTAAAAAATATGGATTATCTTCTAAGGGTTGTTACGACTTTAAAGGCAAAGCCTAGTGTTGTCTTTTTTGCATTTAATGACTTCGAACTCTACAAGACCGTTGTGATCCCAAAAGAGCTTAGCGAAGTACAGTTTAAGGCGATATCTATGCCTTTACCCATCACTATTCTCTCCCAGATTGTGATAGATGTACTTTTCCCATACGGATTAAAGTCTGACGCTAGTTTTGATCGAGAATTTCTTCAAGTGCTTATACGATCCTGTAAAAAGGTTATTTATAGTTTTAGCGTTGAAGGCCTAAAGCCTGGAAAGCCATCTACCTTACAAAAGATGCAAAACGAATTAGATATATCAATTAGAGGAAAAATTATTTTAAAGAATAAATTCTATAATGGCTCCATCTTTATATCTTTTCCAAAGCAAACGTTTTTAAATTTCTCCAACAAGGTACTTGCAGCTGACTCGAGCGAGATTGATGAGTCTAATCGAGACTTTGCAAGCGAATTTACAAATATGGTTTATGGACAAGCCAAGAAAGAATTTGAACAACATGGTATCAACCTTGATATGGCGATACCTATAGTTGATGAACAAAAGCAAATTACTCCAGGAAAGAAGCCCATCTTTGTCATACCTATCGAATCTTCTGTAGGTATCTTCTATATTAAAGTTGCACCAGATGTATTCTGATTAGAGAAATATGACATCAAAGATATCAATATGAATAAATGTCATTTTCTTATAGGCTTTATGAGCTAAGATTCCTTTCATTGATTCATTTTTATATCTATTTTTTAAGGTCTCAGAACTAAATTTTGGCTTAATTAGTGTCCCACTATTGCAAAGAACAGATATTCTCTGATCAATTATCATAGATAACTCTTTAAAGTATTGTGGTAGCTCGTCTTGTATGGAGAGTAAATCACTTTGTAAGTGAGATAGAACATTGAGATGATCTTCAAAAATATATTGAACAACAATAAAATAAAAAATTGAAATATTCTTGTAACTTACTGAGGTACTTGTTTCAATTGCCATTTGTAACTCGTGATAGAGTTCGGTGACATTATTCTTATCAAAGGATGACTGGGCAAGTGCAAGATGTTTTAGTGCACGTTTAACTTGATCATTCTTTAAAGGATATCTCATCGCTATTTCATGAGTTCTCACATCATTAAATATATCTGTATATTTTTCAATTTTTCCAGTAAAAACTTTGGGCGCTTCGCCTAATACTTGTAATGCTTCTTTGTTCTTAGTATTAAAGAGCGAAGCATTTACTGTTGATAGGGTGATTGTGTCGATGTGAAATTTATTCTTTGAACTTGGTGTTGTCAGATATTTAAGAATCGCTTTATCATCGAGATCATAGAGTGATAACTTTTTTAGTTTAGAATAAGCCGTTTCAATTCTATAATTATTATAATCAGTGATACCACTTGGTAGGAAGTCTGCTTGACCCAGTTCTTCATCTAGTAGTTCGTTACAAAAGTATATCGGTCCCTGTTCAAGATCATGCTCAAGAAATGTCACATTATTACCAGCTAGGTCGGCACTTAAAACATTTCCATATTGATCAAGACAATTAAAATTCCAATTCGTTATAGACTGGTGGTGGATCAGAAAGTCTTTTACATCTGTGATATCTCGACATTGATGTATGAGTTTGTGGGCCAGGTAGAATATTGATTCTCCATGCTGATTGAAGTTGTTTGTGAATTTCTGATGTATACTTAATGTCAGTCCATCCTCATTCATTGATGTAAGACCAGAGAAAGGAAGTCCTGAACTTGAGAAGTTAATTGTTTTCTTTTTGTCTTTATAACCGTTAATCAGTACTCTTTCATATTTGTCATATGTTCCAGAAAGTGGAAAGTCTAAAATTCTTTGATGAATTGGTTCTCCAGAACTATTAAAACTAAAGTAGCTTGAGCAACCTAAGCCAAGTCTCGAGAGATCGGGCTTAGATGAAGCTATGAAGCTACAGATCTCTGGGATCATCAAGGCAAACTTTATTTCTGATGCGTTAGTATTTAAACCTTCGCTATAGGCATTTATTAGTTGTTCATAGTGATTCGATTGTATATTAATTTTATCAAATAACTCAGCCGCGACTTTATGAATTCCGGTATTTACAGTCTCCCAGCGAGTCGATATTAAGCTTCGCATATGGTGAAGGGACATTTTTGCAGTGTCTCTATCTTTTAAGCCTAATTGGTAAAAACATTCTTCTTCGTTACCGAAAAGCTCAATAAGAGTCGTCTTATTTTTGGAGTTGATCATGGATAATATTTTAATGAGTCTTTTAAACCCGAGCAATAGATATATCTTAGCGGCAATAGTTATCCTAAGTACGCTAAGAATAGTTGTTGAAATCACTCCAATAAAGTTATCTGAACTTCCAATTTCAAAATACATGAAAGAAAAGTATGGCAGTGATCGAATTGAAAAAATTCATCGCTTAGGACTTAGAATTTGTATTATACAGGTATTGATATGGGGACCAGAACTTCTATTTTATTCTTAATCGACACTAACAACTTGTTTATTCTTAGTTTCATATAGCGTTACCACATCAGTTTTAAAAGTCATTTCAGGCGGAAGTTTAAGAGTTGTTTCTTTAGCTTTCTTTCTTATGAAAATCTTAATACTTGGCTTTTTACCGGACCTTTTGATGATGTCAGATAACTGAAAGATTTTATTTAGTACAAGACTGTTTTGCTTGTGGTTGAGTTTAAAGGATTCTGATGACTTAAGGTTTTGCCAGATTTGCCTAGGTTCCTTGTCTCCATAAAATAATTCGTAGAATGTAAGATAAATAATGGGGTCAGATTCAAAATTATCTCCCATTAAGACTAGCTCCTCCGGAACCCCTGTCATGTACATAATATCTAGTAGATGACCAAGTTTATATATTCCTTGAACTTTAAGGTCTTTTGGAGAGAGATCAGAGTCAAGCATTGAAAAAACTCTTCTGTAGTCTTTTAAAAAAATACCAGCGGTATATATATCATTTGCATATAACCAGTCTCTGATCGCATTCTCATAGAAATGAGGAGAAGCTGAAAGAATAAAAGGGTGAAAGCCCTCACTAAGATAGCCTTTTAAAATATCAATGGATTCATCAAGAGTTGGAAATGTATTTAAAGGACTTGTTAAAGAATAGTATATTTCTTCAGGGGTAGAGTATTTTGTGTCCACGAGAGTTTTATCAAAGTCACAAATGATGAACTTCTTTGGACCCTGTAGATTTAGTGGAATATAAGTTCCAATGAGCATATCTAGCCCCTGAATCTTTCCTGTCTCATAGGCCTCAACGATATGGATTTTCTTATTTGGGTCAATCTTTCTACTATTTATAGGTATCTTTAGTTGAAATGTTCCATATGAGTCAGATTCAAATTCTTCTTCGTGAATGATGTTGAGATCCTCATCCTTGATGACAACCTTCATTTTAAAGTTATAGGCATTTAATAAACGATAAGCTTGGATCGGGAAACTTGGACTGAACTTTTGAAGCTTCTCTCCAGTTGAGTAAATATTCTCTTTCATCGTGAGAGATGCTCGAATTCCTAGCCAGTCATCAGTCACAACCGCTAGAAAGTGTACAGCGTGGGCCCTTTTCATGTCGTCTCACTTATTGCTACAATTAATACATCTTTATTGTCTCACAATAAGAAATATCAATCAATGAGTTTAGGGGGCCCATGAAAACAACATATATCGAGTTCTTAGGAAATGTTCCTATTTACTTTGGATTTGGGATTAAGGTTCTCATTGCTATTTTACTCGGTGGTCTTATCGGTTGGGATCGTGAAAAGAAAATGAAAGCAGCAGGTCTAAAGACTAATATGCTTATTAGTTTAGGTGCCTGTGTCTATACAAGTGTTTCTCTTCTTTCAATTGAAAATGGCATCGGTATGGGAGACCCGAATCGAACTGCAGCTCAAATTGTTAGTGGAATCGGTTTTCTTGGCGCTGGTGCTATCTTACAAAGTAGGGGAAATATCGTCGGTCTCACAACAGCTGCTAGTATTTGGACTGTTGGTGCCATTGGTATGACTGTAGGAGTTGGCTTTCCAATTGTTGCGACAATGATCACTGTTACCATTTTAGTTGTTTTAAGACTGATTGATCCTCTGAACAAATTATTAGAATCAAAGAAACATTATAGGTCATATCACATCGAAGTACTTTCAGTGGGTAGAGTTAAAGGGACTGTAAAAGAAGTTATACTTAAGAAGACCGACTCTATTGAAGAAGTTGTTGAAGAGGTTCACGATGCTGAAAATGATAGAAGACTTTTACACGTCTATGTCGATCTTCATCCTCGTTGGATTGATAATGTTAGGTTAGAGATTAACCAGTTAATCAGAGTTGATAAAGTTAAGATTCACACTCGATAGCTAAAACCTTTGTTTCGGTAGCTTTTAATTCAACTAAAAAAGAGATCAAAATATTTAAGAAGTCATTGTACAGAAATTCAATTTTCGCTTCTTTAATAACGTGTTTTGTTTTATCGCTAGAGCCTTTGTTGTCTTTAAACCTAAAGGTAAAAGAGTCATTAATCTCAAAGAGTATATCGAGGTTGTAATACATGACTCTCATAATATAGGTATCAGTATCTGGAAGAGTTCCAGAGAAGACCTTATACTCAAGATCTGATGTCAGTGGATTAAAGTTCTTTACACTCTCACTGGCAACTCTCATGCTAACTTTGAACCATTCTAGATCTTGTGCCTCTTTGTCATTTTGAAGAGGTGTTAGTGTTGTCATTTTCTTCTTTGTTTGCTCTATTGCTTTTGAGATATTTAAGTGATGGAATTTTAAAACCTTTAAGTAGTTTTCGACGATCATTGATGAGGTTTGGTTCTTAATTTTTAAACCATCGACTGTTACACTTTGACGAGAGAACTTTACAGATGTTTCATCACTATTAATTGTTAATTGAAGTGGTCCTGATTTTTCAAATGCATACCATCTCTCATGGGCTTGTGCTGTTGAGAGATCAAGCTCTGTGTTAAATAGTAATGAGCTAGCTTTTTGCTTTAAATTATTTAAAAAATTCATATGTTTCCAGTTTTTTTGTGACTAATGTTCTCAATATTTATATAATGATCTCGTGAATATGAAAATAGGTGTTTTTGACTCTGGGATCGGAGGCTTAAGTATTCTCAAAGAGTTATACAACCAAGCCCCTTATCTTGACTACTACTACTTCTCAGATAGTAGATTCACTCCTTATGGAAATAAAGGAGAAGAGCTCATATATGAGAGGTCTAAATTCATTACTGAAGTCTTCCTAGACTTAGATATTACAACGATCGTAGTTGCCTGCAATACCGCCACAGCATGGTGTATTGATAGACTTCGAAAAGAGTTCCCTAGGTTAAGTTTCTTTGGTGTTGAGCCATACATCAATATTATTAATAAAGATAAAAGCTTGGCCCTCAAGCGCGGTGTGTCTCTTGTCACGGAACTGATGAGCTCCTCCAAAAGATATAATGAGCTGAAGTTAAGGCTTGACCCTAAAGATAAGCTGATGACAATTGCACTACCTCGTTTAGCATATGACATCGAAATTAATTATTTTAAAAATGGGGACATGTTTAAGCTAGTAGAGTCTAACTTAAAGAAGTATCAACCAAGTATTTCTGAGCGAGACTTTATTGTTCTAGGCTGTACCCATTATCCGATAGTTCGCACTCAGATAAGCTCTGTGTTAGGATTACCATGTGTATCTCCATGTACCCAAGTTGCACAATATGTTCTGAGTTCGTGTCATATAAATGATGAAAAGCAGGGCAAGAGTGATATTAATTTTTTCGACTCTAAAGACGATAACGCTTGGAGAGTTTTGAAGTATGAAGAACTGATTTTATTTTAAAAATATATGAACTAGCAAAAAAAGGAAGATCAATGTCAAAAATTAAAGAAATTCGCTCAAGACAAATAATCGATTCAAGAGGTAACCCTACTGTTGAGGTGGATGTTATAACTGATAGTGGAAAACTTGCTCGTGCTGCTGTTCCTTCTGGGGCATCAACTGGAAGTCGAGAAGCTTTAGAGCTTCGTGATGGAGATAAGTCTTACTATATGGGCAAGTCTGTAAGAGAAGCACTTAAGAACATAGACACAAAAATCACTCCTCTTTTAATTGGAAAAGATGTTTCAAATCTAGGTGAGATTGATCAGGCAATGCTCGAAGCTGATGGCACTGACTTCAAAAAGAACCTCGGTGCAAACTCAATGCTAGCTGTTTCGATGGCGTGTACACGAGCTGGAGCTCTTGAGGCTGGAAAAGATCTCTTTCTATATATGTTCCAAGACCTCAAGGTCCCAAACCCAGTTGGGAAAATGAGATTGCCTGCACCTTTGATGAATATAATCAATGGTGGAGAGCATGCATCTAATAATCTCGACATTCAAGAATTCATGATTGTTCCACATCTTAAGGGCAGTTTTAGTGATAACTTTAGGGCCGGGGTAGAAACCTTTCACCATTTAAAGAAAGTTTTGAGTGATTCTGGTCACTCAACAAATGTAGGTGATGAAGGTGGTTTCGCTCCAAACCTTAATTCTCATGAAGAGGCCATCGAATGCATTTTGAAGGCAATTGAAAAAGCTGGATATAAAGTAGGTGAGCAAATTAGTCTTGCTTTTGATTCTGCTGCCAGTGAGTTTTATAAAGATGGTAAGTATCACATGCAAGGAAAGGCCTTATCAAGTGATGAAATGATCGAATATTACTCAAATTTAAATGATAAGTATCCGATATATTCCATAGAAGATGGACTTGATGAAAGTGATTATGAAGGTTGGACAAACCTCACAAGTAAACTTGGCGATAAGATGCTTCTTGTGGGAGATGACTTATTTGTAACGAATAAGAAAATCTTACAAGAGGGAATAGAGAAGAAGAGGGCTAATTCAATTCTGATTAAAGTAAATCAGATTGGAACGATTTCTGAGACCTTTGAGACTCTTGATTTAGCGTATAAGAACAACTTTAAGTCTATTATTTCTCATCGTTCAGGAGAGACAAGTGATGCATTCATTGCTGATCTTGCTGTGGCGAGTGGAGCTGGTCATATAAAGACAGGTTCAGCTAGTCGTTCTGATAGGATGGCGAAATATAATCAGCTCTTAAGAATTGAAGAGGCCCTAGGTGCTGATGCTGTTTATGATCTTGTAAAGTAGATCTATTATTAAGGGCCTCATTATATGGGGCCCTATGCCAAATGAATTACAAAAAAAATACTTTGATACCCTCTGGCCACTAGAGTTATACAAGTTTACTTCTTTTTTAAGTTCTGTATTTCTTTGGTTATCACTCTATTATATTGAGGCTGACTTTTTTTCTAAGGCTCACTTTTCATCACTATTACTAGTTGGTAATTTCTTCTTTTACACTAGAACAGAGTCTCTATCTGAGTATATCAATGAGACAAATGCATACCTCTATTTCTTTGTCTTTCAGTTTATGACTCTCATCGGGATGAGTTACGCTCACGATAGCAATGACTTTTTCTATCTTTCAACAATACCGCTAATGATGAGTTGTTACTACATTACATTTGTAAAGAAGAATGCAAGTCTCAATAGAGATTCATCAATATATCTTTATTCTTTTACTTTCTGCGTATTGATAATTGTAGAAGGATATAAAAAAGGGAACATTCATACCGCTTTTGAGGCCATTAGTCTGATCACATTTATTCTTTGGAGTTTTAGTACTATTGTATTCGCTTTTAACATTTATCAAAATGATAAGAAGAA
>DDIK01000045.1 GCA_002338505.1 Bacteriovorax sp. UBA1852
ACATTCTTTCCGAGTATCTTCTAAATTCTCTTGCCCAACGAGATGACTCCACAAGAAAGTGATAGAGAGAATAAAGGATGACGCAGTAATTGAGAATCGAGTAGAGATAAACTCTCCCAACAGTGGCCTCTAAGAAAATCATGGTAAAGAAATAAAATAAGAAAATATTAGAGAACTTTGTCGAAGTTTCATTGGACTTACGTTTAAATTCTTGAAAATTTGCAGAGTCCAGTCTTGAGACGCTTCCTAAGAACATAGTCACAATAGACTTAATAATCTTCGCACCTAAATAGACTTGTCCGATCTTAACTAAGAGTGAAAAGTCACTAAGATAATTAGCATTTTGAATTAAACATAGGACAATTAACCAGAGAATCGGTTGAAAACTCTCCTTAATCTTTGACCAGAGCATGAATGACTTCATGACAATAAATGAGCGCTTCTTTTTTCGAAAGAGATACTCTAGGCCCTGATCAACCCAAGTATTCAGTCTTGAAAATGCATATTTTAAGATATAAAAGCCAGCGACATAAAAACACAGAAGGAGGAGATTTGTTAAAATACGAACGTAGCCCTCTCTTCCTAATGAAACCTGTTCACGGACATAGAGATACTTGGAATAAAAATAACTCACGACACGATATGGAGCTGATAGAACTTCATTTTTAATTTTTTCAAATAACTTAAGTTCTGTTAAAGAAGTAAAGAAGTACGCTGCTCCAAGCTCTTCATAGTAACTTTCACGAATGGAGCTACTATTGGCAACTAAACTATTTAAGAGTCTTAACTCTTGTTCTTTTTTTTGCGTATAGTTCTTAATAATATCCTTTCTGAGCTCTACCAACTCTTCATGTAGTTTGGTGGTAGATGAGAGGTCCTGACTAAAATCTGACTTATTGAGAAGAGTCGGAACTTTTTGTAGTTGAAGAGATTCACTGGTTAAAAAGAGATCAAAGTAATTCTCTCTTGAAAGTGATAGCCAGATGCTTTCAACTTTTGCGAAATTATCTTTCAACTTAGAGGTATTCTCTATGTTTCCAGCACTAGAAAATGTCTTAAGCTGCGAAGACAAATCTTCAAATTGTTTAATCTTCTCTTCAAGATTATCATTCGTTTCAATCTTCTTATTTAAAAGCTCAATTTTAAATCGTGTTAAACTATTCTCATACTCTAAGATCTCCCTCTTTCCAGAGTTTTGCTCTTTTAATGTTCTTGACTGCTGTTTAACAAGAGAGTCTTCAAGGCTTGTCTTTTTCCTTTGCGCCTCTATCGAGTCTTTATCAATCTCTTCCTTCATCTCTGGTAGAGAACTCTCCGTTATCGCAGCTTCGCGAATAGAGTCTGAGAAGTTCGCGTTATTCTTTAAAAGAGATATTTTCTTTGCTATCAGCTCGCTTGTACTCTCTTTTAAAGAGGCAACTTCTTTATCAAGACTTAGTTTTTGTAAACAATCAAAGAGTGATTTATTTTCAGGTAAGACGCCCTCTCTCTCATCAATAGTTCTTTGCAAATTTAAAATAACATCATTTGTTTTTGAGACATCAAAGCCATGACCAAATAGAAAATTTGTACTTTGACCAGCAACGGCCTTACCTTGAAGTATATTATCTACTTTTTCTATTTGTGTAGTTAAGTTCTTCTGTACCTCATTATATTTCTTTACCACTTCAGCTTTCTTACAATTAGCTTGCACAGAAGTATGAAGAAGAAAAATAATGAATAGTGATCTAAATGAAGTCAAGATCGTCGATTGCATCTGAAACCTTTTGTGGGTGATTAAACTCTGCTAAATTAAACATAGCATCTCCCTGATTAACGAGTGGCAGAAGCGAGCTTCCAATTAATATGCCTTCGCAATTAGCGAGAACATCTTGTTCTTCTCGGCCGAATGGATCTGAAATCGTAGCGATGACATCTCCCTCTTGAACATGATCGCCTACCTTCTTCTTTGTAATAAAAGCCCCGCTTCTTGGTGCTCTTATCCAACGCGTAGACTTGGCAACATAGACCTTCTTTTTCTTTTTTGCCTTATTAAGACCTTGTTTCTTTTTGGTCTTTACTTCGATCATGCCAATGCTCTTCATAACAGAGAAACAACCTTGTAAACCAACCTTTATAACATGTTCTTCAAAACGAAGAGCTTGACCACCTTCAAAGAGAAGAATAGCAACGTTCTTCTTTCTCGCAGCTTCTCTTAAAGAGCCATCTCTTAATTGTGAATTAATAATTACCGGAACATCAAAACCCTCAGCTAATTTACTTGTTGCTTCATCATCAAGACATGCTCTGATCTGTGGTAAATTATTTCTGTGTATCGCCGCTGTATGCAGATCGATTCCATGACTACAGTGTGAGACAATTTCTTTCATGAAGATGCTGGCAAGTCTTCCTGCGAGAGAGCCTTTCATATTTCCTGGAAAAGACCGATTAAGATCTCTTCGATCTGGGAGATATCTCGACTTATTGTTAAATCCAAATACATTAACTACAGGAATCGCAATAAGTGTGCCTTTTAAATTTTTTAGCTTCGTACTTCTAAGAAGACGTCTTATAATTTCAGTGCCATTAATTTCATCACCGTGTATGGCCGCACTGATAAAAATGACAGGACCTTGTTCTTTTCCTCTAATCACTTCAACTGGAATATTTAGCTTTGTATAATCGTAGAGGGCAGACGACTCGAGAAGAAGAGTCTTTCTCTCTCCTCTTAGTATTTTCTCTCCACCTATAACTAAAACCTCAGGGTCTAGCTCTTTTGACTTTGCTTTCTTTCTCATTAATATTTTCTCAACTTCTTTTGTTAGTTTTTAAGTTTCTTAAGCTTAGGTGCTCTTCTCTTTCTTGTTTTCTCAGGGATGAGTTCTTTCATAGACTCAATCCTACCAAAGCAAAGTAGCTTATCCCCACCATTTAGAACTCTGTCGCCTTTAGGATTTGGAAAAACTTTACCATCACGGTGTAGAGATAAGGCATTAATATCTTTTTCACGCAGACCAGAGCCTTCAATCGTCGCTCCTACATATTCTGATTCATCAGGGATAACAATTTCAGTAACTCCGAAGCCCTGACTGACTCTTAACTTCTCACTTAAATCAATTTCCGGATACTCAATACGAGAAGCGATGTAATCAATGAAACTTCCTGCAACATCTAATCCTGTACAAGTTTCTATCCCCTCAAGTCCAGGCGAAGAGTTGATCTCCATAATCTGAGGACCATCTTTACCTTCAAGCATATCAACACCGGCAATTCCTAGACCCATAATACGAGAAGCTCTTATAGCGATATCTTTATACCTATCATCTAATTCAACTTGCTCTGTTCTACCACCTCTGTGAACATTACTTCTAAACTCTTGGCCCTGAGCGACTCTTCTCATTGCAGCCACGACTCTATCTCCAACGACGATGGCCCTGATATCCTTACCCTTACTTTCCGCAACAAACTTTTGAATAAGAACATTTTGTTTTTGACTCTGTAAAAGCTCTATTATTGAAGTCGCTGATTCAACAGTATGAGCAAGAAGCACTCCAATACCTTGAGTTCCTTCAAGGAGCTTGATAACAATTGGAACTCCCCCCACTCTTTCGATACCAGGTAAAACGTCATTCTTATCTTTTACAAAAGTTGTTGGTGGGATACCTACATTATACTTACTTAAAATTTGAAAGCTTCTTAGTTTATCTCTTGAATTAAGAATACCGTCTGCAGTATTAGGAGTGTAAACATCCATTTGTTGAAATTGGCGCGTAACGGCCGTACCAAAATAAGTTACTGATGCTCCAACCCTTGGAAGTATAGCATCATAGTGGCCAATTCTCTTTTGCTTATAATA
>DDIK01000120.1 GCA_002338505.1 Bacteriovorax sp. UBA1852
ACGCTCATAGAACTTTATTCCACCAACTACTCGGTATGGAATATTTGAACTTCTCAAGGCATCTTCAATTAATCGAGACTGAGAGTTTGTGCGATAAAAAACTGCGACTTCGTCATAAGGAGATCCATCTTCTACAGTGTCTTTAATTTTACCGACGACAAATTCTGCTTCTTCTTTATCGTTATGGCACTCGACAATCTCGATAGAATTACCTTCCGAGTTATCAGTCCACATCTTCTTACCCTTACGCTGAGTATTACGCGATATGACCGCACTAGCAGCATCAATAATATTCTTACTTGAACGGTAATTTTGCTCTAGCTTTAAAAGTCTGGCGTCAGGAAAGACTTCCTCGAAGTCTAAAATATTTCGGATATCAGCACCACGCCAAGAGTAGATTGATTGATCCTCATCTCCAACGACACAAATATTCTTCTTTGCCTCAGAAAGCATACAAACGAGATCAAATTGTGCTCGGTTTGTATCTTGGTACTCGTCGACAAGGATATATCGATATCGATCCTGGTATCTCTTTAGTACATCAGGGAATTTTTCAAAGAGTTGAATAACCCCCGTAATAAGGCCACCAAAGTCAGTTGCATTAGACTTATTGACCTCTCTTTCATATTCCAGATACATGTCAAAGAACATATCTGATTTATCAATTTCGTAATCTTTATCTTCAATATTTCGATCGGGATAGTGACCGTTATTTTTGAGGTCATCAATATAATAGAGAATTTCAAATGGAGAAACATCTTTTTGAGAAATCCCTCTTCGACCAAGAATCCCCTTAACAACTGATTTAGATTCTGAAGTGTCATAGATCGTAAAGTTCTTACTAAGTCCTATGTGATTCGCCTCAGATCTCAGTACTCTTGCACAAAAAGAGTGAAAGGTCGTGACTTGAAGTGCGCCAACATCAGCACTCACATCACGAGAAACTCTATCTCGCATTTCTCCAGCTGCTTTATTTGAGAACGTAAGAGCGAGAACCTGATAAGGACTTATATTTTTTTCTTCTAAAAGATACGTAATTCTTGAAACAAGTGTTCTCGTCTTTCCCGAACCTGCACCAGCAAGAATCATCATCGGTCCTTCGGTTTCGACGACTGCTTGTTTCTGCTTAAGATTTAGGTGACTGAGATCCACAAAATTCCTTATTCAACTGTTACTGACTTTGCAAGGTTTCTAGGCTTATCAATATCTGTACCCAATAATTTAGCAATATGATAAGACAAAAGTTGATTAACAACGTTAAGGCATAGTGGAGCTAGATCACCTAGGCCCTCAAGCTCAACTCCAAAGTAATAGTCAGATATTTCTTTTAATTCTTTATTATCTCTTGGTCCGATTGACACGATAACACCGTCTCTAGCTTTAATTTCTTGTATATTTGAAACGGTTTTTTCAAATAGCTCGGTACCAACAAGGGCGACATTTACTTTCTGATCATCAATAAGGGCAATTGGCCCATGTTTTAGTTCACCAGCAGCATATCCCTCTGCATGGACATACGCGATTTCTTTAAGCTTCAAAGCACCTTCAAGAGCAATTGGAAAATATGCACCTCGACCAGTAAAGAAAAAGCCATTATATTGATAGATCGATTTTGCGATCTCTCTAATTTCCTCTTCTCTTGCTAAGAGATTATCAATTCTCTCGGCAAGTAGAGCTAGCTTAGCTGATAGTGCATTCTTCACGCTATCTGTGAAACCACCTTCTTTAATAACTTGTGAAAAGAGATAGCCTGTTAAAGCCTGCTGAGTAAATGCCTTAGTAGAGGCAACTCCAATTTCAACACCTGCTCTAATAAGTAAATTGGCATCACAATCTCTATAAAGAGTAGAACCTTCTGTATTAACAATAGATAGAGTTTTTACACCGTAGTCTTTACACAACTGCTGGGCGGCTAACGTATCTGCCGTTTCACCAGACTGACTAATAAAGAGCGCAAGCTCATCTTTTGAAAGCACTGGGTTTCTATATCTAAATTCACTAGCAACTTCTAGCTTACATGAAATTCTATTTTCTTTTTCGATGAAGTCTTTAATAACGATACCTGCATAGAATGCAGTTCCACACGCTGTTATATGAATATTTGCTCGCGGTAGATCTAAAGCAGCCTCAAGGCTTGCACGGCCTTCACCACTGAAATAAAACTGCGTAAGAGATCTTATCAATTCAGGCTGTTCAAAGATTTCTTTTAACATATAATGATCGTAGTCTCCTTTAGAGGCAGGATCATGATCAAGATTTTGCTTCTTCGACATATATCGAGTCGACTTCTCACCATCGAGTTCGTAAAAATTTAATAAGTGCTGATTTGATGGAGAAAGATGACAGAGAACTTGATTCTCTGGAAAGTAAATTTTATTCGCCATACCTGCAAGAGCGTACGGATCAGAAGAAACAAAAACTTCAGAATTTATCTCGTTGATACCACAAACAAGTGGTGCACCATTTTTAATGGCATATATCTCATCAGTTTCTTTATAAAGAATAACAAAGGCCGAATGCCCTTGAATTCTTTTAAAACTTGCAATTATTGCATCTTTTATATGAAGTCCTTCATCAAGATGAAAAATGACTAGCCTTAAGAAACACTCACTATCAGTTTCGGACTTAAACTTATGCCCTCTGGAAGTTAAATCCTCTCTGATCTCACCAGCGTTCTCAATGATTCCATTATGAACCATTGAAATACCTCTCTCTGGCTCGGCATGAGGATGAGCATTTTCATCATTTACACCACCATGAGTAGCCCAACGAGTATGGCCAATACTTGAACGCGCCTTAACGTCCTTTCCCTCAAGTTCAGTAATAAGGTTAACAATCTCACCTTTTTTCTTATAGACGACGAGTTCATTATCAGAAGAAATAAAACTGACACCTGCCGAATCATATCCTCTGTACTCTAATCTTTTTAAACCTTCTATAACGACGTCCACAGAGTTCTGTGGACCTAAATGACCGACGATACCGCACATAGTTAAACCTCAAGTAAAAATAATGCTAAAGATAACAACAACTAGGCTTTTTGCCAATTTTAATAAGCTCTAGGACTTCTTTTTGATGAATCTCTTGGCCATTGCTGACTTCGTGACTTGTTTTTGACGAGCGATGGCAAAGTCACCATCTTCAAGATCTTTGTTAATCGTAGATCCACTTGCCACATAACACTCCTTGCCAACCTTTACTGGTGCAATCATTTGAGAGTCTGAGCCTATAAATGAGCCATCTCCAATGATTGTCTTATGCTTATTAGCTCCATCATAATTACAAGTGATAAAACCACAGCCAATATTTACATCACTACCAACTTCAGCGTCCCCTACGTAACTCAAATGACTCACACTAGTGCTTTCACCAAGAGTTGATTTCTTAAGCTCTACAAAATTACCGACTTTTGAATTCTTACCGACGCTACTTCCTGGTCTCAAATGGGCCATTGGGCCAATCTTTGCTCCTTCTTTCACTTGTGAATCTACAATGAAAGAATTTGCTTTAATATGAGCACCGTCTTCAATTTTTGAATTCATAACTGTAACACCCATTTCGAGAATCACATTCTTTCCGATAATAGACTTGTCATCTACTTGAACATTTGGATGAATTACAGAACCTTCCCCAACATCTAAACTATAGACATACGAGTGAGCTGGATCAAGAAATCTCACTCCAGATTCAAGCATAAGAGTTTTATGATTTCGATTCTTTAGTCTTTTTTCAACAATAGAGAGCTGGTAGAGATCATTTACTCCCATAAAAGAATTCTTATCTTCAAAGAGCTTAGGAACAACATTAAACCCCTCTTTCACCGTGTCTGTTAAATAAAACTCTCCTGACTTGTTATTATTATCAAGGCCTGAGATATGTTCTTTTAAATAACTAGTCTTAAAGATATAGAGTCCAGAGTTTACTTCCGTTATCTTTCTCTGTTCATCAGAAGCATCCTTCTCCTCGATAATTGAAAAACCTTTTTCACTTCTTAAGATTCGACCATAGCCCTTAGGTTGCTCTTCTTTAAAAGTAGCCACAACGGCATCGTGTCCCTTTTCAACTTCAAAAAGAAGAGCCGACAAAACATCACTTGTTAAAAGAGGAGTATCTGCACACATCACCATGGTGTATTCATAATCAAGAGCATCTTTATTGCTTTCTATGTAAGTCTTAACTGCATGGCCTGTTCCAAGTTGCTCTTTTTGATGAATAAAGTTCTTAGCACCAAAGCCCTTATGCTCTTTTGTTACATGAGCTTCAACAAGCTCTCTTTGATGTCCGGTTATAAGAAACATATCCCCCATACTCTCAGCGGCCTTAATCACATAATCAACAAGAGTATTAGTGTGCAGTGGGGCCAAAGGCTTGGGGACCTGCATTTTTAATCTTGTTCCCTTACCTGCTGCGAGAATAACGATGGCCAATTTTGTTGACATAAATACTCCATTATAATTTTATTTTAACTATTTTCTATAACCAATGATTTTACTCAAAATTTCTATAACACGCTATACAATATGATTTCGCGATTTTAGCTATTTCCGACTAAAGATTTCAGTTATTTTTCTACCATAAAAAGCTAATTTTATTAAAAAAATTCATAAAGAACTTTCACAATTTCCCGAAGATAGTAAGGAACATCTTATGCCAAAGTGCGCAATTTGGAGGAAGCAATTATGGTTACAAATTATGAGGGTGAAAGTATAGAATTCAAGAACGAGTTACCCCTCCTCCCAACCAGAGACCACGTTATATATCCATTTATGATTATTCCTCTTTTCGTAGGTAGAGAATCTTCACTCAAAGCAGTTGATTACGCAATCAATCACACGAATGAAATGATCCTCCTTTCCAGTCAAAAGGACATCGTAGCAGAACATCCAAATCCTTCAGAGATTTATGATATTGGAACTGTGTCAGCAATTCTTAGAACAAGAAAGCTGCCAGATGGAAGAATTAAAATATTAGTTCAAGGTTTAGCGAAGGTTAGAATTACTGAATTCAAACAAACAGAACCTTTCTATGTCACAAAAGTTGATAAGCTTGAAGAAGTTGAACCTTCACTTGATGCTATTGCAACAAAAGCTCTTATGAGAAGCGTGAAAGAATCTCTTGAAAGAGTTATTCAGCTTGGAAAAGTTCTTTCTCCTGATATCCTCATGACTCTTGAAGACATTGAAGATCCTGGAAGATTCGCCAATCTTGTTGCTTGGAACCTAAACCTCTACGTTAATGAAGCGCAAATTATCCTAGAGACAATGGACCCAATCGAGAGACTTCATAAAATTGCAGAAATTCTAAGTAGAGAATTAGAAATTTTATCAATGCAGCAGAAAATAAAAAATGCAGCCAAAGGTGAAATGTCTAAAACTCAAAAAGAATATTTCTTAAGAGAACAAATCAAGGCGATAAAGTCAGAACTAGGTGAGAATGGTATGCCAAATACAAGTAATGAGCCAGTTGATGAGTTTGCTGAATTTAGACAAAAGATTGAAAAGGCAGGTATGCCTGAAGATATAGAGGCTGAGTGCCTAAAGCAACTTGGTCGTCTCGAAAAAATGCATCCAGATTCGTCAGAGTCAACAATCATGAGAAACTATATGGAGTGGATGACTGATCTACCTTGGTCAGCTTCTTCTGAAGAAAATATTGATCTTGATAAGTCTCTTGAAATTCTTGATGAAGACCACTTTGATCTTCAAAAAGTTAAGGAAAGAATTCTTGAATATCTCGCCGTAAGACAACTTAGAGGCGGAGAAATGAATGGGCCGATCCTATGCTTTCAAGGACCTCCAGGAGTTGGTAAGACTTCACTTGGAAAATCAATCGCTAGGGCCATTGGTAGAGAATTTGTAAGAATATCTCTTGGTGGTGTTAAAGATGAAGCTGAGATTAGAGGACATAGAAGAACTTATGTTGGAGCAATGCCAGGAAGATTTATCCAGGGTATGAAACAAGCAAAGACAAATAATCCTCTTATTCTCTTAGATGAAATTGATAAATTAAGTAGTGACTATAAAGGTGATCCTTCATCAGCACTTCTAGAAGTTCTTGATCCTGAACAAAATCATGAATTCAGAGATCACTATTTAAATGTGTCTTTTGATCTTTCAAACGTCATGTTTATTGCAACTTCAAATATGCTTGAAAACATTCCTGGTCCACTAAGAGACAGAATGGAAGTTATCAATCTATCAGGATACACAAGAGAAGAAAAAGTTGAAATCTCTAAGAGATATATCATACCTAAGCAAATGGGTGAAAATGGTATCACTGGAGAACATATTGAGTTTTCTGAAGAAGGTGTGAAGAGTGTTATCGAAAATTACACTTCTGAGGCTGGACTTAGAAACCTAGAAAGACGAATTGGGGCTCTTTGTAGAAAAGTAGCAATGAAGATTGCCAAAGGTGACCACGTAAAAACTCATATCGTACAAGATACTGTAACGAAGTTTTTAGGTCCACCAGTTTTCACAAGAGAAGAACACATGAAGCATGACGAAGTTGGTGTCTGTACAGGACTAGCTTGGACGGCTCATGGTGGAGAGGTTCTCTACATCGAATCAACAAAAATGAAAGGTAAAGGTCTTACCCTTACAGGTCAACTTGGTGATGTGATGAAAGAATCTGCTCAAACATCAATTGGCTATATTAGAAGTCGAGCAGAGTATCTTTGCATCGATGAAGATATATTTGAGACAAGTGAATTTCACGTTCACCTACCTGCTGGGGCCACTCCAAAAGATGGACCAAGTGCTGGTATAACTCTTACGACGGCACTCGTATCTCTTTGCACGGGAGTACCTGTGAGTAAAGATGTTGCGATGACTGGTGAAATTACACTTACTGGAAAAGTTCTTCCAATCGGCGGACTTAAAGAAAAAGCTCTTGCTGCTATGAGAATGGGAATTGGAACAATTGTTATTCCATGGGGAAATAAGAAAGATCTTATCGATATCCCAGAAGACTACAGAAAGAAGCTTAACTTTATTCCTGTTAGAACGATTGATGAGGTACTTGATATCGCTCTTGTTGACTGGAAGGAATATAAGAGAACTACAAGAAAAGCTATTGAAACTGAAACTATTAAAAAGAACAACAAGAAGGACATCCCTCCTGTTGCTGCATAATTTTTTAGCTATCCATAAGAGGGTCTGAATAGACCCTCTTTTTTTATCTTCACAATACCCGAACATATCACTTAGGAATACTTCACTATGTTTCCATTAGAATAAGACTTTGGTAAAATAATTATCAAAGGAGCAAGCGTGGATAATGTTGAAAGTATAAAAAAACCAACGAGAAGTGGTCATGCAAAAGTTCTTATTATTGATGACTCTGACTTATCGAGAAGGACCGTTGCTTCAATCTTAGAGAACGAAGGCTTTAGAGTCGTCGGACAAGCTGCAAATGCGGAACAAGGAATGCAGCAGGCCTATTCAACTGGCGCCAATGTCTTTCTTATCGATGTCGTGATGCCCGATATTAGTGGAATAGAAGTTGCTAACTACATAAGAGAAAATATAAAAGAGCCAAAGATCATAATGATGTCTTCTCTTGATATTGAAAGTGTTATTATTGAATCAATTTCAAGTGGCGCCATTGATTTTATCTCAAAGCCCTTTGAAGAGAGAGATCTTATCAGAGCAGTTGAAAAAATAGATATTGAATTACAAAAAGAGCACGGATGATCTTCTTATTAAAATTTTCCATTTATTTTACAGTGAGTTTCTTTATTTTGAATTTCCCTATCGGAAATAAGAAAGTATTTAATCATATTGAAGTTTACACTGATCCAGTTTCCAATAAAATCTATGAGAAGATTGGATCAAGTTCTAATGAAATTATTAGTGAAGGCAAGAAGGCCACGAAGAAGCTCTTTAACAACACTAGTAAAAAAGATGTTGTAAGAACTGGGCATTCTTCAAGATTTAAAAAGTCTAACTCCCTTCCTAAAGATGAGTACACACCTGAAGAAAGGGAAGCTTTATTAAAGATTCTTAATCAAGAAAATTAATTATCTATCTGCAGAGCCAGTTTCTTGCGTGCTTATTGAAAGAACATTTGTTTCTTTCTCTAAAAATGGGTCGTTCATCGTCTTAGGTGATTTAAATCTCCCATTACATATGCTATCAGTTTTAGCCATTGTCGCACTCTCACCTGCTGCAAATGATGCTAGCGACGTTAAAAACATTGTACTTATAATTAGTGCTTTCATTTTATTTTCCTCCCCAAAATGAAATATTATACTGATATATGTTGCATGACGCGTGCCAAGAAACACATTGTAGAAACGGGGACTTAGATAATTATAAGTGTAAAAAATATAGACGTGTCGAGTTTTTAGACAGTTAGTTAATAAAACTCATTATTTTTCTTACAAAGTCCAATTTTCCTTTATAAGGAGGATATCTCAATGAATTTTCAAGCATAAAGGATCTCTTCATCACCGACTTCTTATGGCTAAATGTCTGAAATGAGAACTTTCCATGATAAGCGCCCATTCCCGACTCTCCGACACCACCAAAGGGTAAATTAGCGTTTGAGAGATGAACGAGAGTATCATTGATGACCATGCCTCCGCAGCTCACCTCGTCTATCAATTTGTCTTTATCAGAGCTTGAATCAAAGAAGCCATAACATGCCAGTGGCTTATCTCTATCATTTATAAAAGTAATTGCAGCTTCCAGATCTTCACATTCAATCAAAGGAAGAATTGGGCCAAATATCTCTTCTTGCATCACTGCTGACTCCGCAGTTGCGTTGACTATTGTCGGTGAAATGTACTTTGAATCCCTATCAGGCTCTTCACCAACTAAAACATCAGACTTCTCAAAGTAACCGAGAATTCTATCAAAGTGCTTTGTATTGATGATACGGCCGTAATCTTTAGAGTCTTTCACAGTCTTTCCATAGAAGTGCTCAATCCACTTCTTACATGACTGCACAAACTCAGCCTTATCCTTCTTACTGATAAGGATATAGTCTGGGGCCACACATGTTTGACCTGCATTAAAGAACTTACCCCAAACGATCCTCTTTGCACTCAAATCAAGATTCTTCGAATAGACAAGGCAAGGACTCTTACCTCCTAACTCGAGCGTGACAGGAGTTAAGTTCTTAGCCGCTGCACTCATGACAATTCTGCCAACAGCTCCATTTCCAGTATAGAATATATAGTCAAACTTCTGCTCAAGAAGCTCCGTCGTCTCTTCAACTGCTCCTAGAACAACTGAAACCTCGCCTTCTTTAAAAGCATCATCAATAAGCTCCTTTATCACCTCAGAAGTCTTCTGGGATACTTCACTTGGCTTTAAGACTACAGTGTTGCCAGCCGCGAGAGCGCCTATTAAAGGGGCTATAACCAACTGAAAAGGATAATTCCAGGGACCGATAATCAAAACCTTTCCGTATGGCTCATATCGAATAAAGCTTGAAGCGGGAGCAAATGCTAAGGGTGAAGATACAGATTCATCCTCTACCCAAGAATGAATATGAGATAATGTATTCTCAATTTCGTGTAAGGAGAAATCTATTTCTCCTAGATATGATTCAAATGCAGACTTATTAAGATCGTGCTTTAATGCATCTTCAATTTCTTGTGAATACTTCTTTATTGAAGCCTTGAGGGCCTCTAAAAGCTCGACTCTCTTATGGACACTATTGAGTGACTTATTTTTGATAATTTCTTCGTGACGATTAACAATAGATGCAATATTGCCCATATTTCCTCCAATTTTTTATATTATAAGGAAATATGGGCTTATTGTCGTTTAATTCTTATTTGATTTTATTTCTCACCTGATTCTTTTTTAACAGCTTCTGGGTTTCCTCCAGTCACGGCTACTAAAGCTGGATTTGTAGGATTTCCCGAAATAATGTTTTTACAATCAGGATCATGCTTCTCAACAGGAGCTGAGAATGAAGCTGTGCTAAATAAGACTAATGCTGTTACTAATAATGATTTCATAAATTCCTCCCAATTACGTTTACCTATATATAAGCATATATTGTGCCAAGTTAATCTTCCGTATCACAGCATGATTTTAGATACTTAGCAAAGCTATTACGCATATGGCCATATAAACTTTATACAATATGCCCAAAAAAGAGACACTCTGCGCTATAACTTCCTAATTATAATTTTGACTCCCTTTGACACCATAAAAGTCAGATTGTCTCAGTGATGAATGCTTTTGGTGTCAGAAAGACTCAAAATCTTAAATAAAAAGCAAGAAAGTGTCTAAAAAGTTGGCACTCAACTTGCCTTGTCTTTAAACATACTAAGAAATCGAAGGAAGTGATGTTCTTAAAACCACAAACAGAAAAGATCTGAATGATCTTTTGTTTATAACGATAGTAGGGAGTCGGGAATGAAGATGAAGAGTTTATTTGTAATGGGGATGGTTGCTACGACATTAGTTAATTCAGCTGAAGCACAGCGCAGAAATACTGGCAACAACGGTAACCCACGAAATGGCGGTGGGTTTAATAATGGACCGATTAGAAATCAAGATCTATTTCAAATCAGAGAACTTCAACAGACTTACACAGAATACATGAGAGCTTCAACTAAGCTTAAACAGCTCTATGTTGATTTAAATGACGTCACAACAAAATTGGGAAGAAACCAATCCAAGATTGATGAGTTTATAGAGCAAAGAAGAGGAGCGAAGCTAGCTTTTAATGAGAAATCGACTCAGGCTTCGAGAATAGAGAACCGAATCCAGAAATCAAAAAATGAGAAGGAAACTATAATTTTAAATATAGTTAACCTTGAAGCTGAAATTCAAAGTCTTGAAGTAGATATCTCGGCAGAGAAAACAAGAATAGCTCCATTTATAAAAGCAAAAAGTAATGCTCAAAAGAGAGTTGATAACTATCAATCAACATTTAATGAAAAACAAGCTGCTGTTTCATCTGCAAGTACAAGTCTTTCAGCTGCTGAGCAAAAGAAAGCGACTGCTGAAAATCAAGCAAAGAGAGTACAAAGAACTCTAACAAGTGAACAGAGAAAGTTTCAGGCCCTAGAAAATCAAGTAAGTAGCCTTGAGAGTAAACTAGCACCTCTAGCTCCTCATGCTGACAAAATTGAAACTGTTAATGAGCACCAAGCAAAGATTGATGACTATAATAGAAAAATAAAAAAATACCCGTGGAAAAGAAGTGATAAGAGAAAATGGAAAAGAGAAAGAGATATCTTAGAGGCAAAGAAAAAAGCAATTATAAGAACTCTTCCAGCAAACGCTGTAGCGAACTATAAACAATTCAGCAATCAACTTAAAGTCGTTCAAAATGCATATAAAAGACAGCAATCTATGATGGAGAGACTTAATACATCTCTGGCAAAATTTGAGGCAACAGCAGCACAAGCTGGTACTGAGTTTGAAGTTGCTAAGATTGAAAAAGATGAGGCCATAAAAGCCTTTGCACCTGTTAAGAAAAAATATGAAGGTTTATCAGCTAAGCTAAATACTGCAAGTAAGAAATTAGCTAAACAATCTAAAGATCTTAATTCATTCAAAGCTTCTAAAAGAGCAAAGAAAGGCAATTTGGCAGCTGCTAACAATGAACTTAATGATGTATCGAGAGTGATTTCAAACAAAGAGCAAAACTTATCTGAAGTTGAAGGACAACTTGCACAGATTAGTGCTGATATCGAAGTCTTTAAAAATAATATTCAAGCTAAGAAAGCTAGAATTAAAGAGCTTGAAGCAAATAAGCAGGCAATGGAGCAAACAGAAGTCAGATTATTTCAAAAGCTCTCTAACTCATACGTAAGAACACATAATAATAAAGTTTTTAATATGTTCGTAGGTGGCCTAAATGCCATCACACCTGAGATGAGAGAAAAGATGCAATTTGCAGCGGCTACTGGAGCGAAAATAATGCTCTGCGGAGATCTTACAAACGAAGACCTCATGTCTCGCATTTCTCCTATCACCGGAATTACAGGAGCGGCACAATTACCAATCTCTGAAATTCAAGGTGCAACTCCATCTACTCAGAACTTCAGTCTCAATGTGAGAATGCAGACTTTTGAGTTAAATATCGATCAACAAGCTGTACCTGTCTTAATGACGGCAGATCAGAGAGTCATCATGGCTGCAAAAATTGATATGGATCTTGGAGTAGTGATGACTTCTGCGCTTAATCCAAATGACTTAAATGAATTTGATATGAAGGCCTTATTAGAAATGATCGCCTACTCAGATATTTCTGAATATCAGCCAGTAGTAAATGATGATCCTTCTGATGGTGGAGACAACGGCGGAGGAGATCTTCCTGGAGACGGTGGAAGTGACGACGGTGGAGACTTCCCTGGAGACGGTGGAAGTGACGACGGTGGAGATTACCCTGGTGATGGAAATGGTGACGAGCCAGGAGAGCCTCAAGTATTTGGAACAGTTTTTAAAGATACTGAGTCAAGAGCGATCCAATCTGTCGTAGATGGAAAGGAAACACTTACTTATAAGATGGATATAGATGCTGAAAAAGGGTTTGTACTTTCAGATGTTGAATTAAATATCGAAGCGACTCACACTTACATAGGAGATATCCAGATCTACTTAACTTCTCCAAGTGGAAAGACAGTAGAACTTAGAAAGAATGTCGGCGGCAGAGATCAAAGTCTAAACGATGTTTACTCAAAAGAGATTATGCAAGCTTTTGAAGGTGAAATGATTAGAGGACTATGGGTCTTAACGGTGAAAGACTATTACAAAGATAGAGATGTTGGAAGTGTTAATGCCGTAAGGTTTAACATTGAGGGAGAGAGATAGTAGGACCTGAGAACCCTACAATAAAAAAGGCCTTCCGAATGGAAGGCTTTTTTATTTATAGTTGACCAGCTTCACTCGCTTCTTGATCCTCATCAGTTGTAATAGGTTGCATGACCTTTTGTCCAACACCACTTGTGTCTACGACAACGTCACATGGATCTTTTGCTGGTCCTTCACTAATCCCTTGAGAAAAAGAAGAAAATGTAAAAAGTGCTATCAAAATAATTTTAAATACTTTCATTATAACCCCTTCCCTACATGTTTAGATTAACGCCCGCAGGCTTAACGATTGCTAGTAGAGACTGAAAAGCTTGAGTTACTTGCAGTGCCATTTTATGACCTGATTTTGACTCAACCTTTAATATTTCACCGTAATTATCATACTTAACATTTATTTTTCCGATCTTATTCATTGCAATTTCAGTAGGCTTTCCTTGAGCATTATACTTAAACTCAAGTTGTCTCTTCTCTTTGGTCTTCTTGTCGTAATCAAGCATTTTTGCAATTCTTCCCTTTGAATTATAGATCAAAAGAACAGACTTACCTTTAGAGTTTTGAGCTTTCTTTAGATTACCTTTTTTGTCATAGTCAAAGTTTGTCCAACCAGACTTATTAACAACCTTTGTAATTTTATTATGAACGTCGTCATATTTTAACTCAACAAAGTCACCTCTAGAAGAATACTTCTTTGTTAGAAGACCTTTCTTGTTATACTCAAAGTTTGTTACGTTCTTTCCTCTTTTGATTTGTTTTGGAAGTCCACAACACTCTGTATAAATTGTCTCAGTAGAAACACCGTTAACGACAGTATAAATTCTATGAGTATAGCTTGAGCCATCTTGCTTTCTTCTTATTTCATACTCATATCTATTCGTGACTTCCTTACCAGCAGGAGATTTCTTACTTACTAGTGTCCAGTAGTGATTCTCTGGATTCTTTGGATTTGACTCATAAGAGTATGTAACAACTTCACCTGTTTTATTTGTAATTTCTTCAACAAATTGAGTTCTCTTTGTGTACTTGATCTTCATAGAAGATCCATCTTTATATTTAATCTGAGTCATGTTGTGATTGAAGTCATAAGAGTACGCAAATAAATTATTTGAAACATCTTTTGCTTCTACAAGATTGTCTTTATCATCATACTTATAAAGTGTTTTCGTTCCTGCTCCAGACTCAACACTCTTGATTTTCTTATCTGGATACCAAGTAAGAAAAATCTGCTTTGCCATAGAATCTTTAATCTTTGTAACAACTCCATTCTTATAATCAAGATCAACGTAGTAACCATTCTTATGAGCGATTTTTACAAGATTTCCTTTCTTGTTAAAGTGATGCTTTGAACCATCACTTTGAGACCTGATGTATCCCTTAGAAGTAACCTCTAACGTCTGTAGACCTCTGACATTGGAAAAAAGTTTTGTTCCAGATGCAAGCTTTGCTTGAACCTTAAACCTCTTAGCATATGCCTGTCTTAATTCAGCATCATTTTTTAGTTTTGTAACAAGATCTTTTGCGACAGTCGCATTAATAGACATCTTACTCTTTCTCATAGCATCGACAATTTTTCTTGCCGCTTCTTCTGCATTGACTGCAGTTTTAGGAGTAAATCTTGTCAGTGCACCTGATCCGTTTTCATGTACGATAACAGAGCCGTCAGCAGATACAGTAAGATAAGTTTCATAATCAGAACCCCATCCATATCCAAACCAGCCTTTATCAATCGAGCGTGAGTTATATGTTCTCTCGATAACTAAATCATGACCGCCACCAGGAACTACGATATCAGTATAAGTGATATAGAAATTTCCATTTTTTAAATTAACTCCACCGAGTGCAGAACTAACAATCATCATGAACACTAAAAACAATCTACTTATTCTCATTTTATCAATCCTTATTAAGAATTACTCTTCTCAATTCTTTTATCGTCATGACACTTGAATTTCTTAAGCTTTTTTCTAACTATAAGAAAATATTAAGTATCACCTATTTTAACTATCTTCATAATTATATAAAGCCCTATAAAATCGAGGATGCAAACGATAATTAAACTAATAATTCCAATAGGATTTGTGAACATCATCTCAAAGACTTGAGGATCAGAACTACCAAAAATAAGAAAAATAACAAAAGGCATGGCCCCAATCGTATAGCCCTGAAACTTACCTTGAGCGGTAACAGTTTCAATTTTTTGCTGTAGTCTAATCCTCTCTCTAATAACGTTTACAATAGTATCGAAAACTTCAGCTAAATTACCACCCGTCTCTCTAAGAATATTTATAGAAGCAACAAACATTTCATTATCTTGTGTCGGTACACGTTTTGCTAGATTCTCAAAACATTCATCGAGCGGCACTCCAACTCTATTTTCTTGCAGCATTAAATTGAATTCTTGGGAAATAGGATCTGGCATCTCATCAACAACCATACCTATTGCAGCATTTATATTCTGTCCTGCTCTTATTCCGTTCGACAAAAGCGTAAGCCCATCAACCATCTGATCTTGATACTCTCGAATACGTCTAGTTACGAGAAAATCAATAAGAGGCTTTGGTATTTTAAAGCCTATGAAAGCAACAATTAGACCTAGAACTAGTCCTAAGATCCACTTTCCTAAAATTGCGATAATAAGAAAGATAAGACTTCCTGCCCCTACAGAAACACCAAGCAACGCATAAGTCACATGATCGGGATTGAGTTCAATAAAGAGTAGTTTTGCCTTTTCAAGAATGTAGGTTCTTGTTCCCATTGTTTGTCTTTCAATGAAGTCAAAGATCCCTACTGAGTACTTGTAGCAAAACATAAAGGTAGTGAAGGCAATGATTCCAATCATTCCGTTTAGACCTACAAGTTGAATAAATGTAGTTAAAGCTCCCACAGTCTACTTTCTCACTTCTTCACTGGTTTCTTTGTTGGAACACCTTTGCTTGGAGGTCTATTACTTGGCCGACCACTAGGAGGTCTATTTCCAGGAGGTTTATTCCCTTGTGGTCTAGATCCAGGTCTTGGCGGCGCACCTGAAGGTGGAGCTTTTCTTGTAGGCGTATCATTCCTAAAGATTCCTCTTGGGATATTCCAGCCTTTTCTCTCTAGAGTTTCAATAAATTTAGGGATAAAACCTGAAGCAAGAAAATCACCGACAATCTTACCGTTAATATCAATTTCTTTTTGCTCAAAAGTAAATATATTTTGAAGGGTGACAACATCACCTTGCATACCACCAACCTCAGTGATGTGAGTGACCTTACGTGAACCATCATCAAGTCTTGATTGCTGTATAATTAAATGAACTGCACTTGCAATCATTTCTCGAATCGCTTTCGCTGTTAACCCTGCACCTGCATATTGAACGAGGGTCTCAATTCTACCAATACATTCTTTAGGATTATTAGAGTGTACAGTTGTAAGTGAACCATCATGGCCTGTTCCCATTGCCTGTAACATATCAAGTGTTTCACCACCACGACACTCTCCAACAACAATTCTATCAGGTCTCATTCTCAAACACTGTTTTACAAGACATCTGATATCAACTTCACCTTCCCCCTCAAGAGATGGAGGCTTTGTCTCTAACCTTACGATATGATCTTGTGGGAAATTTAATTCTGCCGAATCTTCACAGGTAATAATTCTTTCGTTTGATTGTATAAAACCACCAAGAATATTAATAAGAGTTGTCTTACCAGAGCCAGTACCACCCGAGACAATAATATTTCTATGTCCCTCAACAGCAATTTTTAAAAAGTCGGCCATATTTTGATTAATTGAACCAAACTTTACAAGGTCTTTATATGTAAGTCTCTCTTCCGGAAACTTCCTAATAGTAATACAACATCCATCAATAGCACTAGGAGGAATGATCGCGTGAACTCTTGAGCCATCCTCAAGCCTAGCATCAACATATGGGGTCTTTTCATCAATTCTTCTTCCAACCTTTGAGACAATTCGCTCAATGACCTGTAAGACTCGATAGTTATCTGAAAAAGTAATTTCAGACTTTTTAATTTTTCCACTTTTCTCAAAGTAAATTTTCTCAGGTCCTACGACCATAATTTCAGAAACTGAAGCATCTGCGAGTAAGTCCTCCAAAGGCCCTAAACCTAGTGCTTCATCTAAAATTTCTTTTACAATTCTCGTTCTATCGTCTTGCGAATTTAAGACACCTTTTGTGTCTTCATTGTTTAGAATTTCGACAATGACTTTCTTTGTCTTCTCTCGTCTAATAACTTTAAGATTTGGATCGTCCTTATCATTTTTTTCATCTTTTAAATTTAATTTATCTAAAAGGCCAGTATGCACTCTCTGCTTTAGAGCTTTCCATACATTTTCTTCTTTAACTGTTAGCTTATCTTTTCTAACAACACTTCCTTGGGACTTTATTTTCCCAAGCTGCGAGAGAACTCCACGCTGTATTAACTTTCTTGCAAGCTCGACAATACCTTTTGAAAAAGCGCTATTTTTTAAGACTAATACTGCTGGTTTTTTTTGATTGAGTGCCATAGCACAAGATTGTTCATCTTTATTAATTACACCTAAAACGTTCTTTCCAAGTGTCTTAGAAACCACGTCTGCAGATATTGGTAAACCTCTCTGGTTCTGATTTAAAACAAAGTGAATCATTTCTTTTGGAAACATCATTGATGTCAGATCAGAAGATAAACGCTTTGTTTGATTAAGAGCTAATAGATCTGGCGTAACTATTGTCATAATTAATGTTGCATGCTCTAAGGCCTTAGAAGCTAGTGCTCCCATATCTGAGCCGGCATCGATAACAATAATAGGATATAACTTCTTTAACGCTATGAGATGCTTTCCCATCACCTCAGCATTTAACGAGTCAGTTACTGTTGGATCGCTTGGTAGTCCTATGTAATGTACATTTGAAGGATGAGGGTTAGCAAAAGTCATAATGGACTTAGCATCAATATTTCCAGAAAAGTCTACGAGATCTTTAAGTGTTTTCTTTACTTTTATTCCCGTAATAAAGTTCTGGTCACCACTAGCTTTTTGATCAAAATCTAATAAGAGAACTTTCCCCCTTGATTCTGTTGTAAGAGCAAATGCTAAGTTGGCAGCAACTTGAGATTTACCAACTCCACCTTTTGCGCCAATAACTGTTATGATATGCCCGTCGGCCATTAAAAACCTCTTTTCCTAAACTTGCGCTTAATTGATTCTGTACCTTCAGATGCAGAACCAATAATCTCAGGTGTTATAAATACAACAAATTGTTCTTTACTCTTTGTTATAGATTTAGACCTTAGAAAATTAAATAAAGCAGAGCCCGTTTCATTATCGACTGCAGTATCTCCAGTTCCACCAGGAACGTCTTTATCATAATTTGTGGTCGACTTATTTATTGAGATCCCTCCGACCACTGCAGACTCTTTATTTTTCACGACAACTTCTGTCGAAACATTATTTCCCGTTTGGTCATCTCCTTCCGTTGCTGAGACACCAATATCAATTTTAAGATTAATTTGTTCTTCTTGAATTATTCTTGGTCTCACCTTTAGCTCAAACCCCGCCGTGACAGTCTTAGGAAGCTGAACATCGGCACTACCAATGGAGAAATTTCTTGTTGTATTTTTAGAGATAACGAGATCTTCATCGAGTCCATCCTTACCTATAACAACTCCAGATTGAACTATTCTTGCGTATCCAGCTGACTTTGCTGATGCAAGCTTTGGAAAGAGATTAGATATTGTTCCAGATAAAGTATCTGTACTTGAAGAAGTACCCACTCCACCATCTGGTGTTTTTCTAAATGAAATAGCACCACCTCCTCCACCAAGAAGAGGCTTCCACTGAAAGCCAAAGACACGACTATAATCTTTAGTAAGTTCAACAAATTGAGCAGTAATTTTTATTAATTTTGCCATTGGCGGTGGTGGTTGAGTTTCAGGATTCCAAACAAGAAAGTTTTCAACAGGCTTTCTTTGTACACTCTGAACAACATCCAGACGTCTTGCAAGACTTTCGATACTATCTGGAAGGTGAGCATAAGCTATTTTGTCTGCTAAATCGGACTCGGCTTTAGATTTTACAACGCCCTCCAAAAGATAAACCTTGTTGAAATACCTAACGGTCACATCATTTAAGTTACTCCTTCTCATTCCCTCTTGCATTTTCTTAGCAATTATCTGATATGTCTGAGGTGCAACTTCAACAATGTTTAAAACATCCTTATAGTCTTTTAAAACAATAACTACTTTGGCGATATCTTCAGGGACAATTATTCTTCCACCGACAAATACTTTTTCGCCCTTAAGCCCTATCTTCACACCTTCTACATCACCAATCAGTTCTTGAAGTTCCCTTAAGACACGAGACTGTTGTGTTGCTTTTACATCAACAACAACTCGTAGTTTAAGGTTTCCAGTACGATCCCTTATTAGCATCGAGGCTGTCCCCGGCTTCATAGGCTTCAGCACAACTTCACGATTTTGTGGGATAAAATCTATCGTAATAACTCCTTGTGGCTGAATATCAATTCTCGTTGAGGCGTCAAAGTCTAATTTAATAACTTTTGGTATACCAAGAATCACTTCATGTTTAGCCTCTTTTACATTTACTACACTTTGACCAAAGGCCATAAGTGATAAACATAAATATAGAAAGATACTTAAATACTTCATTAATTCTCGTTCTTATATTTTTCTAAGAAGAATTTTCGGGCCTCAAGCCTATCAGCGTCTGTACTTAGAATATCATTGAGTTTAGTACCTTCAATCCTTAACTCCTCTGAGTCATTAACATTTCGAAGAGAAAGATATGGCTGAAATTGTGAAAAATTAATAATGTGAACCATCTTCTGTACTTGAAATGGGTCAAGCTCTAGCGTTACTGAACTATAGTTTGAATAAGTATTAAGCTTCATTTGCCTTACTTGTTTCGCAACCTTCATACCAATAACCGGGAGATTATTTGAAACGCTCATTCCAGTTGATAGAACTCGAACGTCTTGTAAAAGTGTGATGACTTTTTGCATATCCTTTCTTCCATCAGCAAAGTCTATTCCGATAAGTAAGTCTACACGATCACCTGGTTTAATGAGCTTTCCAACTGCTTGTGACTCATTAACAGTTATAGCGAAAGCTCTCTTTCCAGCAGAGACCTCTCGAGACAAACCTGTATTTGCACCTGGATACGTAATCCTTGGTTTTGTGATTTGTTCATTCTTTAAAATAGGTACAGTTGCAATAGTATTTTCCACTTCCTTCATCGTCTTAAAGCTACCAGGAGCTACGAAGTCTTTAGGAACGGAAATAATTTTGACCTTTTGATCATCAATTAATTCAAACTCTTTGATGTCTTCCTTCGCGACCACAACAGCTACAAGCTCACCATAGTCTTCTATAATTCTATTTTTATAATCACTAACGTAAGTATTCACCATTAAAACAGCAAATCCAGCAATAACAAGTGCAAGGGTAAAGGCCCGAGTGTTCATACAACATCCCTATGATAAACATTCATCTAATAATTTTAACAAATTACGAGGCATTGTTGCACGAGGCAAAAAGGTCTAAGGCTTGTTGTTACTGAAAAAGACAATGTCTCTTTGTCATTTCATTTCTATCTGGGTACTCAGTAGTGAAAAAGTCTCCCCCTCCACTTCTTCCACGACTATAACTTCCTCCACAAACTCCATAAAGCGTAAAAACCCGAATATAAGAACTCTCCGAAGGTATCGTGCTGCCAGTTTCACTGCAAGTCTCATCTGACGAGGGTATCCAAGGAAGCCTTGGGACCATGAAACATGGAGCAACAGAGGAAGCCCCATCCTCTTCTGCCTGACGAAAGCCAACCATATAGGCTCCAACTTCTTCCATATTATTGAAAATTGTTAAATCTGTGACTCTAAATGCCTTAGAGTTTCCCTTTAAAAGGTAATAAGTATAACCACGGGTCGACTTCTGTTGATTGATCGAGGCATTGATAGCATTTCCACTTTTAATCATATAGACCACAAAGAAAAGTAAGACAGGTAGAAACATCATTGTTTCAAACACTGCCTGACCTTTTTTGTTAAGTATTTTGTTAACAGCCATTATCATAAGCCGTTATAAAAAACATTCCATTCTGACCACTACCGCAAGTCGTCGTGTTGCCAGGAATATTTTCTAAGAAATTACAAAGCCTATTAATGCAGTCCCTTCTACCAGGTTCTCGACCAAGGAAGGATTCAGATCTGAATTTCATTTCTCTTTTACCGCCTAAAATATTTGAAAGAGAAAATACATCTTCCCATTCGGAATACGCGCCAACGTACATGGCCTGAGTAGGATTTGTAGTTGCCGGAGGTCTTTGAATTCCAAAACTCGCATCCACTTTAAGACTACTTTTTATTAAGTCGTGATAGCTTTCAAATACACCTCTTGCAATATTTTCGGCATTTGCTCTATCAAGTCCATCATCATAAACGAGATAAGCTCTTGAAGCTTGATAAGTTGCAAATTGAACAAGATAACCATTGGTGAAGTTTAGAGCAATCTTGAAAAATAGTAGTAAGAAAACAAGAGAAAAGGAAAGTGTCGAGATAAACTCTATCGTAGACTGTCCGCTACTAAGGTTGCGGGTTTGCCTCAAGAGGAACAAAAAATCTTGAATTACTCGCATCTCTAAAATAGCTTTCATGTCCACCACTCGCTGCAGGAAAATCATTATAAGTTGAAGTACCATTATAGGATGAACCATACCGATATGAAAACTCAATTTCTTTTGCCAGAGTTTCAAATAAAGATGAGTTTTCCCCTAAGGTATCTATAAAAGCATCACTCCTAAAAAATGTATTTGCAAGCATTACAACGACAACTAGCAAGAGCAAATACTCAACAACAGCTTGTCCTCTTTCATTTCTTAGTACCATAGGAATTTACCTCTCATCGTCCAACCAAACCATATCCAAGAAACGAATATAACAGGAGCAAATGTGAACTTCTTACCAAATACACCTTTGATCAAAGTCAAATCACTTGTTCTAAAAGCAAGAATAATACGATCAAGATTTTCTAGAGTATTTTTAACAAAGATTGATCCACCGATAAACATCGTAGCAACGGCAAGGGAAGCAAATGCATCCTCATGGAATTGTGGTGGTATTAAAAGATAGAAACTAGAAAGATACTTAGAGTCTCCACCTCCCATAATTTTTAAAATATAGAGAAGAAAACCGGCTGCAAAGAAGCCGACAGGCCAAACAAACGCTTCAAAAGTAACACTATATCTATCAGGAAATAATAAAAGAAAAAGTAGATAAAAACATACGTTAGCGATCATCCACCGGTTAGAAATTTTCTTAGTCTTTAAGTCATAGTACGCAACATAAACAAGTTGTACGCATAGGTAAATGTATACTGCTACAAGCATCTACTCTTACCTTACTCTGTTCTTGTAAGCTTGTGTGTGCCAGCAAGCCTGTGGACTTTCACATACTCCAATAGTCAATTCCTGCGTGAGTGCAAAAGAAAGCGATTGAAACATAAATTGAGAATAATTACCGACGCCTTGAGCCGCTCTCAAAGCAATGAAAGAAAATGCTGCGAATATCATGATATATTCAACAATGGCTTGACCATGAGGTTTTACATTCATGGTCAAATATTATCAGAATTCTAGCTCAGACTGAAGTGAGTATATTTTTACTTAGTTTCCACTCATATTACTCAGAATGTTATTGGCCTCGCCAAAAACGTTCTCTGTCAGCTCAGTAAGCTTTTCATCTGCTGTATTTTTAAACTTAAAAACAAGCATTGCAGCAACAGCAACTAAGAGAATATACTCAGTTGATGTTTGGCCTTCCTCATCTCTAAGAAACTCTAAAAACTTCTTCATCTCTATTCTCCTATCTCTGAAGATTTGTTTTCAAACTTCTGTTTCGGCTTCATTGCCATTATTCTTTAGTCAATTATACCGCGAAGCACAATGTATTTCAAAGGAATTCCCGTAAATCACTGAAAGTACGTGCAAATAATATCTTATACAATTAATTTACTAGCTTGTTGCCTAGGCACATTCTCAGGTATAATAGAAATGTGTCTTGTAGTTGGCAAAAATAAAGTGTTTCGCCCTACAAATATACGAAAGGAAGCGGTCACTGATCATGGTGAGCAAGCTCATGAATTAATGAGAAGCCTAAAGTGATTACCTACTGCGTCCACCTATCTTAATGATGGGCGGAGACTTTCAAGGTGTTGACTACAAGGCACTTATATATTGTACTCTTCTATTTTCTTCTCAATTAATTCTTGAATGACTTTAAAGTTCACTGGCTTAGTAAAGAAGTCTTTTACACCAACCTCTTTAGCTTTTGATTTATATTCGTCATTTCCATATGCCGTGGCTATATATGTTTCGATATGTGGATACTTCTCATTAATAATTTCACATAGAGAAATTCCGTCCATATCAGGCATATTTATATCTGATAAAAGAATGATGATTCGAACCTGATGACTATCTGTCTCGAGGTATTCCAGAAAATCGATAGCACTCAGAAAGTTAAACACCGCGACCTTGTCATCACTAATATAAGGACGAAGAAAAATATTAAAAATCTCGTGAAAGTCTTTCTCATCATCTACTAAGGCAATATTTAATGTTTTCAATTTTCTCTCCCAAGTTTACTACTTATCTTTAAAGTAATCTTTGTTCCTTCACCTTCGATAGAATCAACAAGAAGGTCTCCGTCGTGTGACATTGCTATATCATAGATCATAGACATTCCTAATCCTGTTCCCTCTGTTGAGGGCTTCGTTGTAAAGAATGGTTCAAAAATTTTATCTCTAAGATCTTTTGAAATACCTACTCCATTATCTGAAATCATAACCTCAAAATAATCGTCACTCTTAACAGCTCTTATTACTAATTCCGGCGAATATTTTTCTTCTCTTAAGTTCTTTTTTTTATGTCTAATTGCATAAAAGGCATTATCAAAAATATTAATAAGCGCCCTCTCAAGATCAACAGGATAACAATGCAAGGCCAATTGCTCCGGAATATCTCTAATAATCTGCACATCAAAGCTTTTATCTTTTGCTCTTGCAGAGTGGTAACAAAGTGAAGATATCTTCGTTAGCATCTCTGTATAATTTACAAACTCAAGTTCACTGGCCTTTGCTCTAGTTTGTTGAAGCATACTTCTAATAATACTATCAGCTCTTTCACTATTGTCTCTAATAATTCTTGTCGTAACCTTAAGGTCTGATAAGCCTAAATCTATACTCTCTAGACTTGATTGTGAAAGATTGGAATTTCTTAGTTCCTCATCTACTTTATCAAACTCTACAATAACATTTTCAATAAGCTTGGCTGAATTCGCGATGAGATTGAGTGGATTTTTGATTTCGTGAGCAACACCAGCAGAAAGTGTTCCAAGAGAAACGAGTTTTTCCTGGGCAACGAGTTTTCTCTGATACTTTTTAAGATCAGCAATGGAGTGACGTAAATCCTGTGTTTTAAGCCGTATTCTCTCTTCTAATTCTGCATTCAGTTCTTCTAAAGAATTTTTAGAGGTTTTCAAGTCAAAAATAAGATCTGAGAAGCTTTGAGAAAGGTCTTTTATTTCTTCAGAGAAATAGTTTTGATCCGATTGATTGTAATTTTCATAGAAAGATAGCTCTCTCGCTTTCGAGAAACGATCTCTCATCTCCCCTAATGAATTAGAAACTTCTAGACTTAATTTTCGTCCTAATAGAAATAGCGTGAAAGTTATACCCAGTAATGCAAAAAAGAAATAAGCTAAATTATTGAATACTTTATCTTTAAGCTTATCAGTCTTTCTTAATATAAGTATTTCTCCAATCTTTTTCTTATTAAAATAGAGATTGAGTCTTTCTTTGAAGTATTCATAAGTAAGACCTTTAACTATTTCATTTTCATCTACAGAAGGCCACTCTCCCTTAATCGCCAGGATCTTTCCTTTCAAGTTGGTTAATTCGATAAGTTGATAATCATTTTCAAAATCTAAAACAGATACAATACTCTTAAAATCAACATCTGTACTCTTTTCTACAAATGGTTCAAAAGCCTGAGCAAGAATTTTATTTGATTTCCTGGAAGATCTCACAAAATCATTAACAACATAATTTAATTGAAAGGCTTCAAATACCAAAGAGACGACCGCCAATAAGATGACAATAATAAGAAATCTTCGATAGAGAATTTGTTTTATTGTATACATTTATTTGCCTGGGCCCTAAATATCCAAATTATAGCAAAAGTCAGCCCTAGATTTACACATTAGGCAAGATAGAGCAATGAAGTGATTGACAAGCCCCACAATAATTTAGCATCATTAATATATGGATATAACAACAAATAACAGAGAAAAAGTGTCAACTAAATGGATCGAAAACCTAGCTCTAGAAGAAATAAATATGGAGCAAAGTGGTGTGGTAAACTTTAGTGATCACCTTAATCCTTCATATCACCTGGAAGAATCGTCAATTGAGCTTATGAATAAGCTTAGAGACCTTGTTGAAATTTATAGCCATAAGTTTAATGAGTATCGTGGTAATACAAATTCAGAAATAAAAATTTTTAAGATCGCTAATACAGTCAACGACTTCATGGTCTTTAGAAACTCTTTGAGATTGATTTTTGCTCGAAGATCTGACGATCTTATAAATATTGGTTTCCTAGCAAACGGAAAAGATATATTTAGTGCTAGAACGGATTCATCTGAACAGCATGGGACATCTTCTCTGCACGAGATAAGAGCACACATTGGCGCATTTAACAAAATCACTTGGAAGTATAATAATGAGGAAATCGATCTCGACTCACTTGTTAAGCACTATATAACTGAGTTCATAAAGCTCTCTGCAAGATAATGAATAAATTTATCATCGCCTCATTTTTAGTATTAAACGCATACTCATTTATGCCCAAAAGCTTTTCCACAAGCTATGTTCAAAAGTATAAGAGTAAGCTCAGCCGTAAAATGAAAGAATCAAAGGGAAGTTTCGATTATAAGTACCCTGGTAAAATTAAGTTTAGCCAAACGCTTCCTACAAAACTAGTTGTGACTTCAAATAAGAGTAAGACTTGGATTTACACTCCTCCATTTGATAAGGGTGATAAAGGTCAAGTGACAATAGGTAGTGGCGGAGACTCGCTCTCAAAATTCTTTGATTTACTGACAAATGGTCTTAAGTCTAATGAAGGTTTTGAAGTTAAAACTAAAGACTCAATATCAACCCTCACTCTCAATAAAGAACTCTCCAAAGAACTTGGGATCAAGACTGTAGAGTTTAACTTTAATAAAAAGACTAATTTTAAATCTCTAAAAAACATTAAGATAAATTACAATGATAAGCGAATTATCAACTTAGAACTTACCAATATAAATGAAAATGTTAATTTCCCTAAAGGACACTTCATTTTTAAAACACCGAAAGGTGCCAAAACGACCTATCAGTAAACTAGAGACTTATCTATCTTAAAGTCACCTTCAACGAGTCTCTTATATATAAGATAATTTCTCAATACTAGTTTTACGTACTTTCTCGTCTCACGATATGGAATCTCTTCAATAAACTCAAAGCCCTCTAGTCCACTCGTTTGACGCCATTTCTTCACAACACTTTCACCAGCATTGTAACTAGCAATAACATTTATAAAGTTCCCGTCAAATTCACTTAAGAGCTCCTCTTGCAGTAAACTTGCTAAAGAGATAATTGTTTTAACGTCGTAAAGATCATAAAAAGTTTCATAAGGTATATTATATTTTCTTGCGAGTCTTGATGCTTGCGAGGGAATCACTTGCATTAAGCCAAATGCATCTGCAGGACTTCTCGCATCCTTATCAAATGCAGACTCTTGCCGAGCTATTGCAAGCATCAACTCTGTAGGCACTATTTTAGATTTATTATAATCTTTAAATTCCTTATAGTAGGCCAATGGAAAGATACTATTCACTTCGCCCTTATCAATCATAGACTCTCTTTGTGTTTTAGGAATCTTATAAAAACCTAGAATGAGGTTCTTATAATCTTTAGCGCCCTTATAAAATCTAAGCTTATCTTTATTGTTAGCTATATTTTCTGACAGATCAATGATGTCTTTAGCAAGAGAGTGCTTCCCAAGATACACTGCCCAATCAAATTCTCTAATTTGTGATTTAAAAATATCTTCTGATTTATCTTGCTCTATTCTTAAAAGCGAAGTTTCTAAGAACAGAGATGAAAATTGTCCATAAAACCCATAGTTGTCGCCTTCATATATCTTAGTGAATAACTGAACTGATTTTTCATTGAGGTTCGTTTTTAAGTAACTCATTGCAAGCCAAAATTGTACTTTCCAATTAGAGTCCTCCTGCAGCTCATATAATATCTCAAACCAAGTGATAGATTTTTGATACTCCTGATTCTTATAATAATACCAGCCTATTCGCCAAATGATATCACGGTAATGCTCTGATGAAGGACTACTGTTTTCATAAGCAAGTTTATAGTAAGCTATAGCTTTTTCTTCCTTCTTCAAATTCTCATATATACCTGCGTAGTAGTAGAATATTATTTCTTTATGACTTTTTGATACTGCCTTTTTAAGAATATCATCTAAGACACTAAGAGCCTTCTCAAAATTATCTCTTGTCCAATAAATACGAGCTAAAATAACTCCATACTTCATGAATCTCTCATGGTCATTTTCTCTGATCAGATATTGATAGTACTTTTCAGTTATTTTAAGATAGGTAGCTCTATCTCGTTCCTGCTTATAACTAAATCTTAATTTATCCCAAGCTCTCTCTTTATCGTCATTTGAGAAGTACTTATCATCTATTATCATCTGATATAATTCTCTGGCTTTATCAAAAGAACGCCTTAAGTAGAAGTCATCTGCGATTTTAAAGATATTATATCTTGTTATATTTTCTATTTGATAAGGGAGATGAATATCAAATAAGTTCTTAACATATTCTTTCTCCTCTACTGTAGTTGCATTGCTCTGGAGAATAGTTAAAACTTCTTCCTTTACTCTAGAGTCTTTCACAAAGGAAAAATATTCCTTATAAATCTTAAACTTCACATTTCTATCTGTGATATCTCGATCAATTAATTCTTCAACACTATATTTCTTCGCCCATGTAGGAAGAGATATATAGTCTCCTTCAAAGAAACTTAAAATCGCCTGATCGCTAGAATTGCAACTTTTAAGAATATGCACATAAAGAAGCTCTCTCAAATGATTTCTTTCATCTTCAAAAAGTTCTTTTACTTGTTCGCAACTCTTAGAATCCCCATCTAGAAGAGACTTCATTTCAAACAAGAGACTCTCAAGAGAGTCTTCAGCACTAGATTTAAATGAAGGGGCAAACTTCTTTGAAGGAAGATGTCGATAAGTGCTACATGAAGCAAGAAAGAGAAAAATAATGATATTTAAGATTTTCATTATATAAAAGTAATTCCATCACCTTGACTTGATTTACCTGAAGATTTCTTTATACCTTTATATCGATTAAACGTAAATTCTAAAGACTCTTTAACTGTTGGTAGTTTCACTCTCATGAAACCTTCAACGTTAGAGACATCGAGCTTAAAATGAAGCTTATTATCTGCAGATGTACTTGAAGCATGAGCTGACGCCATAACAGGATAAGCCCACTTTGTTCGAATAATATTGTGATCACTTTCACCAAATACTTCAGCATATGTTTTCACAAATTCGTAATATGTTAATTTATCACCTGAGCTCACTTGAAACAAACGATTCTGTACGTCTTTTTCAATAGCAAGTTTAATAATCATTCCAAGATAGCCAACATCTAAAAATCCTGTTTTAACATAATCATCAACTTCAATATTCTTTCTTTCATTGATCAAGCGTTGAAACTTTTCAAAGAGATTCTCTCTCTTACCGTTTATTCCTCTGCCATAGAGCCTGCTAACCCTAAACACCAAATAATTTAATGATGTTTTTTGAATATAGAACTCAGCAGATGCCTGAGTTTTTCCATACATTGTATTTGGATCTGGAATATCCATCTCTAAATATTGCTTATCTTCCCCAGAAAAAACAAAATTGGATGATAGATATATAATTTGCGACTTATATCTTTGACAATATTCTACAACATTAAATAATCCACTTGTATTAAGAGCGTCTGCCCTATCTTCGTCAAGCGCACAATCTATAATTGAGGACATTCCGACACAATAGATTGTAACATCAGGCTTAGTTGCAAATAGTACAAGCTGAACTTCTTCTTTCGTTAAAACATCACAAGGCAAGACCATCACTCCAGGAATTGTTACAGGAGTTTTATGATAGGTCCCAACAACTCTATAATCTCGACTAAAAAACTCTGCTAAACTCGATCCAACAAAGGATGAGATACCAAAAATTAGAACTGTTTTACGCTTTGAAATTATTTCACTTAGATCACTCATACTTTGATTTTACACGATTACTTGAAAGTATGGAATTGGGTATAGAAAGACAGTCTCTAAAAAAGAGAGGAAGGCGACTACGATCAATTCCGATCTGTAGTCACCTAAGTATGATTTATCTATTTTATGAGCGACAATGCTACGTTTGGTGCTTGGTTTGCCTGTGACAATACCGAAGTACCTGCCTGAACTAGGATGTTATTCTTCGTCAACTTCGCACTTTCCGAAGCCACGTCTACATCTCTAATTCTTGAGTTCGCAGCACTCAAGTTCTCATCGCTTACACCTAAGTTATTAACTGTTGATGTAAGTCTGTTTTGTAGCGCACCCATGTTGGCCCTAACGCCGTTGACTTGCACAAGTGCATCGTCAAGTTTCTTGAGTGAACCTTGAGCTCCCTCTTTGGAGCCAATCGTTTCTGCCGAGAGTCCAAGAGAAACAAGCGTTGCGTCTGAGCCAGTGGCATCATAAGTGAGTCTGTCGAGGACAGGATCATTTCTGGTACCAACTTGGAACTCAAGCTTACCGCCTGTTCCATCAAGTAATTTAATCCCATTAAATTCAGAAGACCGTGAAATTCTATCGATCTCTTCTTTAAGGTTTTGAAATTCGATATCGGCAAACTTCCTCTCATCTGCACCAAGCGTGTCGTTCGCAGCTTGGACAGAGAGTTCTCTAAGTCTGACAATGATATTCGATACTTCACTTAAACCACCTTCTGCTGTTTGAATGAGTGAGATTGCATCATTTGCGTTTCTCTTTGCTTGTCTCATTCCTCTTATTTGGGCCTTTAAGTTTTCACTAATGGCCAATCCAGCTGCATCATCAGCTGCTCTCGTTATTCTTTGTCCCGAGGATAATTTTCTTAAATTATCCGAGATGTCTCTATTTGTTGATGCTAATGTACGTTGTGCCGATAACGACGAAACGTTCGTATTTATTCTTAAACCCATTTTTAGTCTCCTTCAATCATATAAAACCTCCTGTTTTGAAGACGCAAGTCATCCTAGTTAGCGTCAGCCCATTTGTTATTATTATTTATTCTTTTTCAAAAATGTCGCTCAAGACTCACATGTACTCTCGTACTGCTTGCCCATGGATAAATCATACTTAATATTTCCTCTATATAGTTTGATTCAATGACAATCTAAGGTTGCAGTCTTAAATCGTCTGAACATATTCATCCACTTGTGTTTAACATTATTGACTCCTTTAAAAGTGCTAATTAAATACTTCTTAAGCTTATTCAAGCAGACGTGAGCGGTTATTAACCGTTCGACGCTGCCTGAATGAGACTTAGGGCACTCTGTGTACTTGAGTTCGCTTGGGCGAGAACTGATGTACCAGCAGTCATTAAAATATTTTGCTTAGTTAAGTTTGCTGTCTCTGATGCAATATCAGTATCTCGAACTCGAGAATTGGCAGCTGAAAGGTTCTCTACACTTGTCGCAATATTGTTAATTGTCGACTGAAGTCTGTTTTGAAGAGCACCAAAGTCAGCTCTAATACCTGAAACTGATACAATCGCCTGGTCAATAGAAGATAGCGAGTTTTGAGCTGAAATCTTATCAGCAACAGACGCTAGGTTCAGACCAAGAGCAGCAACATTAACGTCTGCCGAAGAGGCATCAAACGTTAATCTATCTGATATAGGGTCATTTCTAGTACCGATCTGAATATCAAATACAGCACCCGTACCATTTAGAAGTGGTACTCTGTTAAATTCTGTTGAGTTTGCAATTCTATCAACTTCAGAAGTTAATTGCTCAAATTCAACATTTAAGAACTTTCTCTCCGTTGCACCAATGGTATCCGAAGCGGCTTGTACTGCAAGCTCTCTAAGTCTAATAAGAATGTTTGAAACTTCCCCTAGGGCACCTTCAGCAATTTGAACAAGTGAAATACCATCTTCAGCATTTCTTTCTGCTTGTCCTAAACCTCTAATCTGTGCTTTTAGGTTTTCTGAAATCGCAAGACCTGCGGCATCGTCACCAGCTCTGTTAATTCTCTGGCCAGATGACAATCTTTCTAGAGATTGTTGCATCCCTAGTCGTGTTCCTCTTAAATTCCTCTGGGCATTAAGAGAGGCAACGTTTGTGTTAATACGTAATCCCATTTCATCCTCCTTGACTGGGTTACTGTCATAACTCCTTTATGACAGCGCTTGAGATATACTGCTCTCAAGCATTACAAGTTTCTTATCGCCTCCAAAATTATTTTTTTAAAAATATTTAGCCTATATAATAAAAAGGGAAAAATATGCCGAAACGCCCGAAAACCCCTATTTTAGAGCCATAACAAAGATCACCGCGAAAGAAATTGAAAATAAAACTAATAATTTGTAAAAAAAAGATCTATTATTAAAGTCATGAATCAATTTGTTATAACAAATTTAGCGAAATCACCTGAATACTATAAAGATGTTATTCAGCTTATTGAAAAGTCCTTTGGCTACGATGATAAACATCACTTCGATTTAGACTTCTGGACTCTTATCGGTCCAAACAATCATAAGAATTGTCACTTTATTTTAAATAAGAAAGAGGACAGCGTTGTATGTCATATTGGTGTAAAAAATAGAGATATAAGAATCAAAAGAAACAAACACCCTGTCTGCCTCATTGGTGGCATAGCAACAGATGAGAAATATAGAGGTCAGGGTAAGTTTAAAGAACTTTTTAATTTCGTTTTAGATAAGTACAAAGAGAGCTCAACCTTCTTTCTTCTGTGGAGTGAGAAAAGTAGCCTCTTTCAAAAGTTTGATTTCTTTGAATTTGGAAGTGTACTACAAACAGGTGATTCTTCACTGACTGAAGAGAAGGCCCTATCACTCGGCTACACAAGAACATCTCATCGAAAACTAAGTGAAGTAGATAAAATCAAAATTAAAGAACTTCATGATGCAAACTATAAGAACTTCATTACACTCAATAGAACTTCGCGGGACTGGTATGACATATCACAAACAAAGAGCGCAGATCTCTACATTAAAAAGACCGATAATAAAATAACTGACTACTTCTTTATTAATAAAGGTTTTGATCTACAAGATATTATTTATGAGTGCTCTTTTTTCTCTGACGAGAAAATGATTGAAGAGCTTTCCCCATTCAAGTTATGGTTACCAGAAAAACACAAGTCATATATTGAACACAAGAGTGCTATATATATAGGTCACTTAAAGGTGGCCAATACTGATCTCTTCAAAAACTTCATTCACGAAATTTATTCTAATGATTTATATATAACGAAGTATCAAAATAAAGAGATTGAGTTTGAATTTAAGGACACCAGAACGAAAGCAAGTGAAAGAGACTTCTTATCACTAACTCTTGGCCCTGAGCCTGCTGAGGAGTTTAAGAGATATGCACCATGGATTTATATTTCAGGTATAGATAGTATTTAAAAAGTGTACATTTAAGTATCAAATGTAAACAAAACCCACAAAACTGATCATAATCTTAGTCGAAATATTGGCACAGATATTGCTCTATGTTACTCATGATAAAAATCACAATACTTACTCTATTTACACTATCTCTAAACCTAACCATATCTGCTGAGGAAATTGATTTTCGAGAAGCCAAGACTCTCTATGAAAGAGATTTGGATAATGAATCTATGTCCTATGAAGATGAAGTTGTTTTAAGTGCAGGAGGTGTTGATGTTAGAAGAGAAGATCTTCAACTTAGCGACTCATCAAATATTCATCATCTAGACGCAAGTAACACAATCCTTTATACCGAAAATATACAAATGGCCATCAACACAGCTCTAGCTGTAACTTTGGTTCACTCTGTCTTCAGTGCTGAACCTGATAAAAGAAAACACGCCATATACGGTACTCTAATTGGCTACGGAGCTAAAAAGATATGTGAGAACTTTATCTTTAAGAAAAATAACAAAATTACGTGCGCATTAACCGGTGCTGGAGCAGCACTACTTGCAGGAATCGTGAAAGAACTTTATGACTCTACAGGAAGAGGTAACGTTGACGCTATGGACGCTGTCTACACATTTGTACCAGGAGCACTTATCAGCTTTAGCTATAGATTCTAACAAGGTCTATTTCTTTTCTAAACCCATATAAATCAAGAAACTAGCAACACCCCAAAATATATAAGTCATGGTCGGAAGTTCATTAAACTTAGCACTCGCAAGCACCGTAGAATCCACAAGACTTGCCCCAGTATAGAACATGATACTCGCAATTATACAATAGCCAAGAAATACAATTGAATTCGAAAGACTTGTAAATGCTTTTTCAACACCAAGGTGCTTAAGCTCAAAAGCATAACCATTCTTTGACCACTCTTTAGAGAACCACTTTATATGCCTTGGAAGACTACGTGCACTTAAAAGCACATCTCTTGCAAGCCAACCAGCATCTTCCATTAATGATTCTTTATTAAAGTTAGACTTAATAAGACCATCAATATCTTTTTCTAATATTTTAAAAATATCAAAATCAATCCCTAGACTCTTACCTACTCCATCTAAGGTCATCAATGCCCTAAAGACGACATACCATTCACGAGGCAAGAAAATTTGGTGTTCACGTAAGGTCTTAACGATTGCTCGTAGAACAACTGAAAAGTTAGTTTGCTGAACAGTTAAACCAATATGAGGACTGAGAGCATATTTTATATCACTAATCAATTTATCAACATCTGGAACATTATCAAATTCTGCGACATCAAGAAACTCGTAGACCAGGTTTTCAAAATTATAAGTTATAAGTGAATAAACAATCGCTAAGAAATTCTGTCGACCACTCCTAGAGAGACTCCCAACAAGACCAAAGTCAATGAGTGCAATTCTCTTATCTTTAGTATAAAAGAAGTTTCCGCCATGAAGATCGGCATGAAAAAAACCTTCGTTTAAAAATGTTTTAATAAATACATCAACACTTCTATCGAGCTTAGGCCTCAATTCATCAATAACGTCATTAATTCTTTGCTCGTCACTAAATGGAGTCCCATCTATAAGCTCCATGACCAGAAGGTCTTCACTTGTGAAGTCTGTATATATCTTAGGTATATAAAAACTATCACCGTCATATTTTTCAATTATTTTTCTGAGTTTTTCACAATTATTAGCTTCAATGTGGAAATTTAATTCATTATAAAGTGATACTGCAAAGTCTTCTAGAATCTTAGATATTCCTAGATACTTAATTTCCTCTCCGGCCCTTTCAGACTGACTTGCAATAAACTGAAGTACCGAAAGATCTGTCTCAATTGACTTTTCAATTCCTGGACGCCTTACTTTTAGAACAACTTCTTCACCAGTTTTAAGCTGAGCCTTATAGACAAGACCGATAGAGGCCGTACCTATAGGCTTCTCATCTATAAATGAAAATATATCCTCAGACTTCTTTCCTAGAGATAATTCAACCTGAGACTTAACGTCTGTAAAATTAAGAGGACTTACCTTATCCCTTAAAAGCTGCATCTGCTTGATAAAATCATCATTAAATATATCTTCACGTGAGCCTAGTAATTGACCAAACTTTACAAATGCAGGTCCGAGTTCCTCAAAGCTCTGCTTTAATCTCACCCCTAAGACTTCTTCCCAAGAGCTATCGCCCCTTTGCTTAATCTCATCTTTAACACGTGTAGCAGTTGACTTTGGTAAAACAAAGTTTGGAATCTTTAAAAGAACGTTCTTAGATATGAATTCATCCAGCCCATGCTTTGCGAAAACACTGACAATTTCACGAAGTCGTCCAATATTTCGAATGGTCTTCGTTAAATTCACACCAGTAGTTATAAGTCCCATCTCTAACCTTTAAGTTTAATCTGTTTTCAATATCTTACCACCATGCGTCAGATCGTAAAAGTTGGTAAAAATGTCTCTAAAGTGCTACTTTAAAGGTTATGTTAAAAAAACTGATAGTTTTACTTTGTCTTTTTCAAGTGACGGCTTATGCAAATGAAGCCTGCAGCAGGATAGCGATCATTAACCAGCAAGAGTTTCTTGTCGATCCAAATCTTAATCGAAAAGGAGAGGGACTTCGCTTCTATCTTGAAAGAGATGATAAAGCGAAAGAGTTTCTAGAGAAGTATCAGAACACTAGCAGTCAAAGACTCAGACCTGCGGTGATTGGCAGCGTTGGCACACTCATGCTTTTGAGTACTGTCTTTGTAAATACTAGTGACAATAATAGAAAAGCACTTTTGATTGGCGGGCTCTCAACTTTATTTGTCAATTTTCTTGTAACTAAGACTATTGATAACAATAATGAGAAGTACTTGATTGAAGCTGTTCACGAATACAACAAAAGGCGTGAACCAAAAATTTTCTTTAAGTCTAAAGATGGCGAAGTCGTTGAACCGAAAGTCTACCTGGAAAAATCGTGGAGTTTTTGATGAGCGAAGAAAGTAAGGTAAAATGTCATGCATGCAAAAAAGAGCTCGACCTTGATGTGAATACGAAAATCTCACTCAGTGAGGAATGTGACTATTGCTATGCAGACCTATATGTTTGCAAGATGTGTGAATTTTACGACCCGAAAGTATATAATGAATGTAGAGAAACAAGTGCAGACAGGATCGTTGAAAAAGCGAAGAAAAACTTCTGCGGATATTTTAAATTAGTTGGTTCACAAAGCGAAGAAGAGATTAAAAAAGGTCTTCTCAATGATGCTAACTCATTATTTAAGGATTAAATATGGCAAACCCAATTACAAAGAATGGCATGGATAAAATTCAGGAAGAACTGGATAGACTCGTAAAAGTTGAAAGAGAAGAATTAAAAATTGTAATCTCTGATGCTCGAGACTTAGGCGACCTCAAGGAAAATGCTGAATATCACGCAGCAAAAGAAAAGCAAAGTATCATGGAAGGAAGAATTGCTAAACTCCAAGGAATAGTTGCAAGCAGTGAAGTCTTAGACCCATCACTTGTAGAGTCTGAAAAAATTGTTTTTGGAGCAACTGTCACAATTCTCAACGCAGACACAGATGAATCAATTGTTTATCAAATTGTCGGAGAACCAGAATCAAATATCAACGAGGGAAAAATCTCTTTTAATAGTCCTTTAGGCAAAGCACTTATTGGAAAAGAAGTCGGTGACGAAGTTATCGTAAAAGCACCAAAAGGTGACATCGAGTATGAGGTAGAGGATATTGAGTACAAATAACCCTCAACTCCTTGACTCTCTTCACCAACTCTATAAAAAGCCTAGCAAAACGGCTCAAAACTTAATAGATGCAGGTTTTCAAACAATTGAAGACCTTATCTGGCTAATCCCTAAAAGAATACTGAAACTTCCCTCCCTTGATAAATTTGAGAATGCTGTCATTTCAAATTATTTTCGAGGGACGGGAGAAGTTATATCGGTACGCTCTAAACCTAATTTTAGAGCACGAGGTAAAGGACGAGCACTTCTGCTCAATATCACTGCAACAGTTAAAGACTCTCTATCAGAAAACATTATAACGTTACAATGGTTTAATTGTTACTCATCTGTGGAAAAGAAGATTAGAGATATTACTAAGATTGAGTTCCTAGGTGTCGTAAGTGAATACAATGGTCTTCTACAGATTACAAATCCTGATTTTGGTGAAAGCGGAACAATGGAAACTGATAGCGGCCTAAAAATTCAATACCCAACGATATCATCTATAAGCAGTCCAAACATCAAAAAGATCATCGATCGAATCCCAGAACAAACTTGGAGCGAAATAGATGAGATACTCCCTTTAGAGGTAATAGAAGAAAATAACTTTTTAAATAGGGAGCATGCATTTAGATATCTCCATGGAAAGGTTCCCTCTGAGCAATGGCATAATGATGACTTTGAAAAAGCAAAAGAGAGACTTGTCTATGAAGAGTTCTTTATTGACCAAGTTAAAGTCGATTTACGAAAGAAAAAACGAAAGAAGCTTAATGGGATTCAAATTAATGTTACAAAAGATCAGATTGAAGAATCACTATCACTTTATCCCTATGAATTAACGCCTGATCAAAAATCAAGCTTAGAAGATATTATTGACGATCTCAAAGGACCTCATCCAATGATGAGACTCATCCAAGGAGATGTTGGATGCGGAAAGACAACAATAGCTGTCCTTGCAGCACTATACTCAATTCAAGCAAAATATCAGTCAGCAATTATGTGCCCGACTGAATCACTAGCGACACAGCACTATAATGAAGTCTCAGAGCTCCTCGGTAAGAAAATAAACGTAGCGATACTTTTAGGAAGTACTCCGAACAAAGAAAAAAAGATTATTCTAGAGGGTCTTGCACTAGGAAAAATTGATCTGATAATCGGTACTCACTCACTTTTTCAAGACTCAATAGTTTTTAAAAACCTAGGTCTCTCCATTATTGACGAACAACATAAGTTTGGCGTTAAGCAAAGACTTAAACTTGTAGCGAAAGGCCCTGGATCTCATTGTATTATCATGTCTGCAACACCAATTCCGAGATCTTTAAGTCTCACACAGTATGGAGATCTAGAGATTTCGATTATTAAAACTATGCCAAAAGGAAGAAAAGGTTCTAAGACGAGAATCGTAGAGCCCGCCAATTTTGAGAACTTCTTAAGTTTTTTGAAAACTCGTATCTCACTTGGTGAACAAGCATATATACTAGTCCCAGCGATTAGCGAATCTCCTGATCAAAATATTCGTGACCTCGAGCAAACTTTTGAGCGCTTCTCTCAGATTTTTCCAGAAATGAGAATCAAGTCATTACATGGTCAGATGAAAAATGATGAGAAGTCCGAAGTCTTTAGAGACTTTAAAAATCATGAAATTGATATTCTTATTGCTACATCAGTAATAGAAGTTGGAATTAATGTAATCAATTCAACTATCATGGCAATTTTAAATCCCGAGCGCTTCGGCCTTAGCTCACTTCATCAAATGCGTGGAAGAGTTGGCCGAGGTGAAAAGCCAGGATTCTGTTTTCTTATACTTGAGAAGAAACTTCAACCTGAAAGTCTTCATCGACTTCAAGTTATTGAAAAATATTCTGATGGATTCAAAATAGCAGAAGAAGATTTAAAAATCAGAGGACAAGGTAACCTTTTCGGTCAAGAACAGTCAGGTGTAGTTGCTCAAAAAAAGATTGCAAACATTATTGAACACCAAGACATCTTCTATAAAGTACTTAAAGACTTTAAAACATATAACATGTCAAAGCATCCTAAAGTACTAGATCTATCAAAAAAATATCAAGGTGATCAAAAGATCTACACTACTATCTAATCATATTTTCAGCTAAAATAGAGTCATGATAGAAGTGCTTATAAAAGATTCCCCTGATTTACTTAGCCTAGGAAAACATACATTTCCCTTTGAGAATGTTACCTTTGGTCAGAAGTTAAAAAATAGCTTAATTATTGATGATAATAGGATCGAAGATAATATCGTAAGACTAAAACTTACAAAAGACTGTCTTTATCTTATAGCTCCGAACTTTTTAAAACTAAACAGCAAAAAGGTTAAGGGAAAGATCAAGTTAAGAGTTACAGATAAAATAACTCTTGGTCAGACCACAATCGAAATAACTAATTTTGATGCCTCACTCATCGAAACAAGTGAACAGTATTACGAGCAATTAACCAAGCTAGCAAAAGAGGATCCTCTTTCATATTCCATTGTTGAGTTCTTTGAAAATGAATATGCTTTAAAACTAGGAACTATTAATGTCATGGAAGAATGAGTCACTATACTTACAAGTTAGTGAGACGACCAAAATTCACTATAAAGTAAACTTTCAAAAAGAAGAAGTTAACGAGGATGATACGATCCTAGTTTTTAACTATGGCTTAGTTTGCAACTTTCAACACTTCGACTTACAGGTAGATTACTTTGCTAGCCTCGGATATAGAATTCTTATTCATGACTACAGAAACCATTTCGACTCTACAAGCGATGATGGGATTGAGAGTGTAACCTTTAAAAACATATGCCAAGACTTAAAAACTCTACTGAATCATCTCGGTATCAAGAAGACAATTCAGCTTGGTCACTCTATGGGCGTCAATGTTACGCTTGAGATGGCTTATCTCTATCCTGAACTTGTTAAATCTATGATTATTATATCGGGAACTGTTTTTCCTCCTCAAGACATAATGTTTGACTCTAATGTAATTGATTTATCAGAGCCAATTATTCTCAAAGCAAAAGAATCTATTGGAGAACTCTACTCATATCTATGGAGGAATGCTTACAAGAACAAGCTCGCTCAAATTGGTGTATGGTCCGGTGGATTCAATACGAAGAAGACATCTATTAAGTGGGTTGAAGAGTATATGAAGAAAATAGGAGAACTAGACCCTGACTTATTCTTTCACCTACTAGATCAAATGCGTGATCATAAAATCATCAATCATCTTGAGAGCATTAAAACAAAAACACTAATCATTGGTGGGGATAAAGATAAAATCATTCCAAATTATCTTCAAAGAGTTCTTCATAGATACCTTAAGAACTCGTCACTTTACATTGTTAAAGATGGAAGTCATGTTCCCCAAGTAGATTTCCCTGAGCTCATAAACGACAGAATCAATTACTTTATTAGTAATTAAAGTTCAGTTAACTTCTTGTATTGAATGAGGTCTCTAAAAACTCGGTTCATTGCTGAGATCTTTTGAGTTCTTTTATACTCATTGTGAGAGGCTTCCCCTTCACTGTTAATTCGATGAGATTCCTCATCAACTATCTGTACCTCAAAAGGGTAAAAGAACCTAACATCCTTAGCAATCAAAGAGGCATCAAGAGAAAGAACTTTTTTAGCTAGCTCATCGTCAGTTGCTTCCTTGGCAAGCTTTCTCAAACTCATAAATTCTTTTAAAAATGGATTTTTATACCTAATTAACTGCCTGCATGTAAATTGAACAGACTTGTAAGACTGAGACGTATGCTCATTTCTATCTCCACTTCCTGATCCGAATAAACACTCAATGACCTCTCGATTTACTGCGGACAAAAACCTTTCCTCCGAGAGTTCGTTTCTAATGGCCATCTTAACTAGGCCTGAGTATTTTTTTCTAAACTCTTCAAGGTCGATGATTGTATTCACAGATCGACTTGGCTTAATATTATGAGGAATAACAATATTTTTTTCGACCAAGAATTTAGTAACGAGTAAAATATCAAATTTTGTTTTCGTAACAAAACGAACTCCTACTCTATCAAATAACTCCTCCGCAACATTTTCTGCCTTATGGAGTAACTTAATAATTACACTGTCTCTGGTTTTCTTTGCCTTAGTCTCAAAATCGACAAGTTGAATCTTCTTACCGTCAGAACGTAAATATAGATTATTTTCTTTATCACGGTGTAAATATTTATAAAATCTATCAAAGATCTGAGTTTGGATAGCATTAAAATAATTAGAACGTAGATCTTTATCAACATGAAGAATTGTATGCATGACCTTGAGAACGATCTCAGCCCAAAGCCTCTCCTCTCTAGAAACGTCATTGTAACCAGAGGCCATAAGAAATAACTCTTTTACGTCGGTAATCATGTAAAGAGAATTTGGTATTCTAAAGTCTAAGCCGTCTTCATTACCTTCGCGGAGAAAGTATCTTTTTATAAACTGAAGAGACTCTTGGAAGTTACCAAATAACTCTGCCTGATTCACTGGATCACTAGGATCTGGGCCATAGCCCTTAAGGAAGCCAGTAACCTGCTCGCTACTTTTCACCTTTGTAAAAACAAAGTTTGAATCTAGTGTTGAAACGCCACCCATGACGACATCAAAAATAGACCAGTCAAAAACATAGTTTTCTAAATATTCGCGTGTTCCCAAATTGTTACCTGTACAGTTAATTCCAATTAAAGTTATTATCTCTTAATGAGCGATAATACAACCAAACCACCACTAAAAAATCTGGACATATTTTTCGTCACATTTTGTGGCAGTGGACTGTCTCCAAAGGCGCCTGGCACCGCTGGTAGTCTAGCAATTTTAATCCCCCTTATCATTCTAGGGCAATTTAATCCGCCCTTTTTCTTATACTTCCCAATATTAATTCCGCTTACATGCGGTAGCTGGTTTGTTATCACTAGCGTGGAAAAGAAATATGCTGTCGATGACCCTCCTTGGATAGTCATTGATGAAGTCATTGGAATGTGGATTGCTACTTTATTTATTTCGGAATACTCATTACTGGCGTTTATCTTATCATTTATATACTTCAGAGCTTTTGATATTATCAAACCTTGGCCTGTCTCTTATTTTTACAAACAAGCCTCAGCAGCAGGCAAACTTCT
>DDIK01000038.1 GCA_002338505.1 Bacteriovorax sp. UBA1852
CAAAGAAAGCATCTATGCTTCAAAATCATATCGACATCTTTATTTCATTTTATAATTTAGACTATTTGGAAGCTCGGTTAGCACCAATATAGTGGACCAGTTTCAAAGCCTATAGTACGAGATCAAGTATACCTTGATCTACTTGTTTAGGGTTATAAGCGATCCAACTATAGCTTAGAACATCATCAAGCTCACCAAGTTTTCTTAGCTCTTTGTTTTTAATACTATTTTTAACAATACTTTCGGGTAAAAAGGCGATGATATCTGTCTTTTTTAAAATTAAGTGAATAAGCGCAGAGTCTGTTATATTACTAATCTCTTCACATTCAATATCATGATCATCTAGATAGTTATTGATATCAGTATGAACTTGTAAGTCTGGAGAGTAGTTTATGAACCTCTTATCATTGATATTGGTAGGAAAGCGTCCCTTCGTTTTAGTCTTATATGATGTTGTACATATAATTTTTTCCTTGTGAATCAATTTACTTTCAAGTTTCTTACTTCTTAGTTTAATCGACTGGTCTAAGAGAATAAAATCAAGTTTGTTACTTTCTAGTAAATTAATAAGGCCGTTCGTTTCAATCTGGATAATACTACATTTGAGGTGTTTGTTATAAATGAGCTTCTTTAAACTACTATAGACAACATGATTAGATAGCCAGGGTGCAATGCCTATCCTTACTTCTTTTGTCTTAGCCTTGGTAGGCTTATTAACAGAAACAAGCATCTCTTCTGTATCTCGAAAAACTTTTGTTGCATACTCTAGAACTTGCATTCCATTAGTATTGAGTACTAGTCTTCTTCCTTTTCTTTCAAATAAGCTAAAGCCAAGATCATATTCAAGAGATTTCAGCTGCTTTGACAGTGCTGGTTGACTAATATTAAGAACTTTTGATGCTTTAACAATAGACTGATTCTCAGCTATTGTCTTGAAGTAGAAGAGATGATTGAAGTTGATTTTATACATGATCTTATCTTACATAACCATATGGTTATATGCAAGTGCTCATATATGTACTTTAGATTATTAGCTGTTGAGGCGATAATATCAATATAGGAGGTAGTTATGAATACTAAGAAAGAATTTTTCTATAATAGTAAATGGAATAACTATGATGAAACTTTAAAAAACAAAGAGGAAAATAAAATGCAAAATGATAGTTTTACAAATTTAGATTTCAGAGACTCAGATATTGGAAACATAGATCTTAAAGAAAAGAATTTATCGAATTCAAATTTTGATAAAGTGAATGCAAAGAATATTAGTTTTAAAGACTCTAAGCTTGTTAAGGCAAAGTTAAGGGGAACTAATCTTATTGGTGCCAAATTTATAAACTCATTCTTAAGTGAATGTTACTTTAAAGGTGCAAATCTTAAAAACTCTGTTTTTAACAATGCAGTTTTAGATAATCTTAACCTTAGAAACTTAAAAATTTGGGGTGCTAGTTTTAAAAATGCTTTATTAAAAAATATTTCTTTTTCAAGGTCTGACCTTGACGGCGTAAACTTTATGGCATCAAAAATGAGAGAGTGTGTATTTCACTACTGCAAGCTTCGAGAAGCGAACTTTAAAGATGCCGACCTAAGGTTTAGTAGTTTTTTTAAGGCCAATCTCAAAAGATGTGACTTTAGAAATGCGGATTTAAGAGATACAGATATTGAACAGGCTCATTTGGTTGGTGCATTTTTTAATAGTAAAACAAAACTACCATTTTCAAGAGAGCGTGCCATGCAACTAGGAATGGTCATGAGTTAAAACTCTAAAGCCTAGGCTTTAGAGTTGTTGCACAAGGTCACACTCGAGCATTCTGTCTAAAGCTTGTTCAGTTATGTCCTTAGATTTTTCAACTTCGATATTTCCGACCTCAGCTAGTTGGTGAGATATTGAGTCTTTATTTGTTTCACCGTCTAGCTTGTTCCAGATGAAAGCCCCAATATGACTGATTTGATAGCTCTGTTCATCGTCGCTTACAATGATTAGCTCATCGACATTTTCATCCTTCAATAACTTTCCTTTTCTTTTATACATAATATCTCCTTTCTTAGTATGTTAAAGAAGACTTAAGTTATTTAAAGGTAAGTAGTGATAGATTCGGTAAAACCAAAGAGGTTGGATTCGCAATTGTCGTTTGAGTTTTTCAACATTATCTTACAAATATGAATAAATTTAAATATAGAAAAGAATTTGATTCCTTACAGCGTGTTGTTGTTAAGGTTGGTAGTAATGTTATCACTGATGATGAAGGTAAGATCAATAGTCGAACCCTAAGAAGAATTGTCGAAGATATATGTGAGCTTATGAGTCGTGGCGTAGAGGTTGTTTTAATAAGCTCTGGTGCTGTGAATATTGGGCAAAATTATCTCAATATATTTTCCCCAAATCGAAAAGAGATAGGTTTCAATCATTCCTCCAGCTCCATCGGCCAGCCTAAACTAATTAATATGTATTCAAAGCTTTTTGAAGAAAACTTAAGACTTTGTTCTCAGATTCTCCTCACTCACGATGATTTTCGAAAGAGAAAGAGATTCTTACACACCAAGGAAAATCTTGATGTGCTTTTAAAAAATAAAATCGTCCCCATCCTCAATGAGAATGACTCAATCTCTTTTACGGAAATCTCTGTCGGTGATAATGATCATCTTGCAGCTCAGACGGCTCAAATGATTAGTGCTGATCTGTTATTAGTTATTACATCTACAGACGGCTTATTTGATAAAGATCCTAGTTTTCCAAATGCTAAGAAGATTTACTCAGTTCCTTACGGTAAGAAGCTCAAGGGAATTTCCCTCAAGGGAGCAACTCAAGGTGGACGAGGAGGAATGTCTTCAAAAATTAAAGCTGTAAGAAAAATTACAAAACTTGGGATACCTGGAATTATTTGTTCTAAGAATAATGAAAGAATTATTCTCGACGCTATTACAAATGATGATGTCGGTACATATTTTGAGCCACAGAAGTTATTTTGCCCAACTCATCGCAAGGGCTGGTTGATATCTACTTTGAAGCCTGATTGTTCAATTGAAGTTGATGATGGAGCGTTTAATGCAATTGTAGAGAGTAAGTCTCTTTTACCAACAGGTGTAACAAACGTTCATGGGGAATTCTACCCTGGAGACTGTGTTGGTATCTCATGTAAAGGCGAAGTCTTTGCGACAGGAGTAAGTGAATATGCAAATAGTGATATTTTAAAAATTAAAGGTAAGCAGAGCCAAGATATTGAAGACATATTAGGATATAAGATTTCAGATGAAATTGTACATACAGTTAATCTCGTATTAGAGAAGGAAGGTTTATAGTGAAAGATATAGCAATTAAAGCAAAACAAGCTTCAAGAAATTTAATGAAAATTGATAAAGCTACAAGAAATAAGGCTTTTGATAGCATTATTAATAATCTTAATAATAGAAAGAACGAAGTCATTGAGGCAAATAAGCTCGACCTTGAAGATGCTAAGAAAAGTAACTTATCCAGTGCAATGGTTGATCGCCTTGTCATTGATGAGAGTCGATTTCAATCAATCGTCAATGGAATCATCTCAGTTAAAGAACAAGATGAAGTCGTAGGAAAGATGAATGAGCTATTTAAGCGTGAAGATGGACTTATGGTTTCTAAGCAGAGCGTGCCATTAGGTGTAATTCTTATGATTTTTGAAAGTCGCCCAAATGTTGTCATAGACAGTGCCGTTCTCGCTCTTAAGTCTTCTAATGCAATTATTTTAAAAGGTGGAAAAGAAGCCAAACATACAAATAAAATTCTTGGTAGTATTTTAAGTGACTCTATAAAAGAGTATGCTCCTGAAGATACAATACAGGTGTTAGACTCAACAGATAGAGACATTGTTAATGATCTTTTGAGTTACAAGGACGAAATTGATGTTGTAATCCCGCGTGGTGGTAAAGGGCTTATCAATCACGTTTATGATAATGCGAAAATGCCCGTGATTGCGCATTTTCAAGGTCTATGTCATATGTACATCGATAAAGAAGCTGATTTGAGTAAGTCTATAGAGCTTGTTATTAATGCAAAAACTCAAAGACCAGGAGTATGTAACGCAATTGAAACATTGCTTGTTCATGAAGAAGTTCTGCAAAAGCTTGGCGCTGACTTATTTACAAGGCTTTCAGAGTTAAATACTGAACTCAGAGTAGATGAAAAAATTGAAAAGACCTTCCCAAATAATACTTTTGCAAAAGCTAGTTCTGAGGACTGGGAAACAGAGTATCTAAGCAATATCTTATCTATTAAAACAGTTAGCTCTATTGATGATGCGATCTCTCATATCGCTACATATGGATCAAATCATACTGAATGTATTATATCCGAGGATAAAGAAGCACAAAGCCGCTTTCTTAATGAGGTTGATGCAAGTTGTATCATGATAAATTCTTCAACTCGTTTTAATGATGGGGGAGAATTAGGTCTTGGCGCAGAGATTGGTATTTCGACATCGAAACTTCATGCATACGGGCCTATGGGTGCCGAACAAATGACTTCTAGTCGTTATGTGGTCGTAGGAGATGGCCATGTTAGAGGCTAAGACCGATGAACTTAAGAGTTTTGGAATAATTGGCTGTGGAAATATGTCTCAAGCTTTCTTTGGGAGCATATTTTCACACAATCAAAATCTTCAGCAACGAAAAATCCTTACTTATACACCTTCTAAGACCAAAGCTAAAGAATTAGCTCACCTAGTTGGTGGTCATCAGGTTAATAATCTCTCCTACATGAAGCATGTAGATGTCATATGTTTTGCATTCAAGCCACAACAATTTAAAGAGTTTATTTCGCAGTCTAGCGATATAGACTTTAAAGATAAGACTATCTTATCCATTATGGCCGGTATTGATGTTGAATTGATCAAAAAATTAACTGGTGCAAAGAAAGTCATCCGTGTCATGCCTTCTATGCCAATTGAAAAGAAACAAGGAATAACGCTTTTAAAAGCTAGTAAAGAAGTGGAGCGTGATCAAATTGATGACCTGGAGAGTCTTTGTAAAGACTATTCTTTAGTTATCAGACTAGAAGAAGAAAAGCTTTTTGATAAACTCACCTTATTGACATCATCTGGTCCAGCCTTCGTATATTATCTACTTTCAAGCTTTCAAGACAAATTAATTGACTTCGGTCTCAAAAATGATGATGCACTGAAAATCGTGATTAAGCTTTTTGAAGGTTCTTTGAGCGTTGTTAAAGATAGCTCTTTTGATCTCCAAACATTAAGGGCACAAGTGACCTCAAAAAAAGGTGTAACCGCTGAAGGTCTTTCTCATATGGAACAGACACGAGTTGGAGAAAATATATCCTACGCATTTGATAAGGGATATCTTAGGTCTTTAGAAATGAAAAGCGAAGTACTTTCGGAATAACCGAATGTGCGATTATTTCTATTATCTATCTAAAAATCTTTGATAGTTTAATTAAATGAATAATTTATCAAAAAGAAAAAAAGAAACCCAAAATTTTTATGAACCCAGCTCAGACGAATCGAATGAAATCGATATCCCTTACAAGAAAGAGGATATTGACCAAATCGTAGGGCATAGACCTAAGGCTTTTTTAAGAAATAGCCTAAAGAAGTCTAAAGTTATAAAGCTCTATCCAGACGCTCTTTCTATTCTCTAAAAGGAGGCCACTTGGTAGTTTATAGTTTTATTTTCTTCTTACTCTTATTTGTATTAATTGGAGTCAGTTCTTCATTTAAAAGTAAGGGTAATAACGATGATTATCTTTTAGCTGGCTCAAGTATTCCGCCATGGCTTGCTGCTTTGTCTGCGATTGCTACAAACAACAGCGGTTACATGTTTATTGGTATGATTGGATATACCTACATGTCTGGATTACAGTCTATTTGGCTTATGATTGGATGGATCTTTGGTGACTATGTCATGGGATCATTTGTACATAAGAGGTTAAGAGAAGTTACTGAAAAACAAAATATTTTAAGCTTCGGTGGTTTAATCGCAAAGTGGCAATCAGGCTCAGACTTTCGAAAGTTAAGAATGCTCGTCGGTGTTATTACTTTTGTTTTCTTGGGTGTCTATGCGGCTGCTCAGTTCAAAGCAGGTAGTAAGGCCCTTCATGTTTTATTTGGTTGGGACTATAGTACAGGTGCAATAATCGGTGCGATAATTGTTTTCTTGTACTGCTTATCTGGTGGTATTAGAGCTTCAATTTGGACAGATGCAGCTCAATCATTTGTTATGATTATTGCTATGTCTATGTTGTTTTATATAGGTATCTCTGAAATGGGCGGTATCTCAGGTTACATAGCTAAGCTAGATGCTGTTGCGCCTGGTTATCTCAGTGTTACTCCTACAGGGCTAGATATTAGTGGGCCAACAGGAGTTTTTCTCTTTATCCTGGGTTGGGTATTTGGGGGATTTGGAGTTATAGGTCAGCCACACATCATGGTAAGGTTTATGACTGTTGATGACTCGAAAAATATTAATAGAACAAGAGCTTATTATTACCTTTGGTATATTGCATTTTACGCGGCAACAATTGGTGTTGGTCTTACGGCAAGATTAATTCTTCCTGAGGTTGCAAACTTTGATGCAGAGCTGGCATTACCACTGATGAGTCAAAAAATTCTTCCTGAAATCCTTATTGGTGTCGTCTTGGCGGGAATTTTTTCAGCGACAATGTCTACAGCAGACTCTCAGGTGTTAAGTTGTAGTGCAGCATTTACTAGAGATATAGCTCCAAGCAAGTCGTCTAGTATTATTGTAACAAAGCTCGCTACTGCAGGTGTAACGATAATGGCTCTTTTGATTGCACTATTTGGATCGAAAAATGTTTTTGAGCTTGTTTTGATGTCTTGGTCAATCCTATCCGCTGCATTTGGGCCAATTCTCTTTCTTTTAGCAATTAATAAAAAGGTTTCTGAAACAACTGGAATAGTTATGGTTGTCTCGGGCGTTCTTGCAACTGTTGGTTGGAAGTATGCTGGTTTAGGTGGTACGATATATGAAGTTGCCCCTGGGATTGTTATGGGGTTAATTGCATACTTTGTTCTTTCCCAAACAAAGCTCAATCAAGTAGGAAAACTTGCAGACGCTTAATCAACTCACAGATATTTCATACCCAGTACTCATTACCCTACTGCATCTAGTAGGGTATTTCTTTATTAGAAGCTATATTAATAAAACTCGAAAAAAGAGAATTAAGAGTATTAAGAAAAGAGATATTTCAGATGCTATTGAAACTGATTCTCCAATTGATGATCAACAAGAAGAGTTAAAAGATAATGCTCTTGAGGGAAGTGAGGGGCGATTTAAATTTATTTTAAATGCTCTTCCAATCATGCTTGGTGGTCTTTGGGTGATTGTCATTTCAATTCCATATTTAGGAAATATTCCATCTGTTTATGTTTCTATTATTGCTGCTGTTATTTCAGTCATCGCCGGTTTCTCTTTGAGACCTTTTCTTGAAAACCTGTTTTCAGGTATTATGATCACTTTTTTTAGATCTATTAAAGTTGGTGATACTGTTCATCTTGATGATCATTATGGGCTCATTGAAGAAATTGGTCTTGTTTATTCAGTTATAAAAA
>DDIK01000016.1 GCA_002338505.1 Bacteriovorax sp. UBA1852
GTGATGATTAGACAAACTCTTGTCGGCAGTGATTATGGAACAATTGATAATAAGACCCTCTTTATTCGTCATGACTATCTTTCATCGTATATTTTTAAGAATATGAAGAATACGCGTTCGTTAAAGGTTGAAAGTGACTATAATAACCTCTACGCATACTGCGATGATTTAAACTTTTTAAATATTTTGATGGTTAACCTCACTAAAAACTCTGTAAAGATTAAGTTAGAAAATATAAATGATAAATTTGTGTCATTTTATATTGATGAGAAACGATCAAAGAATATTTTAGAGATCGTGAACTCTTATCATGACTTTGATTCATCTATGATTGATAAGCCTATTAAGAAGTTATCCATGAAATCTAATCACGAATATCTTATACCGAAGCGCTCTTATATTGTGTCCAAGTCGTTAGACAAGAGTGATTTGTGTGGTATGAATTAATCTTTATAATTATCAAGTAAAATTGAGTAGTATTCTCTTATTCTTCCGACATATATAACGGGCTCTCTTCCACGAGCATATCCGTATTGTAGTCTCTTGAAATATCTCTTCTTTGATAGGAGAGGAAGTGTCTCACTAACATCTTTCCAAATATTAGGATTTTTATTTTGCCAAACCGTTAAGCTTCTCGCATCTCTTAAGTGATAGTAACCAACATTATATGATGCTAGGGCCATCCATAGTCGATCTGGGTTCTTTATGTATGGAGGAATCTTATCGATTAGTTTTCTAATATACTTCGCGCCGCCATTAATACTTTGAGTAGCATTTCTTCTGTTTTTAACACCAACGGACTTTGCTGTACTTCTCGTAAGCATCATCATGCCCCTTACTCCAGTAGGACTCTTTGCATTTGGGTTCCAGTGACTTTCTTGATAAGATATGGCCGCAATAAGTCTCCAATCTAAATCATATTTTCTTGCTGCTTTTTTGAATGTCTTTTTATACTTTTTTAGTCTCGTCTTCATTCTTTTTTTGAAGACTTTAAGATCATAGTAATCAAAGTCTTTCATATGATCATAGTAGCGGTGTTCAATTTTACTTAGTTCACCAGACTTAAGAAGGTTTTCAATAATTTTATTTACTTCTCTTGTAACACTTTTATGAGTTTTTGGTAGTATGCCAACAAGTCCTTCATACCCAAAAGTCTTTTGAATCTTGAGCTCTGGATGCTCTCTTAAACTAATAGAAACGATATTTGAGTCGGCAATTGTGCAATCGAGCTCATCCTTCCAAACGAGCTCGAGAAGATCTTGAGAGTTTTGATTTTCTATCTCTTTAAACTTAATCTTAGGATACTTCTTTTGAAGACTTTTCAGTGTTGTAACATAACTCGTTGACTTCGGGACCTGTATATCTACCTTGGAGAGAGATTCAATATTCTTAATTATAAACTTCTTATGACAGACAAGTTGTTGCCTAATAGACTGATAATTCTTTGTTAGATGAAAGAGTCTTTCTCGCTCTTTTGTTCGACTTAGTCCCGCAAGTGCGATATCTGATTCACCACCTTTAAGTGATATAATAATGTCGTGGATATTATCTTTTACAACAAAGCGTGGAAGTACCCCAAGACGACTAGCTATTATTCGTCCGAGTTCATAGTCAATTCCGGCTGGATTTCCATCTTTATCGATATAATAAGTTGTTGGAGAGTTCTTGGTTGCTATGACAAGTTCTTTTCTTTTTTGAATGAATGTAAGAGAGTCAATACTATAGGTTACCACTTGTGAGCAAGTCAAAATGATCGATAGTAAAATAGTTTTATACATATTTACTAATCGTCTTTCTTTAAATGGGTCTTTAATTTATTTAGTTGATTTCTCTATAATTTAGCGATGTTAAAGGTCAGGACGCCTTCATTATAGTTTCTTGTTATCTTCTTGGAGTCCATAATCTTATCAACATCAAGCCTCTTTGTGAGTACCTCGCTTCTTCGAGTTTTGTTGACTTCACCGTCTTGTGAAGTTGTTTCATCACGATAGTTTCTTGTTAATGAAATGTGTAAGTCTCTTTGCTGTGCTGTTAGGTTAACTAGCTCTTGCTCATGCTCAGGAACATCAATCTTAACTTGATATGAATTAGGGAATTCAAGAATTTTTGGTCTCAACTCAGTGACATTGTAGAAGTCGTCTTGAGATTTACTGAGAGTTTGGTTTTTGAGTTCGCTATACTTAGATACGAGTGACTTTATTTCACTTTCAAACTTGTCTTTTATTCTTGATAGTATACTCTTTTGGTTTTTCTCTAAATTATTGTACTTCTCTTTGAATGAGATTCTCTTTTGTTTTAATATTTCTTGGTGATGAGACTCTATATTTTTAAGCTCAGTTTCTTGAGAAGTTACTCGCTGACGATAGTTAAGTTGGTGCTTTCTTTCTTCTGTTGTGACTTTCTTGTTGTGATCATTTACAAGCTCTTCAACCTTATCTTCGTGCAATTGCTTTGTGCGATTGATATCTTGCTGGTTCTCAATTCCTATGGATCTGATTTGTCTGGCATTATTTCGCGATATTTCATCAGCTCTTATTTTACTCTCGAAGTTCATCGACTTTATTTCATATTCAGAGTCTTTTTTTAGATTTGAGACCTGTTCATTAGATTTATTAAGAATCTCTTCACTTTTTGCCAGATTATCATTGTAGATATGATTATATTTATCTTTGAAAACAGCATTGGTATTTTGTATTTGTGTTTGATAGTTGTTAGTAAGAAGTTCTTTCTCTTTTGCGAGAGACTCTTTATGATTACCCAATTCCGATTTGAGCTTTTCAAGTTGTAGCTCTTTGCTCTTAATTGAGTTTGCTATCTGTGCTCTATTTTTTTCTTCTTGATCGGCTAGATCTATAACACCCTCTGTTTTAGTATTCTTTACTTTTTCATTATAGAGCTCATTAAGATTCTTGATCTCAGACTCTTTCTTTGCAATGAGATTTCGATGGGTGTTATTAAGTTTGGCCAGATAGTCTCTGTTTGCCTGTTCAGCAGCTTTTAACTTCAAGGATTCTCCTCGTCATTTTGAAGCTTCTTTAATGGGTCACTGCAGATATCTTTCTTTCCAGTGTGACCTTTACACATCCAAGTCTTTAAGAGATCAACCCTTAAAGCATCATTTCCACCATGATACGCGATATAAGAAACAGGATCTAGAGTTGAAGTGATGACGTGACTTGATGGAGTCCTGCCTGGATCTTTGGGAGCGACCATGTACTGATAGACTCTGTATTCTGCACTGACTACCAGTGAGAGAAATATACTACTGAAGATGTGAGTTAGCATCTAGTAAGCTTCCTTCCACAAGTTCAAGCAGGGCCCTTGCAACAATATTTTTCTCTGAAATGTTAAGACTAGAGAAAAGAATTTTTTGTTTTTCAAGATTATCATGATGAGATATCTTTTTAAGTAAGTTCTTCGCTTTTAATTTATCTGTTTTTGTAAGTTTTAGACTTGCAGCTCCGAGGTAATCAACTTCACTATCAAAGATTGGATAATAACCGTTAGTACCAAAGTGAATAAGTCTCTTAATCGAGTCATGTCTTTTTAAAAATGATAATTCAACCAAATGTTCCTCCTGAGTCTACTCTTAAATTTTAGAACATTAATTAGGCAACAGCGTAGCGGGCAAGTGTTTCCCTCACGTTATTTCGACATGTTAGTGGCCAAAAACTTAACTGTAAGACTTTTTTACTTTAGACCTGTATTTTTTACCGCAACAAATATATCAGGTACTTGAATTCCCAATCTCCATTGGGTACAATTTCTTGTGTTTAATGCTAGTAAAGCAAGGAAGGTTTATGAAAGCATTTATTATCTCTTCATTATTTATTTTTGGTTCATCGTATACAAGCGCTTTAGTTGACTATACGGACTCATCTGACTATCAACCTATAAAGTCCTCAGTTAAGAGAGCTCCAAAACCTCGTATTACCAAACGTGCTGCTCCTTCAGGACGAAGATCATCAGGTGGTAAGAAGTATTTTGAATTTTCATCGATATTTTCAAATACAGATTATAAAGCTGCTGAAAAGGAAGGAAAGTTTGATCGACTAGATCTCAAGTCTCGAATCAATACAGACTATAAGTTCTTCTTAGATCTGAGCTATCCTATGTACTCAGGAAGGATATCTTCCAATCAAAAAGATACTTCTTATCAAGGAGGGAATCCTAAACTTGTTCTAGGCCTTAATTGGTTTGAGTTTGGACAGGGTAGTGAGGCACTATCGATTGATATGCACGCTGGAGTAGCACTTGAAGGAAGTTCTGAGTTTGCTGCAAAGAGAACTGATAAGATCCTTGGGATTTCAAGTTCAAAGAGAATCTCTAATGTAGGACTATCTTTTGGGATGGATTACACTTTTACAGGTTCATCTAAAGACGAATCGGCGGTTGATATTGGCAATATTCAGTCTCTATATCTTGAAACTGGAATTATCGTTTCTTCTGACATTGTATTTGTCATTAGAGCACAAAACATAACCATCAATTCTTCAAATGATTTAATAAGAGAAAATAGACTTAAAGAAGACATTAAATACTCAGTCATTGAGCCTAAAATGAAACTTAGAATGTCTAGTATGGTTGATCTTATTATGCAGGCTTCTTTTAGAATGAGAAGGCCTAAGTCCGAAGAACTATCGACAGGACTTGGTGTTTGGGATCTCAATGGAGCTTATGGTAATTCTATAGGCGCAGGCCTTGAAATAAAAATATAAAGCGGTTATTAGTGCGTATTCTCGATAAAGAAATTTATTATTGTAAGAGTTGTAAGAAAGTCTCAAACTCTCTTGACTCACTTCTCTTTATAGAAGAAGGGTCACCCGTTTCATTTTGTAGCGAAGACTGTATTGAGCAATTTTATTCACCTCTAGTAGATTTCTTTAATAAAGAAATGACAAAGACTAGAAGTGATATGGGGCTTCTTGATGAGCCTGCACTAGACTACCTCGAAAGCCCTTCGCTTGTGCAAAAGCATATGAAGCGTCCTGATGAAATTTATCGCTTTGAGAATCAATTAAAAGAAGAGTACTATGCTCTGGTCTCAAAATTTGAGAATGACGGAGACGAGTTTGAGTTTATAAGTCTTTGTTTCATCTTTAATAAGGCACCGTCTTTCATTTTTGCAATCACCTCAACTTCTGATGCTGCCTTTGCGGCCTTATTTAAGCGTGGTGAAAAGATTGAGTCCATTAGTGACTTTTATGAGTCACAAATAGCGACGGAGCTGCAAATTGATGAAGAAGTGATGAAGAATGTCGAGTTTAAGAAGAACTCCTTCTTGGCCGAACATCTTGAGCTTAGAAAAGATTTTGATATACCTTTTGAAAAGTTCGAGATGTATATAGATTATTTTGAAAAGACTCTAGAGGGTCCAGATGAGCTCTATCTTGGAGAAGATGAAGAAGGTGATGAGCAGTATATTTATATAAAGGCTTTCGAAAAGGGCGGTACATCTTTTTTCTATCTCGTTGTCTGTCGACATGAGTTATCTGAAGATGGAGAGCATAATATTGTTATGCCTATCATGTCTTTTCCGACAATTGACGGAGATCTATGTGAGCACTACCGTAAAGGAAAGCAAGTTTCTGGAAGTCTCAAAAATTAACCAATCTTATTAAAACTTTTTGTAGAAGTATTCACCTTTATTTTTAAATGTTTCACAATACGATGAATCACCATAGAGATCCATGTTTACTGAACAGATAAAATAAGCGTCATATGATATTTGCTCTCGATAAAATGGAGAGTCAAAGAAGTAAGTTTGCTCTTTAAGAACCATTACTCCGTTAATTGAGAAGTTCTGATATCTTCCATAGTCTCTATTTTTTAAGAGAGGAAATTTAAAAATTTCTTTATTGCTACTGATGAATTGGCATCTGGCTTCTCCAAGATAAATTGATCGACCGTTTTGTTCATAAGTAGGTACCATGCAAACTCTCACATCAGTTATTGGAGTTTTAAGCTGGAGATAGATATTGTTCTTGTCTGTTCGACTCTGACAAACCGTATTGTCACCTAGATGAGCATGTTCTTTACTATCCATATTCGCTGCTGTATTTTCAAAGCCTGTACTACCATCGGCTGACCAGGAGCACGCAGATATTTCAGTTGGTACATTCACTGAGTTTCCTGAGTCCGAACCATCCACTACAGTAACTGTAGAGTCATCACCTGACTCGTTCTCATTACTACTTGAGTCTGAGCTGCTTTGAGTATTAGTGCTTTCTGTCTCTGTGCTGTTCTCCGCACCACTATAAAGGGCTCGTTTGTCTCGTGGAGACACGCAAGAAACTGATATGATTAATGTTAAAAAAATAAGTAATTTCATCATCTTCTCCGTTTATACAGATGACTTTACGGATTATTTTACTAAAATATTAAGAAAATAGTTGAAAAGTTTTGTAAGTTACCGAAAAGCCAAGCATGAAGGTCATATTTTTACTGGTTGCATTTATAAGCTTTCTCTTGTTCGATACTTATCTTGTCATGAGATATCCATATACGCTCTATCAAGAGTTCCTGGATGGAAGTATAAAGAAAAGCTTTTTGAAGATACCAAATGTTCAAAAGAAGTTCTTGCAGCTTGATTATCAAGATCCTTTTTGGAAAGGGATAAGCGAATCTGAGACATTGTGGACAGATTCACACTTTCTTAACTTCTCAATAACTCTCCCGCGAAACCATCCCTTGATTCGCTTTAGGCCTATACCTCGTTACATTGATAAGCGAACAATAGCTTCATTCTCTTTCACAGATACAAAGAATACAAACTTAATGATCTTTAATCCTATGAACAGAGTTAAACTTAGATTAAATGTGCCTTCTGATGAGTTATTTTCAATTCCGATGATTGAAAACTATATCTATGATAAAAATCGAGGACAGATTTTGAGAGATCTCTTTTTAAAAGATCTTTCGGTTGATATAGAATCTATGAGCTCACCAATGAATATTTTGTCATCATTTAAGAAGGTCAGCCCCTTAGAGCTTGCTTATAATATTTATATTTATAAGCTTAGGACTTCCGTTTTAAATTATGACTATGAAGAGCTTTATCTCTTTAATCCGTCATCACTTTTACTAAAGGTAAGTTCTGATAATAAAAACTATAATGATTATATAATCCTCAGCTATCACAAGGGTTATATCTACAGTAATAAGATATCTCTATTTAGAAACGATAATTTATCTAACTCCATCATTAGTCATTTTTCCAAGAAGTTTCATATTAAGCCAAGCCGTGGCACTGAAACGGCCAGAAAGGTGTATTCAAAATTTTCAATTCTACCATTTAAAAAGCGTCTCACTACTCAAG
>DDIK01000220.1 GCA_002338505.1 Bacteriovorax sp. UBA1852
TTCTCTCCTTCACTTTGCATCTTTTCGCTTATCGTTTTTAGAGTACTCTTCAATGCTTCAAAACTCTTATCATTTAAATCTTCGAATTTCATTCCATTGAGTTTTTGAAGTACCTTTGAAAAAAGGGTCGTTGTTGCTTTCTTATTCAACTCCTTCTTAAGTTGATCTCCCTTACCGATCATTGTCGTAAGAACATTTCCTATATTATGTAGAACATGAACAGAATTCTCAGCGATTCCCTGACTATAGGCCTCATCTATAAGATCATCTTGAAGCTCCTTAATCTTTTGTTCATTAAGTTTTTGCTCGGTCACATCAAAGCCATAGACATTTATATAATTGTCACTTCTTATTCCACGATATTGAAAATAGTAGAATTTATCATTATGCTCTATTTCCTCTACATAAATACGGCTATGCTTAATAATCTTTTCGGCCATTTCTGTGTCGAGAACCTCGGATACATCAAACCAATTGAAATTATCAAATATTTCGAATCGCTCGATCGCCACTAAGTTAGAATTTAAAACGTTGCCATCAATATCAACTCTAAAAACAGGTGAAGGGTCAAGTTGAGCGAAATTAGCATAGCTCTTTAACTGCTTATTAAATTCGGTAACATCTTTAAACATAAAGACATATTGTGTATCATTTCTTTGGTTCTTGATCTCTCGACAAGTTAAAATGACATCTCTCTTTTCATCTTCCCAGCGAAAAGTATAAGAGATCTCAGCATTATTCTTAAAAGCTTTTTTATTCTTGACAATATCTTCAATATTTCTTCCTGTTAAATCCTCATCCGCCACGAGAGAGAGAAAGCTCTTATTAAAATTTAAAACAACTCCTTCAGCATCTGTTATTACCAAGGGATCAGATAAGTTTTGAATTATATTTTCCGAGTATTTCTTTTCCTTATAAAGAAGTCGCGATTTAGACTCTAATTCTTCCTCAAGAACCTTGATAGCTTTTTGTGCACGAAATAATTTCTTTTCTAAAAGATTCATCACTACTCCGAATAATCGGCGTTAAATATATATGTGCCGTCTTCTTGCTTTTGTGACTTAATATCAACTTTCTCGTTGTAGTAATATGCCAATCCTTCGAGCAAGCCCTCAACAAAGCTTGGAAGATTACGATCAGAGATATAATGAATATGTAATTTTTTGTCATCGATTTTTTCTATAATAAATTTAGGCGGCCTAGCTTCATCCATCAACTTCTTCACTTCAACATGAATAATAGAATCAAGCTCTAAGAGTACATCAATGGAGTTTTCATAATGACTAACAAGATCTCCACCATACTTCATAAGCACTGGTAAGGCGTATCGCCCAAAAAGTTTCAAGGCTTCATCAGCGACTAGTCCTTTCATTTCTATAGAAGTCATAAAGAGTTTAAAAAATACTTTATCATCATAAGTCTTAGTACCTACGAAAACATCTTCACACTTGGCCTCATCAAGAACATTATCCCAAGTCTCGACACCAAAAGTATCGTTAAGAAAATTTTCAAAAGTATTAATGATCACTCCCTTCATACTATTCCTCCACTATAGGTATTAAAATCTTAACACTGGTGCCCAAGTTCTCTTTCGAAGATAGTTTTATTGAGCCACCTACTCTTTGGACTAGTTCTTTTGTATTTCCAAGCCCTAATCCAAAACCAACCTCAGTATGGACGAGGTCTTCTACTCGATAGAACTTATCGTAAACGTACTTTATTTTTTCTTCAGGTATACCAACACCAGTATCTTTGACAAGAATACTAACGAAGCCTTTTTCTTGGATCACATCGACATCGACACTACCTTTCTTTGTAAACTTAAATGCATTATCGATGATATTCCCGATTGCATAGACTAGGTCTTGACCTTTTCCACTGACAAAGACATCATCTGATTTTATGATGCTATTATAAACAACCTCAGGATAACGTCGCTGTAACATGAAGGTCTGTTTTTGAACAAACTCAAAAACAGTACTCAACTTCACTTTCTCAACTTTGTCACCAGACTTACTTGTATTAATTTCAGTTAAAACAAGAAGACTATTAACCAGATCTTCTAAAAGCTTTGAACTCTTAGTAATAGCACTTAAATATTCTAACTGCTCTTCATCTTTTATTTCATCTTCAAGTATAGAGGCATATCCAGAAACAACAGAAAGTGGTGTTTTCATCTCGTGTGAGACATTGCTTAAGAATCGCTCTTTAATGCGTTCACTATTAAACTTAGTCACTAAATTCAACGCAAGCTGTTCAATCTCCTCACTCGCAAAAGGCTTTCTCAAATAAAGTAACTTCTCTGGCTTACCAACGATATTTACAATTTCTTTAAGATTTATATCTGAATAGGCCGTCGCTATAACAATTTCAACATTAGGATTGATTTCACGAATCTGCTTAGCCGTCTCGGCACCATTAATACCAGGAGGCATTCTCATATCGATAAAAGCAACCTTAACATCTGGATGTAATCTCGCTTGCTCAACGCCTTCCTTACCATTAGCGGCTTTAATGACCTCATACTCTTGTTCAAAAAGGTCAATATCTACAGATAATTCTTGCTCTTCGTCTAGAAAGTCGAGGTTCGATATATCTAAATCATCCTCGGGCATTAGAATCCTTTCATATACATTAAGGATTTCAATTTCGTCATCAATTACTAGTATCTTGCTCTTCATTTGATATTACCTTTGTTATAGTTGCTGCTCTCATTTTCTTAGTTTGTGCCTCAGTAAATCCTATAAAGGATGCCTTATATCTCTTTTCACCGTCATAATCGTATTCACCATATATTTTGGCAAAAACTCGTGCTTGACCTTCTAGCACTTGCTTGAATAATATGCTTTCAAATATGGCCTTTGCCTCAAGTGGAATGGCCGCATTACTTGTAAATTCGAATTGAAATTCATTTACAGTGACAAGCTCAATAGAGACATAACCATTAGGCATTAAAATTCTCGCCTCCTCACCAACCTTACAATTGAAAAATTTCGTTTTAGGGCTATTGTTAATAAGTTGATAAATCTTTTCGATAAAATTTTCTTTCTCTATAGGTTTAACGACATAATCATCCGCACCATGTGAAAGAGCGCTACTGATATCTGGAAGCTGATTTAGCGCTGTCATCATGCAAATTTTCAACTCATGTTCTTTCTTATACTCTTTAAGCTTTTTAAGAGTTTCTATTCCATCAAGATTTGGCATCATAACATCTAAAAGCATGACATCTATTTCTTGGTTCATCGATAAAAAAGAAATAGCTTCCTTTCCATCAGTTACTTCATAGGTTTCGTATCCTGCTTTTTGCAAAAGAATGGATACCATCATTCGGATCCCATCATTATCTTCTACAATAAGTATTTTCTTCATCTCCATCTCCTTAAGTTTTATTTAAGGACAGAAATGTTGTGGAATTGTGGATTTTTTTCGGATTTTCTTAAGTGACTGTTTTTATGATTTCTAATTTATAGCCTTCGCCATATATTGAAGAAATCTTTATATTTGTACTTTTAATTTTCTTTCTTATGTGGCTTATATGACTGTCAATAGTGCGATCATTAATATTTTCATTTTCCTTCTTTAAGATTTTTAATATTGAATCACGTGAGAAAACTATGTCAACTTTCAACATGAAAGCATAGAGAATCTTAAATTCATTAGGAGTAAAGTCAACCTCCTTCTCATCTATAAATACTTTCATTGAGTCCGTAATCAATGTCATATTCTCAAGAATAACTTTATTAGTTTTTTCTCTATTAATATTCAACATATTAAAGGTACTTTCGATTACTGCGATCAACTCCTCTTTCTTTGCTGGCTTAACGAGATAGTTTACAGCACCTAGATTATACCCTTTAACCCTCGACTCATCGCTACTCTTAGCACTTAGGAAAATAACAGGAGTATCTCTTAATTCGAGATCTGCCTTAACAGTTGCGCAAATATCATAGCCACTGATATCGGGTAACATGATATCAAGTATCGCAATATCCGGCCGGTACTTATGCCAAAGTTCAATGGCCTCAATGCCTGTTGACGCTACAATTACTTCATACTTATCTTTTAAGAAAAGAAAAATAAGTTTAGAAATTTGTGGGTTATCTTCAACAACCAAAACCTTTAAGCTCATAGAATTATTATAATTTAACTTGGTTTCCAAGTACATAGAAATATCTAGGTCAGTCTCTCCATATTTCCTCAATGTTTTGCGACTAGCTTAAGATATCAGGAGAAACTATGACAGAAGATATGAAGAGTAAGAATTATCATTATTATCGGCCATTTTTAATAACATTAAGCATCTGCGGCTTTCTATTTTCAATAATATACACATTTAAATATCAGGCTTATACAGCAGCTCTTATTATGTTTTCAGGCACATCAATGGCATGTACGTATTGGGTCTTGAGTAGAGAATATTTTTATACAAGAGCGACTGCCTATATTTTATTAGGAGTTATCTTCTATACCATTGGAGGCAGCTCTTTCGTGACCGGAGCTCATAATTCAACAGCAGTATGGTGGCTTACAATAGCACCTTTAACAGCTGGAATATTTTTAAATCTCAATGCGGCCTTTAAATCTATGCTTCTCTCATTGAGTATAGTTGCACTACAGTTTATTACTACAACATACTTTGATTTTATCCCAAATGAATTTGCAGGTAAGAATACATCTACCAACAGTATACTCAGCCTGACAGCTCTAATAACCGCGATTTCTACTCTAACACTTGTCTATCTAAAAATATCTCACAGAATAAATACACAAAACAAAACACTACAAGACAAAATCACAAAAGAACGATTACAAAATGCATATCAGCAGGGAATCTTTGAGAACTCTCAAAATACACTTCATGCGATGGGAAACACACTTACACTTTTAAAAAGTAACATGGAACTATTCAGTAAGAATGATCAATTAACTAAGGTTAAGAGTGTTGTCGAGACGTTCAAAAAACAACTAGAGCTAGATAAAGATATCTCTCATAAGAAATTTGATTCGTTCGTAGATTTTATGGATAATTCTCTTTCAAAAATCATTCATGACAACAATAGTCACTTGCAAGATGGACATAGTAAGATCGACTTTATTTTAAATACCATCGACACTATGACGAACACAGAGATTAAAGACTGCAACGAAGAAGTCAACTTATCTCATATGATTCAGGAAATTATTGGTGATATGAATAAGATTCTAACAAAAGAAAATATAAAAGTTAAAAAAGAACTTGATCATAAGATATCACTTTTTCTTGAGCCTTTAAGACTTGAACAAGCTCTAAGAAATACTGTCATGCATTCAATTGATTCAATTAAAGAGAAGTCTAAGAACCATAAGAATTATAACAATAGAGAGATCATCATTAAGACTTTAGAAATCAAAGATGGTTATCACTTCGTTATTAAAGATAATGGACTTGATATCAATAATGAAAATAAGTCAGAGCATTTCAGTTTAAGAAATCAAGCTACTTGTGATAATACAGCAAATAGTCTTCATAATACTGCAAATTATATTAAGTCAGTCGGTGGAGAAATTGATATCACACCTATTAAACCTGAAGGGGCAGCCTTAGAAATTATATTTCCCAAAAAGCAAAGGCCAGTAGCATAGATACTACTGGCCCTCGATTATATAAACACTTAGTTACTTAGTTGATATAACGTTTATAACTTCCGTCTTTAAAACCTCATCTCCATACATAAGAGTTACTTTGAATGAGATCTCAACATCTTTTGCTTTCTTCTTAAACTTATACTTAACAACACCTTCTGATTGCTGTCCCCTTGAAAATGGACTCACTACATTGATCTCTTTATCTAAAAGATCAAAGTATTCTCCACCTTTAAGTACTTCAGTTTTAACTGTGTACTCTCCAGGAACATTTGCTCTCAATCCTTGAAGTGTCATCTTGATTTTATGAGTAAGAAACTTCTTCTTAAACCAACTGATTTTATAAGATTTAACTTCCTTACTATAGCTTAGACTCGACTTAACATCTGGATTAACAGCGACTTTTTCTTTAAAAGAAACAACCTTTGTCACGTCTTTACCGATCTCATTTGGACTAGTTACTTTTAAGTCAAAGCTGATCTCGCTACCTGGCATTGCTGAGTCGTCTATCTTCACAGAGAACACATCTTTCACATCAACTTGTGAGCGAGCAGATAAGTCACTTAACTTCTTAACATTAGTATCAAAAGAGATATTAAAAGATTTAGAAACTACTGAAACAATTGTATCTTTGCTCCCAGAAGCGGCTTCACCAAAGTTGATAAGACCAAGATTCACATCAAAGCTCGCACCTTGCTCGAATCCCTTTTCTTCATTTTCTAAAGAAATTGTAACGGACTTCTTATCATTAACTCGAATAACAGCGTTGTTTGCAAAGAAGTCTTGTGTATCTTCTTTACCTTGGTTAAAAGCTTTAGACTTCTCTGTTTGAATATTTTCACCATATCCATCAAGATCTCCGACCTCGTAACCTTTAGCATAAGCAACCTTTCCACCCTTAGCCTTTGCTTCTTTAAAGACAACTGCGTAGGCTTCATCATAACCTTCACCTTCTCTATCAGAGAAAGACTTAGAAAAGGCAGCATCTTTCGATGATTTGAAGAATTCGCTATACTCATTAAAGAATACTGTTCTATGTGAGTTAGAGAATGACTTCTTGAAACCATCTCCAAAACCACTTTCACAGGCCTGGATAAAATCTTTTACATTCTTATAAACTGAACTACAGTCAAGCCCTTGATCATCAACAAAGATTGAACGTGGAGATTCATATACAAGGTTTGCTTCACTCATTGCAACCTTTGGAGTTTGAAAGTACTCAATCTCTTGCTCAGTTTTAGAAATCACACTATCAATTGCCGATCCGTCTTGATTATTTTCAGGAACCGGAGCAATGAGGCTTTCAAATGAAGCTGCACTTTCAAACATCGGAGCGCTTTCATTTATTCCTGGAACGTTTGTTAAAAGAGTTGCTTTCATCTGAGCAATACCACGTGGATATTCTGTCGCCATCGCTTCATCTGTAGCTTTCTTATGACCTACTTCATAACCACTATCATAACCTTCACTGTAATCTTCTTTAGAATTAAGACCTGCTGTATACCCTTGCGTATTTCCAGCTTCTTTACCGGCGTTTAGCCCTTTTAGGTAACCAGAAAGCTTTCCAAGAATTTGACCGTTCTTTGAACCAAAGACGTCTGCATCTTTTTTAGCTTCATCAGATCCAGCACTAAACCCAGGTTTTTCACCATCATTAAAGCCCTGATCTTCACCAAGAGCGTAAGCACTAGACTTGTATTGATTGTAGAGACTTTCTCTCTTTTCAAAAGCGTAGAGATTATTTGAAGTGATTCCCTCAAGTCTCTGGGCAGTCATGTCTTTATCTTTATAGTCTGCAGTTTGTTCGTCCTTATTTTCCATAAGGTCTGCTAGAGCGATTTCAAGATTTCCGATATTGATTCTAAGGTCATTGATATCTCTTTCGAGATCCACAATTGTCTGCTCAGATTGAGCTATTTCAGAATCGTTTGACTGAATCATATTATCGTTTCGATTCATCTGAGCTAATTTTGCATCCATTGTTGAAAATGCCTGATCTCTTTGAGCAAAAAGGTTCGCGATATAATTCTCAAGGTCTTGTACTTCTCTTGAAACTTCAGAAATTCTTGCATTCACAATACTTGAATCTCTCTCAACGTTATCAAGATCACGGTAAATTGATTGAACCTGACCTCTTAATTCAAAGACAATATTTTCTTGTTCTGGAAGTCTTCTTTTTGCATTTCGAATTGCTTTTTTTACATCCGCAAATTCTCGAGCATCATTCTCGTACCCCTTCTCTTCTTTTCTAATTTCAGCAATATTACTCTTGATTCTATTGCGAGAGGTTTTGATGTTATTTTGAAGCTTCTTAAGAGCAACTTTCGCTTCAACAAGACCAGCGTTCTTGGCATCAAAAGAGGCCTGCGCTGTTTTAACTGCTGCCTTAAGCGTTGTTAACTGAGACTTCTTGCCAGCAAGTGAGCCTTGAATTGATTCAAGACTAGATTTTGCAGTAGCAACTCTTTGCTTAATACCAGAAGTTTGAGAAGTAAGTCTCTTTTTCTTTGCGACTTCACTTTGAAGAGAGCTATCAATAGAAGCAAGTCTAGACTTCTTAGAGCTAAGACTTGTTTTATTACTTGCAAGGCTTTTTTCAAGTGCAGGAATCTCTGTTCTAAACTTTTTAATTTTCTCTGTAAGAGCTTTTCTCTCATTTGTAAGAGCTGTCCCCTTTTGCTTTAGTTCTTCTAATTTCTTTGTTTTCTCAGAAGAATTAGGCATTGCCATGACTTTTCTATATTCAAAACTAAGAGCTCTTTGCTCCATCATAATCTTTTGAGAACGCTTCTTAGCAGCATCTTGTTCTGACTTCTTACTAGCTAATGAAGACTCTTGCTGATTAACCTTAGTCGTAAGAGCTGCAATTTCACCAGGAAGGCTCTTTTTCTGATTTTTTAAAGCTTGTATTTTTGTTGTCGCAGATGCGATGCCATCTCTATTACTCTTAAGAGCCGACTTCGCAGAACTAAACTCTTTCTTTGCCGCTCTTTCTTGCTTTAAAAGAGGAGAGATTTCATTTTCAAGCGTTTCAAGCTTAGTTTTCTTTCTCTTAAGCTCTTGCCTTAGAGGCTTTACTTCCGCCTCTAGAGTCGCTACGTCTGCTTCACGAGAAGCAATATTAGACTCAAGAGTTTGAACTCTTTTTACGAGTTTCTTATTTCCTTCTTTAAGTTTTTCGATCTTCTGAAGTCTTATTGGCATTCTTCGATCAATATCAAGTCTCGTATTCTTAAGATTTTCAAGACGATTAAACATTTTACTAAGCTTTCTCTCTTCTTGCTCTAATCGATTTTCAAAATCAACTTTCTCATTAATGAGAATATTTCTCTGTCTCTCAAGCTCATAGATTCTTGAATTAAGTTCAGCGAGTCTCTGTCTCGGAGCACTTAAACGATCTTCGTTTGAAGATATTTGAGAATCAAGATCACTTACTGTCGCCTTATGATCTCTTACCTCATCTCCTAGTTGAGCATTTTCAGAACTCAGATCTTTAATCTGTCTTGAAAGCTCAAGGATTTTATTTTTAAGGGAATCAATGTTTTGGTAATTACCTTCGATATTAGATTCTGAAGCTGCAATGGCCTGCTCAGTGTTATCAATCGCTGTAATTGTCTGAGCAAGTTGCTCAAATGCATCTTGAGCTTGTGATCTAGCAGTATCACTACTTTGCTTTGACTGCTGATAAATTGAGCCATAAGTTCTAAAGTCGATTTCATCTGGAAGTGAAGCGTGTGATAAGCTTGTTGCGCTTATTGCTCCGGTCATTACTAAAAATTTTAGAGTATTCACTCTACTTAACTCATACATAGATCCCTCCCTACATGTATATAGCTTGAAGTTAGTTTGGAAATTTTAAAGTGCCAACGTTGTTTATTGTGTGCCTCGCTTAACTAGCACGATTGTAAGTTTTTTACAGAAACCAACATCTTCCTCTGTAAAAATTTCATTAGTTCTCGAGCACTTGGTGTAACTTTGACCTCCAAGAGGCACAAATTACTTAGTGCTAGTCCTAAATAAATAAATGAGAATATTAGATAATGAAAAACTTAGAGATCTTAAAGAAATTGATTGATACTGCTGGAGACTTCATCGTGATACTCGATGAGAAGTTTCAGCCAATATACGCCAACAAAACAGTTCTTGAGAGTTTAGAGATAGACACTGATGTACTTTATAAGTTTGGACTTCAACACTTTGTTCATCCAGATGACGCTCTGACATTAAAAGCGTTTAGAACTAAGCTTATGAACGCACCAGAATTCCCCGTGACTGAGAAAATTAGATACATATCAAAGTCAGGAAAAGTTCTACAATATGAAACAAATTGTGTCTTTGATAAGAGTACAAACTCTATTCTTGTCATTAATAGAAATCTTGAAAGTATTGTTGGTCAAGAAGGTGCCTATGGTAGCGCTAAGAAACTGGCTAATATTGGTGGCTGGGAATACCAGGTTGAAAGCTCTGAATTAGCTTGGGACGAGATTACTTACGATATATATGAGTTAAATACAAAGAAAGAAATTGATATTAATAGAATGATGCAATTCTTTAGAAAAGATTCACAAGAACTCTTTAGGGAAGCTTTCACAAAGCTCATCGATAACGGCACTCCCCTAGATCTAGAGTTGAACTTTATATCTGGAAAGTTTAAGCCTGCAACAGCAAGATTTACAGGAAAGCTCATATCCGGAAAGACCAGAAAGGTTGTTGGGACAATTCAGGACCTAACTGATATTAGAAGACTGGAACTAAAGTCAAAAGACTATAAAGAAGCAGTTGATGCCTCCTCTATCGTCTCAATAACAGATAGAGAGGGAGTTATCTCTGAAGTGAATAATAAATTCTGTGAGATCTCAGGGTATTCAAGAAAAGAACTCATTGGAAAAAGTCACCGCGTCGTAAACTCTAAGTTTCACTCGGTAGATTTTTGGGAAGAACTATGGAAGACGATTTGCGACGGTCAGGTCTGGACTGGAGAGATAAAAAACAAAACAAAGTCTGGTACTTCATATTGGGTGAGCACTACGATTATTCCCTTTAAAAACTCTCAGGGACAAACCTATCAATATCTTTCGATTCAAACAGATATAACTGAAAATAAGAAAATGACTGAAGAACTGATGGTAAGTGAGAAACTTAGCTCTATCGGTGAGATATCAGCTCAAATCCTTCATGAAGTCATGACTCCTCTTTCTATTATTTCACTTAGTATTGAAAACCTAGAAGAGGATATTGAAGAGCTTGATATAGAGAAAGCAAAATCAAGCCCGTTAAAAGCTAGCTTAACAGAGATTATGAGTAACTATGATAAGATTGAAGAGATCTTTGATAATATGAGAAGTCTGCTTGTTCAAAAAAGTGGCGCAGATACCAAAGAAATCTCCGTTAAAGAAACTTTCTTCAAGGCACTCTCACTTGTTAAAGCAAAGCTCACATCAAAAGACATTGAGCTAAAGACTGAAAAATTTAATGACTATAAGATAACATGCTCAACATCTGAGCTATCCCAAGTATTCATCAACCTCATCAATAATGCTTGTGATGCTGTGGCAAATCTTGAGCAAAGATGGATTGAAGTCAGTACGACTGAAGAAGATGGAATTATAGTTATGACAATTAGTGATAGCGGGGAAGGCATACCTGAAGACATCAGAGAAAGAATCTTTGATAATCTCTTTACAACAAAGGGTGATTCCAAAGGAACAGGCTTAGGTATGGGAGTCTGCAAGAAGCTTGTAAAAAGAAACTCTGGAGAAATTCGAGTTGCCCCCGAATTTCCCAATACGACTTTTGAATTAAAGTTTCCTCTAAGTTAATACGTATAAGAGCTTCTAAAGATTAACTGAAAGTTATCATTCGTAAAGCCATTCACTTCAGTCTGAGTAACAACGGCCTCAATTGAAAGTGGCAAACGATAAAAGAGAGAAGCATCGATCTTTGCTCCATAGTATATTGACTGAAGTTCCTCATTTCTAAACGTCTGAGTACTTAAAAAGATAAAGTCTGAGGCCATAACATCGACTCCAGAAAGAAGACTGAGAGATTGTAGATAAATTGGCACAAGACCCCAACCGGTCTTAATATTATACACCTTAAAGTCAGCACCTACTTTGAAAGTTTTAATTCTATTTCCAAGAATATCTGAATATGGAATACCATATGACTGGTGAATTGACTTAACAGTTCCACCACCATAAGCAACACCATTAGCGAAAGTATCTTTATCAAGATGCTCGTAGGTACTTCTCAAAGTAATAATGTAGTCTTTATAGAGATCAAATTTAAAATCTGCGACTCCCCTATAGCGATTAAAGTCCTTTCCATTTTTTGGAAAACTTCTCGCTGCACTAGCATAGAGATAGTAGTTATTAAAGAATTGGTACTGATACTTTGCATACCGATAGAAATTAGATCCTACACCTACTCTCTTAACAGTAGACTGTGAAATAAAGTTCTTAACCTCAGAGTGAGTTGCATAGAGGGAGTTAATAAGACTGTAGTCTTTAATCTTTGATTCGTGATCAAGACTTCCCTGCAAGCTCTCCTCATAGCTATTTGAAGACGCACTCGATTTTTGAAAATCTTTTTGATAACTAAACCCTAGATCAAACTTACCAATACTTCTAAAATAAGAGAAATTTCCACCCACATCGCTAGGCTCACTATAGTAATCTAAACTGAGATTAAAACGGTTAACTTTCATGGGGTCTTCAAATGAGGTAATAACACTATAATATTGAAGATCATCCTCTGTTACCGTGGAGAGAATAAACCAGTACTTTGGCATTAATTCAAAGAGACTGCTATATGACTTATTTTCAAGAATACTCTGTGACGCTCTTAAAGGATCACTAAAGCTTACAATAGGCTTCTTCTTAAAGAATTGACTTAAGCATGAGCTCTTATAGGTCTTTATAACATCAGCTAGTACGACTGTCTGACTAGCGTCTCCACCAATGAAGTTAGGCTCAAAACTTAACTTCATCTTTGCACTCTGAACGCCATTATCATCAGCTAGAAGATAGTGATTTTCGTGTCTATAGATTGCAGTATCCTGACAAGTACCGATCAGTGCATAAGGTCTCTTGACATTGATCTTTGTTACTTGGCCTTCGCTAGAAACTTTATACAGACTATAATAGGTCCCTGATGAGCTCATAAAGTAAGACTGATCTTTGATAAAGGCTGGAGAGAAAAGAGTTTCATAATTAGTAAAATTTAAAATGTCGCTTTGAGTTTCGCTGTTTTTAACAGTCCACTTATCATCAAAGAAGAATTCAAGATTCTCTGTACTCTTTGTACCTTTATAGATGACTCTACCTGATGTAAGCTCACTCTCTTTTTCAAGGCTCGCACTATTAATCTTTATGAGTTTTCTCACGAAATTACTAGAGAGACTTGAGCGTACAGTAAGGATTAACTCACCTTCTATATTCTCTAGTTTCTCGACAAAGTAAGGGAATTCCTTATCGACAAAACTATTGTCGCTTGTATTTCTCTTTCTGAGTACCGAGCTCTTCTCACTTGATAACATGTAATAGACATGGCCATCTACATAAGCGATACCTTTTTGGAAATGAATGTCATCATTGCCATAAGGGTTTAAAGAATTGATAAAGTCTGAGAAAGCATCGCTTGTACTCTTTCCAATACAATTTTTAAATGAACGAGAAAGTGTAGGAAAACTTGCATTGTCTCTAACAATACATGCGATAGCGCCTTCATTATTATCCTCGATATATTTTAAAAATGCTCCCCCCGCCCAATAAGCAAGCGCTCCGTAAGGATAGACACCTGGGACATCAAGACACAACAGATCACTACATGTCCCTTCTTTTAAAATATTTGCCACTTCGATATTGAGATAATCACTCTTTAGTCGACCTTCATTAGTAAAATGTCCCTCGGCCCACATGGCCACACCTTCAGTAAACCACCTTGGAACAACTTGGGGAACCAAGCGAGCTATCGTTCCAAAGATCTTAGAACCAAATTTAGAAATTCCCTCTGTTCTTTCAAGGTGAAGAACATGGACATACTCGTGAATAAAGAGCTTCTTATAAAAGTTCACACTCGAAGATAAGTAGCCATTTCCAATTGGCTGAGCAAGCCTCATTGAAATCTTATTATAAGGAAAGGTATGAGCAAAACCATTTGCAGACATCTTGCCCTTCTCTAAAACAACATTAATAAGGTGCTCTGGAGTATAGCCAAAGTAATTATTAATTTTTGGAACTGCTTCTCTTGCAAATGATTCGATATTCTTAACCAGCTCAACTTCTTTTTGAGTTGCATGAACAACGAACTTCGTTTCCTGAACAGTAAAAAAGAAAGATTCAAGATCTTTTGTTTGAACCTCATCAGCTTTAACACTCAAAAAGCTAGACATTAAAAACACAAAATAGACGACCATTTTACTCAACATAAAAAAATACCTTTATTCCCATATCATTGTCATGATTTTTCTTTTATAATGTACTAAAATAACGTGAAAAATCATATCACAAAAGACTAACCAAAACCTTAAAAGGATTTAAGGAGAAATTATGAAAAAACTTTTTACTCTAGTATTACTAACAAGCTCATTATTTTTTACAAGTTGTGGAGATAAGCCAAAAAGCACTGACGTGTCTGGTTCTGCCGTTTCTAGTGAAGGTAGTGGCTTAGGTGCATTAGAAATCAATGCTGATTCTGATTCAGGAAAAGCAGGTGCACTACAAACTGTTTACTTTGACTTTAATTCATCTGTTTTAAAGTCATCAACAAGAAGCTCTCTTGAAAACAACGCGACATTTCTTAAGGAAAACCCTTCTGTAAATGTTATCGTTGAAGGTCACTGTGACGAAAGAGGTTCTGTTCAGTACAACATCGCTCTTGGTGAAAAAAGAGCAAACTCTATCAAGAGATTCCTAGTTTCTATGGGTGTTGAGTCTTCAAGAATTGAGACTGCAACTTATGGAAAAGAGAGACCAATCGCTTTTGGTCACGATGAGTCTGCTTGGAGTCAAAACAGAAGAGGAAACTTCGTTATCTCTGCTAAGTAATGACTAAGACTATTGGAATAACATTATTATTCTTTATCATTTCGGGCTGCGGTTTAACGACCGTTCGCCCGAAACTTGAAATGACCTACGCACAAGTTGCTTTCCTAGCAGCTAAAGATGCAGGAAGCCAGAACCTTGCGCCAACAGAATACCGAAAAGCAGAATTTTACTACTTAAAAGCAAAATCAAGTTACCGAAGAAAATACTTTAATAAAGCAAAGAAGTACGCAGAACTATCTAAGAAATTTGCGGAAAGAGCAGAGTTTAAGGCCTATAAGAAAAAAGCCCTCGATAATCTCTAAAGAACCGCACTACCTCTAACCTTTTTGGAAGGTGATCATGAAAAAAACTATAATCTTTCTATTATTTCTATCAATCTTTTCTTGTAAAACTCAAGAACAGATCAGACGTGAACAACTCGTTGATACAATGTCCATGCAAATGGGAGAATCTCAAAAGCTTAATGCGGATAATATTGTAAGAATCGAAGAACTTGAGGAAAGACTGAACCATATACAAGGAAGTATCGATACGACTTCTCATGAAGGCCAGCAAAAGAGAGTCTCATTCAATGAAAGACTTCAGGCCCTCGAAGAATTACAAAAAGAAATTAATGAACAAGTAAAAGAACAAGATAAGAAAATGAGTTTGATTCAAGATAAACTCTCTAAGCAAGATAAGCTTATCGAAGAAGTCTTATCTGCACTTAAATCTAAGAGTAAGGCAAAAGCTAAGAAACAACTTTCTCCTTATGAAGAAGCGATGGCAAATTACAAGACAAGAAAGTATAAGCTTGCAAAGCCACAACTAGAAGCACTTCTCGCCGGGAAACTGAGCTCTAGAGCTAAACCTAGAGTCATTCACAACTTAGGTATGATTGCCTATCGCCAAAAGCGATATGATGATGCTTCGACTTATTTTTCAAAGCTTTTCACTGAACATCCAAGCTCAATCTATAATCCAAATGGATTAATTCATCTGGCAAAAACTTTTAAGGCTCAAGGTGATCTGGATCAAGCAAAAGAAACTCTTAATCTTATGCTAACAAAATACCCAAAGCACCACAGAGTAAAGATAGCAAAGGGCCTATTAGAAAAATATAACAAATGAGTTTGATATGAAAAATAAGTACTTTAAATATCTACTACTATCTCTAGTACTAGCGTCGTGTTCACTTATAATATCGCTAGACAAGAAGTACCAACATCAGTCGCACAACTTTTCTGAAAAAGACTTCTCAATCGTCTATTCTCACTCAATTATGGGAGAAACCCACCCATGTGGTTGTCGACACTTTCCCCTTGGAGGACTTCCTCAGGTAGCCGGCCTCTTTAATGACTTAAAATCTAAGAAAGATATTTTTTATCTTGATACGGGAGATTCACTCTTCCCTACTCCATTTGTTCCTTCTCACATAACAAGTTCGACTCGCTTTCAAGCAAAGAATCTGGCCATAGGGCTCGATAAATTAGGCTTAAAATATATGCTTATTGGAGACAATGATCTGGCACTTGGTTTTGATTTCTTAAACGACCTCAAAAAAGAAGTAAGCTTTGATTATCTTATCTCTAATCTTAAAGATAAAACTTTGCTCGAGCATAAGAAGTATGCCACTCTTAATGTTGGAGAGAAGAAAATCTTTATGCTAGGACTCTTAAAGAAAGACCTTGTACCAGTAAAATATAAGAAGTTCTTTACTCCTATGGAAGCGGCCATGAAAGAAGCTCTTGTTGAACTTAAAGATCTAGGATTTGATAAGAATAATAAGAATCACGTACTCATTCTACTCAGTCACAGTGGTATTAAAGCTGATGAAGTATTTGCAGAGAAGTTTCCGCGCATAAACTGGATTATAGGATCACACTCTCAAAGTTTTACAAACTTCACTTACGATGTTGGTGAGACAAGAATTGTTCAAGTACTATCTAAGAATCACTATATTGGAGAAGTAAAACTAGCTTACACTGGAGATAAGAAAGAAGCCTATAAGTATCATGAAATCAGAGATGAGCTTCATAAGAAACTTAAAGATAATCCTTTTCATGCTTTTATCAGTGAGCACAAATCAACACTTGAAAAAATTAGAGAAACTGAGCAAGTTCAATTTAGTTCAACACTTGATCCAAGTGAGAAACTTAAAACAGCAAAGAGTTGTCTTGAGTGTCACACTCCTCAAGGAGAGAAATGGAAGTCTACAGCTCACAGTATTTCCTTTCATACACTGGTTCAAGCTAATGAGAGAAATAATACGGCCTGTATAAAGTGCCACTCCGTAGGACTTGGAGATAAGAAAGGTTTTGTAAACTTCAACGATATGGTTGCTTTTGAAAAATCTAAGAAGTCTGATCAACAAAGTGAGAACTACTGGAAAGAAGTTTCTAAAGCCTTTGGCCAAGATGTAGGTAGTATCAGAAAGCTTGCTCCAAAAAAGAGAAGAGACCTTGCAAATCAGTGGCTTAAAATTGATGAAAAGTTTGATGTTGAACACAATTTTGCTAATGTTCAATGCCTAAACTGCCATGACCAACATCAAGACCACCCTTTCCATATCTCAGGTAAGCCTGCTCCAACAAACGCGCAGAGAATGGATAAAATCACTAAAAACTGTTTGAGTTGTCACACTTCAGAGCAATCTCCAGAGTGGTACAAGAAAAACTCTCGTGGACTCTATGATGGAGCTGATTCTAAGACAGTTAAGAAAATGATCAAAAAGGTCGCCTGTCCTCTGAATTAAATTCAATATTTTCACTATTTATAGACTTAAGTCTCCAATTTTGTTAATTTTGGCCCCATGAAATCAAAGATTGTACTAGGTATCGAAACAAGTTGTGACGATACCTCCATGGCCATTATTAAAGAGCAAGAAAACTCAAAGCCAGAGATTCTCTCTTTTGAAAGCTTCTCTCAAGAGACACTTCTTCGTGAATGGGGTGGAGTTGTACCAGAAATTGCTTCAAGAAATCATCTTGAAAAGATTGGTCCTCTCTTAAAAAGTGTTTTAGAAAAAGCAGATGTTGAACTCAATGAAATTGACGTCATAGGTGTTACAACTTTTCCGGGACTTCTAGGACCTTTGCTTACAGGACTTAATGCGGCCAAAACCATCTCTTTGATTCACAAAAAAAGTATCGTTCCTGTTAACCATCTCTTTGCTCATCTTGAGGCCATTCATCTCACTGAAGAAGTCACTTACCCTTACCTAGGTCTTCTCGTTAGTGGTGGCCATAGTTTATATACAATCATTCACTCTGCGACTGATATGGAAATTATTGGCTCTACGATTGATGATGCTGCCGGAGAGGCCTATGACAAAGGTGGGAAACTGCTAGGCCTAGGCTATCCTGCAGGAAGAATAATTGATGATATCGCAAAAGAAGGCAATGAAACCTCTATTGAATTTCCAATTGGACTTAAGGGTTCAAAAGACGCCTCTCTAAGCTTCTCAGGACTTAAAACAAGCTTAAGACACTTTCTAGAAAAGAATGAGAAGTATCAAATCAGTGATCCGAATAATCTAAATCAAGACCACAAAGACCTCATTGCTTCTTATCAATATGCCATCGTAAAAGCACTTAGTCTCAAGCTTCGCTACGCTCTTCAAATTGCTAAGGAAAAGACCGGCCAAGACCTCAATATTGTTCTAGGTGGTGGAGTTGCATGTAATAGTCGTCTGCGATTAGAGCTTTCTGAAAAGTACGGAAAACAAAATAGGAAGCTACATTTTGTAGCACCAAAGTATTGCACTGATAATGGTGCGATGATTGCAAATTATGCATTAAGAATAAATGAACAAGCAATAACACATCCGGAGTGCTTGAAACTTGATGCTAGAAATCGCTTTATCAATAAGAAAAAAGGCAAAAAGATATGAATAAACCACTTCCCTTTGCCAATAAAGACCTTGGTCAACATTTCTTAAAAGATAAGAAAGTGATTGAAGAGATCACAACCGATTTTAAAGATGAGGCCCAGTCTCTTATAGAAATAGGTCCTGGACCTGGCATATTAACAGAAGGCCTTTCTGTATTAGAAAAACCATTTCACGTCATTGAAAAAGACGAGAGAATGCAGGAGTATCTTGAGCAATTCGTAAAAAAAGACAATATCAATTTTACGGATGCACTAAAAGTTAATTACTCTGAGTTCATTAAGGAAAGAAAGCTAGAGAACAATCTTTGGCTCGTTTCAAATCTTCCTTATAATATCTCTACTCCCCTACTCATTCTCTTTTTAAAGTGTCCTGAAATAAAATTTATGACACTGATGTTTCAAAAAGAAGTTGCGGATAAGGTTTTTGCTTTTGCTAGAACTAAGAATATTATGGGCTCACTTATGTGCCTCTCTCAAACCTATTTTGAGACGAGTCTACTTTCAAAAGTTGCCCCTGGGGCCTTCATACCTCCACCAAAAGTAGACTCTGCGGTGATCTCTTTTAAAAGGAGAGAAAATCCTGTGATCTCACTGGATGAATTCCTAAAATATGAGAAGTTTCTACGTCTGGTTTTCTCTCAAAAAAGAAAACAGATGAAAAAGGTCTTAAAAAGCGCATATCCCGAGCAGACAGTGACACAAACCCTAGAGAAACTTAATCTTCCTTTGACTATCAGGTCTGAGGCGTTACAATTGGAAGATATACAGAATCTTTACAAAGAGTTGAGTAAGTAGTGGGAATAAAAGTTATCGTGAAAAATAAAAGAGCTGGGTATGATTACCATCTGGTTCAAAAGTTCGAAGCAGGCCTTATGCTTGTAGGTACTGAAGTTAAGAGTATCAGAAACGGTAAAGTGACGATTAACGAAGGCCATATTTCAGTTGATAGAAATGGTGAGGCATGGGCCCACAATTTAAAAATCGCACAATACGACTTTGGTAACCAATTCAATCACGAAGAAACGAGAAAGCGAAAGCTACTCTTAAATAAAATTGAAATTGAAGAAATAGAACATCGAATGAAAGCTGAAAGGCTAACACTCATCCCTATCATGGTTTACTTTAAAGGCTCAAATATCAAAATTGAGATCGCTCTTGCAAAAGGTAAGAAACTTCACGATAAGAGACATGATCAAGCGAAGAAAGATGTTGAAAAGAAACTACGCCGCGGTGATTATACTTAATAAGAGCTAAGACTTATTTCATCACCCAAGAGTAAACAATCCCACCATAAATACACAGAAAGAGAACTCCTGCATAAGTTCCAAACTTTCTCTTGGCAATTGCCAGAGCAGGAAGGAAAAGTGCCGCAAAGATCAGAGCTGTTATCTCGACATAGAATGTTGATGATATTTTTACGTTATAAAAGCTGATACTTCCAAGAACAAAGGCCACATTAAAGATATTAGAGCCTATGATATTACCCGTAATAATATCTGTATTCTTGCCTTTTTTAGCCGTCATAATCGCGGTAACAAGCTCAGGAAAAGATGTTCCAAATGCAACAAACACTGCCGAGACGACATAGCTTGAAATTCCAAAAGCAACCGCAATCTTTGTCCCACTAGTTACGAGTAACTCTCCACCAAAGTAGAGAAGAACAAATCCTAAAAGAAGTAGAAAATAATCCTTCATAGAGATTTTCTGATCTTCATGGGAATCTTCAAGATGTCCTACATGCGCTCTCTCTTTTTTCATCTGCTTGAATGTATCATAGAGATAAAAAGCAAAGTAAGCTCCAAAGGCCACGGCTGCCCACCAAGAAATAACAGGCTGCAAGAGAAAGAAGCAAAGCAGTAGAGTTATAGCAATATGAAAGTAGAATTGAATCTTGATTTCACGCGTAGTTATATAAAGAGATGAGATCACACCTGACACACCTAAGATCAAGAAGAGATTAGCGATATTGGAGCCCACAATATTACCCAAGGCAATCTCACTCTCTCCCCTAAAACAAGCTAACTGAGAAACAAAGAACTCAGGCAAAGAAGTTCCAAAGCCAACGATCAAAAGTCCAATAACGAGGGGCGACAACCCTAGGGCCAGACCAATTTTCTCCGCTGATTCGAGCGCAAATTCAGCGCCAAAGTATAAAAGTACTATTGCACCAAATAAAATTGCAAATTGTAATAGCATATATCCTCAATAATTCTTATAATCTTACAATGTCATTAACTAATTTATACCAGCATCTTAACGAAAAAAAGTTCAAAATTCTAACAATATCGAGTGCTTTTCTCGCCGATATTACTGCAGTGCTATACGTCTATCTTCTCCTCTTAAATGAAGATCGATTCAATTCAACATTTGCAGTCTCCAAAAAAATCATAGAATCCGCAAACCCTAAACTTAAAGGAATGATTGATAAGAATTTTATTCAGGAACTCTGGGGCGTATTGCTCATGACAACACTCACGATGCTTGCAATCTACATCGTCTTTCACATCATCATATACTTCCTCTATTTTAAAGGTAAGAAGTTTGCTCGCGGATATCTTGTTTTCTATGCCTGGTGTGTCGGAGTTTTCTATACTCTCTACGGACTTATGAATCTCAGTAATGCAAATGTTCTCATCGCAATTCCTGGACTGCTAATGCTCTATGTGGCGCTAGGGTTTAATCAAAAAATGAAGGCAGAATAAACTGAGTCTTTGCTGGATCTGTCCACTTGGGTAGTTCAACAGACTTTCCTAAGATTTTTCTTTGCCCGATGATAGCAAGAATGAACGAGTCAAATGCACGTGGATTTTTCACAATAATATCAAGATCTTTTTCATACATAAAGATATTAAGCTTCGCCTCAATCTTCTTAACAATATCTAAACGTGCCTCTACTCCAATTTCAAGATCAGAGAGACTGATAATATTCTTCTTTAAAAGAATCTTTGCTCTGATCATCTCGATAAGGGCCAGATTCACATTTCCCTCAAGAAGGTCAAGCTTATCTGGAAAGTGTCTCTTAAGATAAGTAAAACGAGAAAGCATCATGAGTGATGTATTTCCAAATGAATCAAAAGTTGTTTTAAAGAGATTTAAAAGTTGATCGTGATAAAAACACCAGACCCAAAAATCAAGAGGACGATTCCAATATGGCAGAAATCCTTTCTTGAGTCGTCTTTTAAATGAGCGTGATAAGAGATGATCAACAGGCCACTTATCAAAGAGATCTTTTGAATAATCAAAGAGATCATCATTATTTCTCATACGTTCATAGGCCTTAGGATTATCTCTTCTAAGCCTACGATCATTTAAGAGAATACTTGTACTTTGCTGCACAACAAGCTGAACATCTTCAACAGGACACTTGCTAATGCCTGGACATTCTAAACGACAATCATGACATGGAGGTTTTGTTAAAGGAAAATCGACAACAATATTTTCAAGTTCATATTGTTCAATCCAAGATCTGATAGCATCGTCACCATACTCAACTTCATCTTCATCTTCGACTTGCAGTAGTGATTTTAGAAACCAGCGTTTACTGTCGGCGTGATAATCAAGTAGACAAAAGAAGAAGTTATCACTTCTTCCACCTTTCATACTTAATCCTGCAACACGTGATTTCTTCAACGAACACCCTCTTATAAAGGTTTATCAACTTTAAAGTCGAGAATCTGTAACCCAGAATCCTGAACCTCTTTTCTAATTATATCACGATTTTTTGCTGAGTGGACTAAAATAAAACAACCTCCACCACCGGCACCACATACTTTCATGCCATCAATCAAACTTTTCTCAAGAAGATCATCACGGATATCTTTCATCTCTGTCGTTACAATATTTGTAAAGAGTCCTTCTCTTGTTTCACCTTCCTTACAAATAAGCTCAAAGAATTGATCATAATTTTCTTTATTAAGTGATTCATAAGCCTGTCTTGCTAATTTCGCAATAGACTTAAGTCCCTTCGTTACTAATTCGTCTCCATCAAAGAATGACTTATATACTTCCCAATTATTGATGGCCGATAGTCTTAAGGCCCCACTATAAACAAGTGTTAATCGCTGCTCTAATTCATGGCTTAGTGCCTCGCTATAAAACTGTTCAACTTGAACACCTTCATTTCTAGGTACAAGCGCAAGTACTCCACCATAAAGAGCCGGATAGTAATCTTGATAACCACAAGGTCCCTTATTGAGGATTTTTGATTCTATCGCTTGAACTACATTGATCGCTTCAATTCTATTAAAAGGTCTATCTGTATATTCACAGAGACACTTATAGAGAGTAACACCCATTGATGATGAGCCACCAAGTCCTGCTCCAGGAGGAGAGCCAGAAGAAAGAGTAAGAGTGATATTCTTTGTCACAGAAAAATGATCCAGAATTTGGCAGACAAAGCTCATTGGACCAAAGTGATCACTGATAAAATTCTTTGTCTTAAATTCTTTCGCCTCATAGGTAAATGAATTCCCATAATCAATACTTACAATCTTTAAATCGCCTTTCGTTTCTTCAATTTCAACTTTTGCTTTTAAAGAGGTTGCGATATTTAAAGTTACAGTATCTCGTAGTATAAAATTAAGAGGAACAAGATCAATCGTTCCACCTAGTAAATCAATTCTAACAGATCCTTCTGTTCTGACTTTCTTAGCTTTCAGAATATACTCCAATGTAAGGAAGCTCTCGGTAACGGCCATCAAAGTCTAGTCCATAACCGATAACAAATTTATCTTCTATTTCAAAACCTAAGTAATCAATTTTAACATCATGCTTAGTCTTTGATGATTTATGTAAGAGAGATGCTAGCCCTAGAGATGCAGGTTCTCTTTGATTGAAAAGTTTTAGTAGCTCCGTAATAGTTAGGCCCGTATCGACAATGTCTTCAACGAGAAGAACGTGCTTGTCTTTAACATCAATTTTAATATCTTTAATGAGGCTAACTTTACCTGTACTTTCAGTTCCCGCATAGCTTGATACAGATATAAAATCGAGATGTACGGGTGTCTTTAGTTCACGAACGATATCAGCTAAGAACATAAAGGCACCATTAAGGACACCAATGATCACAAGATCCTTACCTTGATAATCCTCATCGATCTTCTTTGCAAGTTCACAAACTCTAGTTTGAATTTCTTCTTTGGAAATAAATGTCTCGAAAGTGCTCATGAATATCCCCGGTTAATTTTTTAAATTCCCGAGAATTCTATCATGGCCCTAAGTCATAACTAAAGAAATTTAAAGAGACTTCCCGTCGCTTGCAATCTCCGCTCCTCCCTGTGCGTTAATTTCTTTAAGTCCACCTAGTGAAATTGAAAATGCCTTTACGTCTTCATCTTCACCATAGTAATCAAAATGAGAACGACACCTTGCTTCATACAAATCAGTTTCTCCGACAAGAACCTGATCCTTATTTCGAGAAGGCTTGCGATAAGACTTTGTAGCCGATGCACCACAAACGGTACAAATAGCATGCACTTTTAAAACTTCATCTGATATACATAGAAGCTCAGGCATTGGACCGAAAGCCTCGCCTTTAAAATCCTGATCTAAGCCAGCACAGATAACACGTATGCCTCTTCTGGCAAGCTTTTGAATAACTTTGATAATAGTGTCATCAAAGAACTGGACCTCATCAATCGCAACGACTCTGGTTGAATCAAAAACATTTTGAAGTATTTCAAGTGCATTTTGAACAGGCGTAGCCTCTATGGCCATCGATGAATGGCTAACAACATCAGTTTTGTGATATCTATCATCAATAACGGGCTTAAATATTTGAACTTTCTGTCTTGCTATCTGAAGTCTTTTTACTCTACGGATTAATTCTTCTGTCTTTCCAGAAAACATTGGGCCACAGATTACTTCTATGCCACCCGCATTTAGTGCGCCGCCAAAATAGGACATTGGAACTCCTTTCATCTATCAGTCAATTGTCTTTTGTGTGTTGTGTGTGTTTTTTTCATTTAAGCAACTGGGGATCATTCAGTAAAGAAGGGAGGGCCATTTTATTCTTACAAATTCTGGCCAAAGGGCTCAATGATTTTTGATTAACTCTTCAAGAACTTCAAAGTCATATGGCTTTGCAAGTACACTTACCTTATTTCCATAGTTTATATCAAAATCTCTATCAATATGACCACTGACAACTATCACTGGCGGAGGACTGTCTTGTTTGTTAATTTCTTCTATCAATTCAAGACCATTCATTCTAGGCATTTTAATATCAGTTATGACGAGCGTAAAATCAGCTTCCTTATTATACAATTCAAGTGCTGCAACACCATCAACTGCACAAACAACTGAAGCCCCAGGAAAGCTCTCTTCAATATCATCTTTTAAAATTTCAAGAATAATTTCTTCATCATCAACAATTAAAATTTTCACGTCTGCTTCTTAGTTAAATAATATTGGGAATTCGATTAAATTAATAATTAGTAACACGTATAACATCATGGCCAATAACAAGAGACCAATCAGAATAACTGGGGACAAGATCACAACAAAGGACTGAACGGAGTTTAACTTTAAATTATACTTGAGTCCTAGGAAAATATAATAGGCTGAGCATAGCATCTTTATAAAATTACCAATAACAGGAATAATTAAGAAGAAATTTGAAACTAATGAATAATTCACAACCTCATCAACACTGTCTTTCTCAACATTCTTATCATAAATACTCAAAAAGAAATTAATTAACGTCCTCCAAAGCTTTACATAAATCCAAGCGGAAAGAGGAAAGAAGACCACATTTGCAATCATTGTTAGAATGAATAATTTCTTTTGAAATTCACTTGATGAAATTAATGACGAGATAAAACCAGTTGTTTCTTCATCAGCAGTAATTACTGATCCAAGATTTGCAAAAGCTAAAGAATACAAACTATAGATCATGAAGAAAAGCCATGAGATTAGTACAATCGTTGTAAAATCAATTCTTCTATCGTGCTCCGTTGACTCTCTGACAACTTCAAACAATCTATTCTTCTTCATCATCTGAAGGCGACTTCTCTCTTCACTTCTAGCCTGATGAGTGAGAATTGGATGAAGTAGGATTTGAATATAGCTATTAAGAGTTTCAACCATAGGCTATTTTAACGTCTCGAGATAGTGATATGCAATCTTTTTAGAAAAATCGTAAAGAATAGTATCTGACTCAAGTATATCAAGATAGTAGTCCCCTTTATCAGTTCTAATATGAAAGATTTTTCTCTTTACTTCCTTATCATAGAGAGGACTAATCATATGTGCCTCTTTACTCATCAATAAGAGTAAATCTTCATTTGAAAAATCGGAATAATTTAAAAGAATTTTTTCTGCTGCAATTTTCTTGTCTATAAAGTCTTGTGGATGAGGGAAGATTGTACGAAAGCCATGAGAATCGATTTCATAAACATAATTATTTAAAACTAAGAAATAGCCATTGAGATCACCAAACTTTCTATAAGCTTTAATCGTTTCATAAGCATTTACAGTGATTTCACCAATAAGTGTTGAGACTAGGCCATCATTCTTTGTCACAGCTATTGCTTTCACTTCTTTTAGTCTTGAATTATAGGATTCCACCTTTTCACCTAAGATCTTTGGAGTAAAACCAAAGTCATGACCAATTTCTTTGAGATTAAAATTAAGCGAGAACTCTGTATTTCTAAAACTATTAATGGTTACCTTATTAATAGTCTCGAAAAATCTAAAGGGCCTCTTTTCAATGAAGAATTTCTCATCAAGACCAAATATGCTCTTTATATGCTTATATGCGGCCTCTTTCTTTTCACGAGGATCTTTTATGTTAAAAGCCCCTTCTTTCTTACAAAGTATAAGAGAGGAGTCTTGATCGTGAAGAATCTTCATGTAAAATTGGTCACCAGTACTTGTACGATTCCCTAAGAAAAATTTCACATCTCCCTTATCAAAGGTAAAAGAAATCATCATTGGCTGAGCAGGAATAAACATTGATTCGTCAGTTGTTTCAAGCTTTCTTAAGACCTTAATTTTTAACAATTGAGAAAAGAGATAATTCACAGAATCAGTATTTAAAAGTCTTTTCTTATCTTTGTTAAAGTATCGATCTCGCCCCACCGACTCGATCGTAAAATCATTTAACTCAACCTTTTTAATCTCTCCAAGTTTAGAGAAGTCTACGAGCTGACTCTTTTCTTGTGCTTCTTTATACTCTCGTTGCTCTTCACGTTCGATAAAGAAGTAGATAATTCCTAGCAAAAAGATGATAATAGCAAAGAGAACACTATTTCTTTTCACTGCTTTCCTCTACGATATTGAAAGATTCCCACAAAGAGAAATAGCACAGGCATTCCAATAATTGAGATAAAGAGAATAAGATTTTTCTGAGTACTACTTATAAATATTGGCTCTTCTTTAAAAACAGCAGAGTTAAGAGAAGTCAGTGTATCCTCCCCCGCTATCCAGTGAAATATATTTAAAATAAAAGTGAAGTTTGTACTATATTTAATAAACTTGTTTGATACAAAGCTTGAATTTCCTAGAGCAATTAATCTTGGTCGATCTTCTTTAACTATGGCCGCGGCCATATGAACAGGTCCAGGAACATCTTTATCATCGTACTTAATCGAATCAGCTAAAAGCTCGATAAGAGTTTTCTCGACCCAACTACTCTCTGACGTTGACGCCAAAGAAAGAAAATTCTCATTTGCGAGAGACGAGCTAATAGAATTTGATAGAGGAAAGAAGACTTTTTGACCTCTATTAAAGTTGACTCCGAGACGATCAAAATTTGTCACAAAAGGTGCACTTCCGTTACTTCCTGAAATATTTTGTTCTTTATCTATAACAATATCATTATGAACCTGAAGAAGATTCTCCTCAAAAAACTCTCTCATCTCCTGATGAAGATCATTTTTAAACATAGGAGAGAAAGTCCCAAGAACGACACCACCCCGATTGTAATAATTCTTTATCTTATCAAGTTCAGACTTTAATAAATTTCGGCTCATTGAGAAGCGTATGATAGCAGAACAACTTGCAGAGATCTCACTCTCTTTAAGAAGATCAAGCTGCCTTACTTGAAAAGAAGATTGATTTAAGAGGTTAAAGAACTGACTAAATCCTGTTTCTCCAGTCTTAACAAAACTATCGTCTTTGATAAAACATAGAAGGGGGTCTCGATCTCGATAAAGCCTAATTAAGCCATTCGTTATAGAGATCTCTCGAAGGTCGGTAACAACAATATGTTTTCCTGACTCAGCGCTTTTTCTTTTGAGAACAATTGATGGTGCCTGCACGACACTGTACTTCTGAGTAAGGTCTGGTCTTAAAATAGGATCAAAGTGATTGATAATTATTTTTTGATTACTATTTTGAAAAAGTTCTAAAAAGTTCCATATTTTTTCACGATTATTCTGACTTGAAAAAATTATGAATTCAACTTTGTCGGCAACTTTACTCTCAAGCACTCTCTGCGTCTGATCAGAGAGACTATTGAGCTTCCTATCAGATATATCAAAGACAACAGGCTTCTTAACAGCAATATAATTCACAAGTGAGAGAATAATAAAAACAAGAAAGATACTTACTAATGTCTTGGATAAATTATTCCAATACTTAGAATTGATAAAGCTAAGTATTTCTCGTTTCTTTATTAGGATGTTTATGACAATAGAAAAAATAAAAAGTAGTGACAAGATTTGATAAACAAGTGGATGCTCAGGGATTACCACAACAGAGAAGAAAACTAGCATCAAAAGTAATAGAGACAAACTTGATGTGAATATAAACATTTTATTCTTCATCGTTTCACCTCAAGAAGCTGGATCGAGAAGTAGGAAAAGAATCCTGAAAAAGAAATTAAATAAACGATATCAAAACTTGCAATGGCCCCTCTTGAGAAATAATAAATATGCCCACCAAAACTAAAGTACTGAATAATTTGTGAGATCATCACATTATCAATAAGCGCTGCAGTCGTGAATAAGATCATAAATGAAAAGAGAATAGCAAAGGACATAACAATTGAAGTAACCGCACTCTTTGAAATAAGAGAACAAAAGAGCCCAATACTCACAAATGCGCAATACATGAGATAGAGACCGATTAAATAAGTGAAGATCATTCCCATATCATTAAAACCACTAAACTTTAAGATGATTGGAAAAACCAATGTTGTACTAAATATTAGTAAACCTTGAACAAGAAAACTAATATACTTACCGAGAAAAATCTGAGAACTCTTAAGTCTTGAAAGCATCAAGAGGTTCAGTGTCCCATTCTTCTTTTCATTCACAAAAGCTCCCATCGTTAAGACAGGTGTAAAAAAGATAAGAAGAAAGTTTATCGCAGAGAACGTTGGTGCTAAAACAACATCGACAATATTCTTATTCGTTACTTCATTTAAAGTGAGGAGGTTTCCATAAAAGATTGAACCACTAATAAATGAAAAAATGGATATAAAGATATAAATCATTGGCCTATTAAAGACCTCTCGGATCTCTTTGAGTGCTAATATCTTAAGAAGCTTCATTCCTTTGTTGCCTCCTTAAAAAGAGTATCAAGTTTAACCTCAACCTCTCTTTGTGAAAGAACAATTAATTCAGCTTTTATAAATGAATGTGACAAGAGACTTTTAAAGTTCTCTTGCTCACTACTTGTAAATAAGTATATTCCAGATGATTTCTCTTCAATCTCACAATTTAGATCTTTTTGAATTCTGTCTAATGCATCTGCAGTCGCATTTTCAAACTCTGCTTCAACACTTACACTATGATGTAGCGTCTTATGAATTTCCTTGATATCACCACTCTTAACAATCACTCCATTGTGAATAATAGTTACCGTGTCACATATATCTGAAATATCATTTAACTGATGTGAAGATAGAAATACTGAACTCGTCTTTGCAATTTCATTTAATAACTCTTTCATCTTCATGACCATATGCGGATCAAGTCCAACAAAGGGCTCATCTAAGATAATCAGATTCGGTCTATATGAAATTGCTCCAGCAAATGCGACTCTTTGCTTATAACCTTTAGAGAGTTTAGCAATTGTCTCATCACTCACCTCTTTCAGAGCACACATTTCTATCAAATGGTCTGTCTCTAATTCATCGCCTTTACTTTGATAAATACTATGAACGAATTCGAGATAATCTCTGACTTTCATATCTTCATAGAGAGCAGGGATTTCTGCAAGATAGCCTATTTCAAGACCAGGGGTCTTCGTAAATTCATGAGCATGAAAATCAATGAGCTCTAGAATACACTTCATGAGGGTCGATTTCCCAGCGCCATTATTTCCTAAGAAACCATGAATGCCTTTAGTAGGAATAGAAATATCTAATTCCCTAAGCACGTCTTTATCAGAGTAAGACTTACTTAGACCCTTAATTTGAATGAGATAGTCATTTGATTCTAGCATCTTAAAATCATATCTAATTCATCGGAGATAGAAAAGAGAGGATTGTCCAAGCAAAAGAGTCAGGAATGGTTACTTATTCATTTTCTTATAATAATAATACTTCTCTGCTATACTAATTTCTTATCAATATTTCATAGGTTTATATAAATGGACAAAGTCACCCAAAGATTTCTCACTCAAGTTAACAAGGCCCAAACAATTGTGATAACGACTCACATCTATCCTGATGCTGATGGTATTGGCTCAGAAATGGCGCTTTGCCTAGCTCTACAGAAAATTGGTAAGAAGGCTATTTGTGTTAACGAGAAAAAACTCAACGAGAGATATCGCTACTTAGACCCAAAAGATGTCATAAAGTCCTATGATGAAGTTAAAGATGATATTGATAAAATAGATCTTTTAATTGTTACTGATACAAATTCTTTACCAAGAATTGGTGCGAGTGTTCAAGAGCTTGTTCTTAAAACCAGTAACTTACTATTTATTGACCATCACCCTTGCCCCAGAGAGCTTGCGGCCATTCACTGTATAGACATCGAAAAGGCTGCTACAGGTGAACTTGTGGCTGATCTTATCACTGCTCTAGGTGTTGAGATTGATGAAGATATGGCATTGGCCCTCTATACATCTATCATCATAGATACAAGTAGCTTTAGATACCCTACTGTGACAGCAAATACTCACAAAGTAATTTCTCGTCTTCTAGAGTCAGGAGTAAAACCACCACAGGCTTTTAATTTGATAAATGGTACTAAGAAAATTGGTTACATGAAGCTTGTTGGTAATGTTCTTGCTTCTGCCCAAACTTCAAAGAATGAAGAAGTGGCCTGGATCATCTTAAAGGATACAGATATTGCTGATTATGACTGTGATGTCGAAGATGTTCACGGTTTTATTAATCACTTGTTAATTCTCGATAATCTCAAAGTCGCTCTTATGTTTAGACAAATAGAAAATAAGGTAAAAGTATCTTTTCGTTCTGCACATCATGCGGTGGATGTAGGAATCATGGCCCAGGCCCTGGGTGGCGGTGGACATAATCACTCCGCGGCAACAGTAATTGATGGTGATCTTAAGGTTATTATTGATGAGACTATTGAAAAGGTTGAAGCAATGCTTGAGCCACTAGATATATAGCTCTGGATTTATAAAATCTTTGAAAGGACGTCTTTTTCTTTTTGATTAAAACTAAATGCTCCAGACTTTAGGATATCTTTTAGCTTTTCTTTAACAGTGGGATCATTTGGATTATTTGTTCCTATATCACTCTTGAGTAAGAGATCTTTTTCTTCTTCATTATCAGGAGACTTCTCAACCTTAACTTCAGACTTTGCCGCTTCTTTTGCCTCAGTAACAGACTTTTTAGCTTTAAGCTTTGCAATAATCTCTTCATCACTAAGGTTCTTTACGGGAGCCTCTTTCTTAGTCATTCTTGAGTCATTCAGTGGACTATCCGACTTCTTGCTCGCCTCTTTAGGTTCAGAGTTTCTAGTTTGTTGAGCTTTTGAATATTGAGGGTCACTACCACCAAGGATTCTCATAATAATATTTTATCAATTCTCACATGAAGTTTAAATGCGGCATCATTGACCAAAGGTCCTTTTTCTATAAAGAATATTTAAAATCACGAAAAAGAGGCACTCATTAAATTATCACTGACAGAAATAGTGGTCAGTACAAAAAACTAACGAAGAGTAAGATCACCTCCCTAAACTATTAAAATAATTAGCTTTTCATGACTTTATCCTTGTTTTTTCTAAGAATTCACATTTTCTTCACATTCTTAGTTGAACCCGAAATAGAAACGGGCATAATGAAAAAGCTTTAACAAGCACAAACGAAAAAAAGCTAAATAATGACAAGTTGTACGTAATGCTATCTTTGGGACGTTTTTGATAATGTCATTATTTCGGGAAGAGACGACGTTTCTTCTTGAGGACAGCAAATGAGAAATTCAGTAACTTTAACAAAGAATGCGAAGAAAGTAACATTCATCTCTCTACTACTATCACTTTCACTCTTCTTTACTTCATGCGGAAGTGGAACAAGTGGACTCAATCAATCGATTCCTGGAGTTAATGGCCCTACAGTCAATTTAGTTGGAGACAATATTCTAATTGATATTGTTTTTGAAAACTTAAAAGTTGAAGGTGGTGCAAGATACGCCATTCCGAAGTATCCAAACTCTTACCTTGAGCTTGCTCCAGATCTTGAAAGTGATGGAACAATACTAGCTTTCTCTGTATCTCTAGATGATATCTTAGGTGACGGCGTAAAGAGACTTGATCCATTATCACTACCTGGTGGAAGAGCAATTCCAGGAGTATCTTCTGGAGCACTTCCAGCTGTTGCATTCTCTATTGATAAATTAAAAAACGTAGCTTTCTATGTTGGTCCAAAGGTCTTTGGTATTTGGGTTCCATTAAACAAGCTTGATCTACAAGGCGCTATGATCACAACAAGATTTTACACTGATTCAAAAAGAGTAGGTAATCTTTCACTTGTTGGTGCTGATGCAAACGGTGAGAACGCAGGTTTCTTCCTTGCACTATCAGTTAATTCTTCACAGAAAAGATCACTTGAAAGAGTCGCAGATAGAAATTAAGAGTTAACTTGATCCTTTTGTTATAGTATCAAGTATAACTGCCCAACTCATTGACCCCTAGGCATAAGCTTAGGGGTTTTTTCTTTATAAAAACACTTAAGCTTCATTTTTTCACTCCGATAGGTCTGTAAAAGAGTACACATAACAGCGAGGTGGGTAATGATAGCAACAAAGCTAAGAAAACTTTCAATTCTTTTACTTTCAGTACTAAGTCTAACGACTTTTACAACATCATGTGGTGGTGAAGGTAATGTAAGCATTCCAGGTGTTCAAGGTCCAAACCTAAACATTCTAGAAGACAATCTCATCGTTTCGATGGTGATGGAAAACTTAGAGATCACAGTAGGTGGTACTTACAAAGTACCAAAGTACAAGAGCTCTTACATCATGTTTAACCCAAACTTGGAAGGACCTGGTTCAGTTCTTTCATTCACAGTATCATTAGATGATCTATTTGATGCTGATGTTAAACAACTTGATCCAAAAACTCTTCCTGGTGGAAGAATGATTCCAGGTGTTGCAGCAGGTGCTCTACCAGCAGTAGCATTCTCAGTAGAAAAGCTTAAAAATGTAGCTTTCTATGTTGGTCCAAAGATCTTTGGTATGTGGATTCCACTTCCAAAGTTTGAACTCTATGGTTTTGGCTGGACATCAGCTTATAAAATCGGATCAAAGAGAGTTGGGAACGTAAGTCTATTTGGTAAAGATGAGAACGGTGAAAATGCTGGTTTCTTCCTTGCTCTAAGTGTTGCTTCTGCAGCAGAAAGAAGACTTAAGAAAATTTCAGAAAAGTACTAATTAATGGAGAGGTCACCTACTTGGTGGCCTCTACTATTTCTAACTTCCACTGATAATTTGTTTTCTTATTATTTGTAAGCCTAATCTTTATAGGCTTTTTCTTTTTTTCAATATCATCAACAATATAAAACTCCTGTCCTAAAACAGACTTTAAGTTAAATAGTCCCTGATGCAAATCGAAGTCTAACATATACCTCAAAAAGATATAGCTAAATGGTGTCTGTATCGAGCCTAGAATATCATTCTTCTTCATTTCCTTTAATGCTTTTAAAGTCTGAAAAGGTTTTAGAGGACCATTAAACTTCTTAATAAGCTTCTTTGGAAAGAGATACTCTTTCTTCGCTTGCTCAAGATCTACACTGACAACAGTCCTCTTTTTTAAGAACTCTTGAACGGCAAGGTGCAAGGCGCTCAGCTTTTTCTTAGTTCTTACCTTGGTTTTTTCTTTCTTAGTAATAACTTGAACTTCTTTCTTCTTTATGACCTTCTTCTTTGCAATAACTTTTGGCTCAGCTTTCTTTATAGCCTCTTTTACTTCTACATTCTCAATAGCTTCTTCTTCAGCAGGAAGAACGCTAACCCCTAGCTCTTCAAACTCTTTTAAAGCTCCGTAGAAAAAGAGCTTCTTCTTTTCATCAACAGGGTTTTGCAATAAAGGAAATAGGAAGTCAGACTTATTCTCCACTTCATCGTAAGAGCTCACAAAGCGCTGCATACACTCTTTGCCTGAACCAATTTCGTTAACAACCTTAAAGATACTTTGCGATTGAATAAATTGAGTTATTTCTGGAACGCGGCTAAGCCCATAGAACTTATCTTCTTCTGAGCAAAAACTTGTCATGTGAGACTTAATTCTCTGACATGAGGTATTAAGAGTTTGCTCAATCGGTTTATTTCTGTGCAGAATATTTTTCACAAAAGTATCGCCGTGGAAACTTTTAAAGTGATTTAACTTTGTATTCTTTGGAACAAACCCATAACGGCCCCAATCGATAACATCAATAAAGTGAGAGTCAAGTCGACTGAGGAAACCACTCATCTCTCTAGACTTAGGACGACATTCTCCAAAAAGTGCATCATAATCCAGAGAACACTCAGCCTCAAGCTCCCCCAATTGATACAGCGAAATATGAATTTTCCTGAGATACTCATAGAGAGTAGATATTGCGCTTAACCTATATAGGTAATGGATATAATCGACATTTTCTTTATAGAAATTATCATCACATTGAAGACTTAATTTTAAGTAGTCCTGATAATAAGTTTTTAAAAAGTAGATATCTTGATCTATGAGATCCATTGGAAATCGATCCTCATAAGCCTTATCCTTAAATAAGTAGACGCCAGATCGATAATTAACTTTTAAAGAAGGATCATTCTGCCCCGTGTAGTGCTCAAAGTTCTTCTCTCCAATAACAGAATTATTTGCACTAAAAGTGAGAAATGAAAAATAGAGTAGAAATATAATTCTCTTCACTTTATTCCTAGTCTACAAACATCAAGCTTAGAGCTGGGACATAAGTAATAACTAAAAGACAAATCAAAAGAAGAAAGAGAAAAGGCAGCGATGCCTTATAAAGTTCAGTGATAGGCTTTTTAAAACGAATACTACTTATGAATAAATTAATCCCAACCGGAGGAGTAATATATCCGATCTCTAAATTAGTTAAGAATATAATGGCCATATGAATAGGATGAATATCAAACTCACTAGCAAGAGGCAGAATAAGTGGAACGACAACAATGATTGCACTAAAGATATCCATTAAACTCCCTACGACAAGTAAGAAGACATTCATAAAGAGTAGGAATGTATATTTATTCGTTAAAATACCATTCATCGACTCAAAAATAGCAGCTGGAACTTCTTCATCAATTAAGAAATTAGTTAACCCAAGAGCACAGCATAGAATAATCAAAATCGCACCAACAAGAGTCATCGATTCTGTTGTCACCTTAGGAACATCTTTAAAGAGATCAAGGTCCTTATAAATAAAGCATTCAACAACTAAGACATAGAAAGCTGTAACAGCTGCGGCTTCAGATACAGTTGTAAAACCACCATAAATACCTACAAGCACAGCAACGGGAAGCAGAAGTTCAAAGAAAGCTTCTTTAAATGCCGTGATAAGCTCTTTTGTATCAATCCCTTTCGTTCTTGATGCAACATTACCTTTTTTATAAGAGTAAATAGCAAGTACAACGATAAGAAGAACCCCAGGAACTACCCCCGCTTTAAAAAGAAGATCGATATCAACCTTTGCAACTAGGCCGTATAAAATAATTGGAAGAGAAGGCGCAAATAACAACCCAAGAGAGCCAGAAGTAGTGATATAACCCATGGTAAAGTTCTCATCAAAACCCTCATCTCTAAGAATTGGATAAAGAAGACCACCAAGCGCAACAATTGTAACACCACTTGCACCAGTAAAAGCTGTAAAGAATGCCGTGACAATAAGGCCTACTATGGCAACACCACCAGGGATCCATCCTAAAAGAGCATCCGAAAAACGAAGTAATCGTTTTGGCGCATTCGACTCAGCAAGTATATAACCTGCAAAAGTAAAAAGAGGAATTGTTAAAAGAGTAGGCGCCGATGCCAAACGATATATTTCAACAGAGACCGCAGAAGCATCAATGTCGTTCATTTTGAAAGCGAAAATTGCAAGAGTTCCAAGAACTGCAAAAAGAGGAACCCCTAAAAGAGCAAAGATGATTGCAACAGTACATAGTATTGCCATCTTATGCCTCCCCTTCTTGAGCAGTTTCAAAAAGGCTTAAAACTGTTCTAATAAGCACAAGAGAAAATCCAAGAGGGATAATAAAGACAAGTGCCGAGGAGTGAATTCCCCAAAAGACTTCTGCCCCATATTCTTTTTCAACCTTAAAAAACTGATAACCTGAAAGCATTAAATAAACCAGACATACAGAAGTTATAACTGCGATGACTTTTTGTAATACAAAAATCTTCTTTGTTTCATTCTTTGCTTCTAAGAATTTCTCTAAAATCTCAATTGCTATATGACGACTTGTCGATGCTGCCAGCGTTGCCCCAAGAAAAGCTGAGAGAAAGACAAGGTGTCTCACAAGAGGCTCTGTCCAGCTTAATGAAACTTGAAACCATCTCAAAACAATACTCATAACAGTAATAAGAAGCATCGAAAAAACAACAAGCACAACAGAGCGCTTAATTAGAGAGTCAAATAAGGATATCAGTCCGTTCATTAATTAAAGCTCTTTGTTAAATAAATTATATACTTTTTCAGAGAATAGCTTACCTTTAAGCTTTGCAATGACTTGCTCTCTTAATTCTTTTCCTTTCTTCTGATCTTGTTCAGGAAATTCAAGAAACTTGATACCGCTAGACTTCATTGCTGAGATAGCATCTTTATTGTCCTTATCATTTCCTTCATTAACCAGACCGATATACTTTTTAGAAATTTCAAGTACCTTCTTTTGATTTTCAGAGCTGATTTTCTTCCAAGCTCTATCTCCAATCAAAAAAGCGCCGATCGAATAAGAAAGAGGAAAGTCTATTAAATAACCAACTTTAGTATTCCACTGAAGAGATAAGATACCTAAAGGTGGCGCGTAAGCTGAGTCTATTATTCCAGTTGAAAGCGAACTTAAAACATCTGGAAGAGGTAGAGGAACAGAGATGAGATCCATCGACTCAATCATTGACTCAACTAACTTATCACCTTCCCAGGCCCATATCTTTTGACCTTTAAGTGCAGCTAAATTCTTTGTTTCTTTTTTAGAGACAAAGTAAACATTTCCAATCTCAAAGAAACCAAGATTTTTAAATTTATTACTTTCAAAGCTCTCATTAAAGACAGGCGTTAGCTTCTCAAGAACACTTCTTGCCTTCTTATTATCATCGTAGAAAGTAAATGGAAGCTCCATAACTCTAACATCGCCATTAATTTCACCAAGAGTCTTACCTGTGAAAATCCCTCCGTGTAATTGTCCCACACGAATCTTTCTTAAAACATCTGGTTCATCACCTTGAGCTCCGCCAAAGAAGATCTTAAGTTTAACCTTCTTATTCGTAGCCTTCTTAATTTCTTTAGCCATTTTCTTTAGGTTCTTGGCCCAAGTTGTTCCCTCAGGAGCGAGGACCGCAACTTTAATAGTTGCACTGTATACAAGAGAAGTGAAAAGTAACGGTAATAAAAGTTTCATAATTATGCCTTTTTAAAATATTTCGTCTTCATTTTCTGCGATTATCTGCATTCTCTTAAGCGCAATCATATTGAACACATTAAGATAGTTCTTTTCTGGTGAAGTAAGCTTCTCACCTCTCCAGATTTTATTCTCTAATACATTTTGCTCTAGTGTTTGAAAGTCGTTCTTAATACGACGATAGCCAACATCATCTGAGACAAGAATTTGGTAGTTCTCAACGAGTGCTTGTTTTACAAGATAGTTACCAGGCCTCTTGGCAATTGCCTCTTGAAACATCTTTCTTCCCTTTTCTGGGTTTCCTCCAAGCATACGTGGGCGCGACGCCATGTAACTGGCATAAAAGATATCACAAGCACCACCGTTTAAATCAGGATCCTTTTCACAGGCCCAATCAAACATGGCCTTGGCCACTGGTAAATATGCAATGACCTTAAAACTCTCACGAGATAGATTTGCCATAGACGCGAGAGATTGAGCCGTAAAGAACACAAACTCCACATCAACAGAATTATCAGAAAAGTTTTCATCGAGAATTTTCTTTATTTTATCAGGACTACTAACATTGTCAGATAGGAATGACTCACTCATTCCTCTATTTTTAAAGAAGCTTGAAGAATATCTAAGGGCCTTAGTGTATGCAACTTTCGCATTTTCTTTGTACTCTGAGTCTTCTTCATCTTTAAGTTTGTCTTCAAGATAGTATGTCTCATCAATGGCAAAGCCTTTAGCAGAAAGTGCTTTAATAAGAGTTAACTTTAGCTTTTCATTATTAGGGTCTTGAGAAAGCAAAGTCTCAACAAGCTTAATATTAGAAACAAGTGACTCTTCTAAATACTGCCAGTCATTTTCGTTCATCAGATCATTAGAAGCATCATAAATGATTGTCCCCGTTGGTCTCAGAGCAGCCATCTTAATACTTGAACATGAAACGAAAAAAGTCGCTAAAAGTGTGAGAATTATTATTTGCACTTTTCATCCTAATTTTTAAAATTTGATTCAGCCTATTGTGCCCTGTGATCAATGTAAATTCAAGAACTTACATGTAGCGTCATTCGGTTTTATGGAAAATAAAATATACCTAGTTGGTAACATACCTAACTATATGATATAATTGCCCAAAGTAGATTAGCCTTTATGAAGGGGATTTTTCTACCGACAAGAAGTTAATAATTTATTATGCACGAAGCATGAAGAGAGTTACATTTGGCAAAAACAAGTTGTTTGAGTCAAGGTCTTAGCTAAAAAGTCATCATCTTTACGATCATACTTCCTAGTTAAGCCTTAAAAAAAAGAAACTTAATAATTAGGAGATATGAAAATGTCACGTAAAGAGTCATCATTAAACACAACAACAGAAACAGGAAGAGCAAATATTGTTGTTACTACTGCTTCAAAAAGAAAGAGAACTGTTAGAAGAGCTTCAAGCCTTAGACCTCGAAGATCTTCAATTAGCGTTAGAAGTGTAAGACCACTTAAAGCTATATTAAATACAGCCACTATTGAAGTTGAAGATTAAAGAAATAGCTATTAGCGCCTTCGCCTTCTCTTCTTTTTACTACTAGTATCTTGAAACGCTTGTTGAACGTCTTCCAGAGCCTTTGCTCGAACTTTCTTTAATTCTTCCAGTCGCTTCGTATGCATATACTCGAGATAATTCTTTCTCACCTTAAATATCTTGGTAATATATTTAACCTGTAAAGCTTTTAACTCTCTAAAACAGAGTAATTGCTCTTTCTTAGTTAGTTTAAAGTTCGTACGACTGTTTTGAGACTCTTGAAAAATGATTGTTGAAAACTCTCCACGACAAACGCCTTTCTTATACTCAAAGTATTTCTCAAGTGTCTCACTCACTTCATCAATACGATTGGAAAACTCATCAAGCTTAATTTTATCAATACTGTCGATGACCTTTGATATACGTCTTGTATATTCAAATACATTTGACTCTCTGGCACTGCTTTCATCTTGAGCGTGTATACTTGAGAAGACAAACGCCAGTAAAAGTACGACCTTCATCATCATAGCTCCCCCACAAAAAGCTTAAACTCTCGAATAAAATCAGAAAGTGGAAAACCGACAACATTAGAATATGACCCTCTTATTTCTTTAACAAAGAGAAGACCTTGATTTTGTATTCCATAGGCTCCGGCTTTATCATAAGGATCATTGCTATCTAAATAGAGATTAAGAATATCGTCTTGAATAATATCGAATTCAACTTCGGTTTGAACACAGAATGCTCTTTCGACGACTTGAGAGTCACTGTTGATAGACTTCATGAATATCGATGTATAGACCTCATGCTTTCTTCCAGAAAGTGATAAAAGCATCTCTTTTGCATGCTCTCTATCTCTTGGCTTTCCCAAAACTTTTTGATCAATAACTACGATAGTGTCCGAGGCTATAATTAAAGGACTTGCTTGCTTCTTTTTACTCAAGCCATGCTCAACCTTATTAAAAATATCATTTCCCTTAAGCATTGCCAGATCAATGGCGACTTCTTTTGGGATCACTTTATCTGTCACCTCTTCTACATCAGAAGGTATAACTTCAAAGTCTATATTAAGGTGTCCAAGAAGCTCTTTTCTTCTAGGGCTCCCAGATGCCAATACTATTCTTAAGTTCTTATCTTTAAACACTTATCTAATTCCGTTAAAATACTTCCAAAGGTCTCGACGTTCACTATTATATTTAGGAATAAAGAATTTATCCCTCTTTTGTTCGCCTGACTTAATATACTTATAAATTGCATATTCATAGTAGTCTACTCGTAGTGCTTTAGCATCCTTTAAACTGGATTTCTCGAGTACTTTTTCGCGATAGCGCTTGGCGACAGCTAGATTTGAAGTCTCTAATCGACGAGTGAAGTCCACTAGGAACTCAACTCTTGCTTTGATCTCGTTATTACTCCATACCCTATACCCATACTTTGACGCCAGTGTCTCAGCTTTTAACTTAGGATCAAATAACTCGCGTGAAAACTTCTGGAGATATAATTCTCGTGCCAGGATTATCGACGGCATTCTCCTTGTAACAAACTCATTTATTCTCAAAGCCTTTAAAGGCTCAATCTCTTCATAGCTCTTTGCTGGCAATGCCACTTTGTACCAAGAGTCATCTACCATATCGACTTCATTCGTATTCGCGTAACCTCTTAGATTAAACTTTGCCCAATTTCCACCCCGTTTATTAAAACCATAATTTCTTTTTTTAAAGTAACTATCACCAGAGATTGCGGAATAGGCTTCAAGAGAAAAGTTCTCTCCATAAATTGAAGCATTTGGCATTGAAATAAAATAGTACGAATTCTTATTGATAAACTTGTTATTAAAATCGAGATAGTAATTTGCTCTATCGTACTGTTCAATAATCTGAGTTTCCCTACCAAAGAGATAGTCATCAAGAGTAATTGAAGACTTTTGAATCTTTGGATTAGCTTCATACATAGCTAAAGGAAAGAAGACCTGCTCCGTCTCTCTTTTCTTTTGCACTTCTAATTGTCGTCTTGAGCGCGAAAGAATATAGATATTTCCCTGATTTACCCTAATGTTAAAGAAGACTTTCTGCGAAGAAATATTAATTTCATTGAGCGATATTGAGGTGTGAGGAGAAAGTCGAATGAGTGTTCCATCAATTAGGAAAATCCACAAAAAAGAATTCTTATCTGTTCTAACTTCATCACTTTCAACTAATTTCGAGCGATATTGAACCCTATTTTCTGAGTTCCCCTTAGAGACCATGCAGTAACCATGGCACTCTAGGACACGGCCAAACTCTTCATTTTGTCTTCTTGTTCTAAGTAATGCTTCCCAATAAGGTGAAGCTGCTTGCAAGGCTTTCTCTTGCTCCCAGTTATCATAAGATAACCACTCATTAACCT
>DDIK01000005.1 GCA_002338505.1 Bacteriovorax sp. UBA1852
AAGATGAATCAGGAGAAACATTTGAAAGATTATAATCCTCCATTTTTCCCTTTGATTTTGAATCTTTTTGTCTCCAGATTTTTAAATTTAAAGTCATGTTATTTTCATTACTCATAATAAATCCTTATTTGTAAGATCTTTGGGTTAGCGGAACATTAGGGAAATCTAGTTCTTCGATATTTCTAATCGGAGTTCCTTCATCGCCCGTGTATTCCCAAGCTGCAACATGGCACATGCCTTCGTCATCTCTCTTTGCTTCGTTCTCTTCAGTTTGAGACTCTTCTCTGAAGTGACCGCCACAAGACTCTGGTCTTTCAAGTGCATCTCTTGCCATAAGCTCGCCAAGTTCAATAAAGTCTGCGACTCTATTTGCTTTTTCAAGTTCTATGTTGATCCCGTCAGCAGTTCCTGTAACTCTCACGTCTTTCCAAAACTCATTTTTAAGCTTTTGTATTTCTTCAATTGCTTTATTAAGTCCTTCGGCATTTCTTGCCATCCCGACATATTCCCACATAATCTCACCAAGAGCTTTGTGAAAAGAGTCTACAGATCTTGTTCCATTGATGGCCATAAGCTTAGAGAATCTCTCTTTTGCTTCATTTACAGCCTTTTCAAACTCTGGAGCATCTTCAGATACTTTCTTACCCATCATAGACTCAGAGGCAAAGTAATTACCAAGAGTATATGGAATAACAAAGTAACCATCTGCTAGCCCTTGCATAAGAGCTGAAGCACCAAGTCTATTTGCACCATGATCAGAAAAGTTAGCTTCACCAAGAGCAAAGCATCCTGGGACTGTTGTCATGAGGTTGTAATCAACCCAAAGACCACCCATTGTATAATGAACTGCAGGGTAGATCTTCATTGGAACTTCGTATGGGTTTTCATCTGTAATTCTTTGATACATATCAAAGAGGTTCCCATATCTTTCTTTAACCTTGTCTTCACCGTCTCGCTTTATAGCGTCTGCAAAATCAAGATAAACAGCTACACCTGTTTTTCCAACACCCTTACCGTCGTCGATCATTTCTTTGGCATTTCTTGAAGCAACATCTCGTGGAACAAGGTTTCCAAATGAAGGATATTTTCTTTCAAGATAATAGTCTCTTTCTTCTTCTGGGATATCATTTGGTGCTCTTGTGTCGCCACCTTTCTTTGGTACCCATACACGTCCATCATTTCTTAGTGACTCAGACATAAGAGTAAGCTTTGCCTGATTCTCTCCATGCTTTGGAAGACAAGTTGGGTGGATCTGTGTGTAACAAGGGTTAGCAAACATCGCGCCTTTCTTATAAGCTTTCCATGCAGCAGAACCATTTGAGGCCATGGCATTTGTCGATAAGAAGAAGACGTTTCCATAACCACCAGTACAAAGAAGAACAGCGTCAGCTGCAAACTTCTCAAATTCACCAGTGATGAGATTTCTCGTGATGATACCTCTAGCTTTTCCATCTACAGTTACCATTTCAACCATTTCTCTTCTTGTGTACATCTGGACTTTACCTTTATGCACTTCTTTTTGAAGAGATTGGTAGGCACCAAGAAGAAGCTGTTGACCAGTCTGGCCTCTTGCGTAGAAAGTTCTTGAAACTTGAGCACCACCAAAAGATCTATTTGAAAGTGTCCCACCATATTCACGAGCAAAAGGTACACCTTGAGATGCACACTGATCTATGATGTTATTTGATACTTGAGCTAGTCTATAAACATTCGCTTCTCTTGCTCTGTAGTCTCCACCTTTTACAGTGTCATAAAAGAGTCTCCATACAGAGTCGCCATCATTTTGATAGTTCTTTGCAGCATTAATTCCACCTTGAGCAGCAATTGAATGGGCCCTTCTCGGTGAATCTTGAATACAGAAACATTTTACGTTGTAACCAAGTTCTGCAAGAGTTGCTGCCGCAGATGCTCCAGCGAGTCCTGAACCGACGACGATGACATCGAACTTTCTCTTGTTTGCTGGGTTAATAAGTTTCATATTAAATTTATATTCATCCCAAAGAGATCTTATGTTGTCTCCACTTGGGACTTTACCGTCTAGTTTTTTAATGTCAGACATTTACATACCCCCTTTAAGGAAACAGAAAATAGCAATTGAAGAATAACCAAGTGCAACAAGTACACCAAATGCCTTAGAAGAAATATTGATAATTCCATTATACTTTGAGTGGTTGAAGCCCAGAGACTGGAATGCCGACCAAAAACCATGTGAGACATGGATGGCCGTTAAAAACATTGCAACTACATACCAGAGAACATTTAAAGGTGATTGAAAGTATTCGACAACTGTCTTGTAAATATCTCTCATCTCTACACCGTTTACTACTGTCATATATTCTGGTCCGAATTTAAATTGTAGCAAGTGAAGAACTAGAAATACGAATATCAACGTACCTGTATAAGGCATTGTTGATGAAGCAAATGTTGAGCCTCGACCTGTCTTTGTTTTGATAAAGTACTCTTGGTCACCACGAGCAGCTTTATTTTCGATAACAAGTTTCAAGGCCATACCAACATGGGCCAAGAAAATTGCACCTAAAATAGCTTCAGCTAAATAGATGAGTGGGTTAGAGGTTAGTGTGTAGGCATAGGTGTTAAATGCGTCCGAACTTACAAATAAAAGTGTATTTCCTAGAAAGTGAGTCAATAGGAATCCACATAGTAATAGACCAGTCACACCCATGACCTGCTTTTTTAGAATCGAACTACGAATGTAATAAGCAATAGCAGACATATAGGTTAATCTCCTTGTGATTAATAAATACTTATAAAGATGAGATTATTATATGCTACGGATTGTGATGAGTTAAGTGCTTTTTATTAGGCAAAAGCAAGTTTTTAAATAGGTTAATTTTTGTCTTATATATGTTCGGCTAGTCAAACTATTATTTTGGTTAGTTAAGTGCTCTTGTGTGTTTGGTTTTAAGGGCTTTTGAGTAGAAAGAGGTGACCGAGATTTTCTCGGTCACTTATTAGGATAGTTGAACAACTATTTCTTATACGTGGATATTGGGGCCCTGAGTCTCTGATCCTTAATCTCTATGAGTTCGATACTTGCACGGCGATTAACTTTTTTCTGGTCCCAATTATTTGTTTTGATAAGAGGATCATTCTCTCCCATGCTAAAAACTTCTATTTTTTCTTTTTTAATTCCATTTTGAATGAGTGTTTGAGCAATCTTATTCGCTCTCTCTAGTCCAAGTTCTTTGTTGTAAGTGTATGGACCAACTCTATCTGTATGTCCTGTAATAATAATCTTTGTATTTTCAGGAGCTGTATTGAGGTAAGTAATAACACTTTTAAGCTCTTTACTCTCATGACTTTTAATTTCAGTTGAATCAAATGAGAAATTGATGACTCCGATCTTTTTTGGAGGACTAATTCTAATTTCATCATCTGCGGCTAATGCTTTTTTTACTTTCATTATTTTTACCGGCTTCTTAGCTGTCTGTGAGCATGAAGCTAGAGCAATTATCATTGATGTGAGTATTATATTTTTGTTTAACATAAACTTTCTCCTTGTTTGTGTTTGTTTACTTAATATTATTAATAGTTAAGCAATGTTTCTTCTCAGTTACTTATAGAACTTGTGTAAGTTTCTACATATTATTAAATTTATCTTTGATCTCATTTAGTGTTCCACCATTTACATCAAGTGTTCTGATAGGGAATGGAATACTGATTTTGTTTTTATCAAAAGCTTTTTTAATTGCTATAATCGCTTCATGAGTAGCTCTTAAATAGGCTTGGTTTTTTGGATAATTAATCCATACTCTCGCACTTAAATTAATAGAGCTAGCTCCAAACTCGTTAAAGTAAACTTCAACTGGTCTGTCTTTAACTCTCTCGCTTATCTCTTCAAGGGCATGTTTGGTTACCTTCTCAACTTTTTCAAGGTCATCACTATATGAGACACCAACAGCAATATCTATTCTTCTATGTGGTGTTGTCGTGAGGTTTATAAAGGGTTTGGTAAACATATACTTATTTGGGATTAATACCTCTAAGCCCTGAAATGTTGTAATGCTTGTCGTTCGCAAATTTATATCTGTAACTTTACCAAAGTAATTGTCGATCTCTACGATGTCCTCAAGTTTATAAGGTCTTCTAAAAGCAATGAATACACCAGATACAAAGTTTGAAGCAATTTCTTGAAATGCAAAACCAAGGGCAAGACCTATAACACCAGCACCAGCAAGAATAGATGTCACAGTCTTTTCAAGATTCAATATCTCTAGTGAGACAAATAAGCCCAAAAGCATGATAAAGGCATAAATCATTGTTTGAAGTAAGTTAATCACGGACTTATTCTTTGTGATCTTTGGCAATAGTCTACCTGATAATTTTTTGATTATCTTTCCAATGACAATAAAGATAAGAAGAACTAAAAGTGCTGCCACTAAGTTCGGAATGATGTTTATCGAGTTTTCATACCAGAGCTCTATCTTGTTTCCAAGAATGACAAGAGAGTTCTTAAAATCTACATTTTTCATTAATTGATCCTTTGCTATTAGTAATGATATTCAATCTATCAGTAACAAAGAATACAAGCATTTCAGAGATGTTTTAGAGTTGTGTAGATTTCTTCACATAATTTAGTCATCGGTTTAAAGAATAATTATCCACTTAGATTAATATATAGTAGTTCATAAAAAAATGGAGGACATATGAATAGAATTATATCTAAAGGTAAATGGAAAGAGTTTAAAGGTAAAGTTCAAGAACAGTGGGGAGATTTAACAGAAGACGAGTTAAATAAGTCCGAAGGAAAACTTGAACAACTTAAAGGTAATATTAGACAAAAATACGGTGAGTCTGTTGAAGATATTTCTGAAAAGTTGAATCAACTCTATGACAGTGTTGAGGAAAAAACCAAGAGTCGAGATAAGCAATAAATATTTTAAGGGAGGAGAGTGATGAATTACATAAGATGTATGTTGATACTAGCTCTTAGTTTTACTTCTTTTTCAAATAATGTTTTTGATGGAAAAGAAGTAACCCTTTCTGGTGTCGTGAAGAGTGCTAGTGCCGACTCTTTTATCTTACAGATGAAGTCCACTGATACTATCGAGATTGAGATGGATGATTGGGATTGGTATAAGGAAGGACATAAGATTCTTCCTGGTGATTCTGTTATTGTTCACGGTAAAATCGATCACGATTTCCTAGAAGAAAAGAAAATAGAAGCAGGTAGTGTGTATGTTAGTAGTATTAACACTTATTACTATGCTAGTAGTGATGACGAAGAGGAAGACCCTGTTGTTAAATTAAACATTTATGACGTAAAGTTTCCACATCGAAAAGTTGATAAGAAGTATCTTGGACATATTAGAAAGATAGATAAAGAAAGTAGAGAGTTTGTTCTTGATACTGGTGATGATCTTATAGATGTAGATTTTGAAAAGCTATCAAAGAGTCCAATATACAAGGACTTTATTGAAAGAATAAGTAATGGGGACTTAGTAAAGGTTTACGGTCATGTCGATCACAATTTCTTTGTAGCTGATGATTTCGACGCCCATTTAATAGTTCAACTTGTTGCTAATTAGGAGAATAATATGAAGTATTTACTAATCTTACCAATGTTTTTTATGATTTCATGCCATATGAAAAAGAAGGTTGAGATTCCTGAGATAAAGACGCCAATTAAGACGACGGAGAAAAAGATCGGTATTGAAGTTGATATAAAAAGTCTAAAAATGGAAGTCGACAATATTTCGATCACAAAAGCCACAAGTGAGATGACACGCAAAGAGAAGGTTGAGTTTCATCAATCTCTTTCTGACCTTAAAGGGCATATCAATCAAGCTATGAGACTCATGGATGGCGAGATTACTAAGTTTGAGAAACAAAAAATCGAGATGTCTTATGTGAGAGCGAAAGAAGCCTGGAGCTATCTCCTAAAGACATATAAAATTTAAAGGATAACGATGTTAAGTAACGCTATTAAAACTTTATTGCTTATATTGGCATGTTTTTATATGACATATGATTCACATGCTTTGGCACCAACAGTTGATGATAAGGTATATCAAGCTGGGTACTTTTCATTTCTGGCAGGTGATCCTAATACAAAAGTTGACTTCACTTATGGTATTGCGCTTAATAGAAAATATAATTTCTTATTTGAGTACAATCAGACAATGTTTTGGGAGCTACAAAGTGACTCAAAGCCTTTTAGAGATATAAACTTTAACCCTTTACTAGTTCAAGAATTATCTTTTGGCAGTTTTCTGGTCCGGTTAGGGCTTTTAGAGCATCACTCTAATGGTAAGGACTCAACTATTTCTAGAAGCTATAACTCGTCATTTATTGACTTATCAGGCTTCAGTAAGACTCGCTCATATAAAATCTCTTATGGAGCTAAGATTAAAACATTTTATTCCTTGGGAGAATACAATAAGGATATCGTAGATTATTTGGGCCATATTGAGTTCTATGTTTATACTAATTTTTACCGTCACCAAGATTCAAGTATTAACGAAATTAGGTTTAATGTAACCTCTTCTCCTGGCGGTGAGTATGATAGGCTTTTTAAGTACGGGTTTGAAAAAATTGATCTTATTTTAGATATGAAAAACATCCCTATAAACTTACATGCTCAGTGGTACTACGGATATGGTGAGTCACTTCTTCAGTATGACAAGAGATTTAACTCGATACGTGTGGGTATATCAATATAATTGTAAGATCTTACTTATTGATCGGGGTTAAATTTATAACCGGCACCATGAACAGATTCAATGATGTGTGATACTTCTTCTAGTTTCTTTCTTAATTTACTTACATGAGTGTCAACAGAACGTGAGTAAACATGAACGTCTGCGCCCCATATGTTATTTAAAAGTGTATCTCTCTCAATAACCTCATGTGGATTATTAGCGAAGTACATAAGGAGCTTGAACTCAAGACTTGTTAGGTCTAGTTTTTTTTGGATTCCTTCGTGTGAAATCATGACTTCCTGACTAGACTTATTTATCTCGATCTCTTTCCATTTTAAGTTGTCTGATACTGTTTTGAGTAAGCTGATCTTTTTGAGCCTGGCATCTACCCTTGCTTTTAATTCCATTGCGTTAAATGGCTTGGTGATATAGTCGTCGGCTCCAGCTGAAAAGCCCATAACTTTTTCTGATAGGTCACTGTGTGAAGTGATTATAAAAATAGGTGTTTCAGGATTTTTTGCTTGAGCTTGCGTACAGAACTCTAGGCCATTTCCATCAGGTAATTCAATATCTAATAAAATAAGATCAAAGTCCTGCTCAGATATTTGCGTATTTGCATCTTTAAGTGTCTGGGCCCAGTTGATAGTCACAAGCGGTTGAGTGAGTATATTATCTACCATTCGGTATATTTCTTTACTGTCTTCTATTAAAAGAATTTTATGCATATTAAGCCCAATGTTAAAAGATGTGTCATTATTATTGAAACATGTTATTTTAACATTGTGCATATTACTTGTCATTTGCATTTGCTAAGGGAGAGATTTTGATGAATTATGGAATTGAGGATGAGAAGGTGACTAAAGGCCTTGAGGAGTATGTGGATGAATTTGTCGAAGATCGCACACATGAACTTGAGTCTTTAAAGATCTCATTGGAAAATGATGATTTTGAATCGATACGAGAGGTTACTCATCGCTGGAAAGGTTTTTGTGCTCCCTATGGTTTTAATTTTCTTGAAAAAATGAGTCTTGAAATTGAGAAATATAATTCTTCTAAAGATAAAGAACAGTTAAATAATGCATTCAAGAATATTGAATCTTACTTGATTTTAAAAAAAGAAGCCATTAGTTAAAAGACTGGAGATTAGTTATGAATGATTCTGAAAGAATTATTAAGAAGACAAAGAAGAAGTTTTTGGTTTTTACGTTTGTTGGAGTCGCCCTCATTGCCACTCTTTCTATAAGTGCACTATTTTTACATGTCAAAAATGTAGAACGTCAAAATACCACTCACTCTATCTATACGCTAATAAACTCTCAGCTCGACCTTTTAAATAAAATCTCTCTCTTGAGTGAAAGATATGATGATAATGTTAAAGTCGATCTTATTAATAAGACTAATGATGAAATAAAGTCTCTGTTAAAAGCTATTACTTCAAGTAATATAGAGCTTAAGCGTATCCTTGTGAGTTCAGACAGTGACGTAAGCCAAGAAGTACGTAATGTATTTAAAGAAAATAAAGTAAGTTATCAGCTTGAATTATTCGAAAAAACAGCTAATGACTTGTTAGAAAGTAATACGCTTGTAGCGAAAGATGTAAAGATTAATATTCAATATCTATCTTTTTCATCAAGAGATGGTTTAGGAAATATTCTGAAAGTTATCTCCAAACGTTTACAAAATAAGTTAAAAAAATCATTAGATATTTACTACTATATGGGCTTTGCTCTAGTGGCTTTTTGTGTCATACAGTTTTTCTTAACATGGGGTCTTGTTTTTAGGCCTTTATACTCTACTGTTCTAGAACAGCATCAAAAGATTATTGATGCCATATTTAAGGCAGAAAGTGCTAGTCGTTCTAAAACAGAATTCTTGGCCAATATAAGTCATGAGATAAGAACACCAATGACGGCGATTCTTGGATATGCAGATGTTTTAAAACGAGACTCATCTGACCCAGAGGGGAAAGATGATGCGGTAAGAATTATTGATCATAATGCACATCATCTTCTCGCTTTAATTGATGAGATTCTTGATCTCTCCAAAATTGAAGCTGGTAAGTTTGATTATGATAATAGACGTATTGACTTAGAAGCATTTTTAAATGAGGTGTACTCTCTTATTAATGTTAAGTCCCAAGATAAAGGCGTTGAGCTGATCTTCACAAATAATGGGGAAATTCCAGATCAGATATCTTGTGACCCAAAGAGGTTAAAGCAAGTGCTGTATAATTTATTGGGTAATGCCATTAAATTTACTGAAAAAGGTTTTGTAGAGCTAACAGTTTCCTATGATAAGAAGGATGAGCTTCTGTCTTTTAAAATAAAAGATACTGGTGTTGGTATTGGAGAGGATCAAAAAGAAAAACTTTTTAAACCTTTTTCTCAAGGAGATACCTCTGTTACTCGTAAGTTTGGAGGCACAGGTTTAGGTCTCGTGCTTTCTCGAGAAATTGCCCGAGGCATGGGGGGAGATGTTTCAATCGTATCTTCACAAAAGGGTGTCGGTACGATTATGGAGGCGACTCTAGATGTTGGTAAGAGTGATAAGCTGGATATGGTTTCTGACTTTTCTACCAACATTATTCAAGATTCAGATAGTGCTGAAGTAGTCATAGATGAAACAAAGCTATTAAATACAAAGATTCTCGTTGTCGATGACGCCAAGGAAAATGCGAGGCTATTTAAAATGTATCTTACTGAAGCAGGCGCAGATGTGACCATTGCTAATGACGGAATCCAGGCTCTTGAGGCCGCGAACTCTCAATTCTTTGATGTTGTCCTCTTAGATTTACAAATGCCAGGTAAAGATGGCTTCCAAGTCATAAAAGAGCTGAAAGAGTCGGCATTTGATAAGCCCGTCATTGCTCTTACCGCACATGCAATGGCTGAAGAGAAAGCCAAGACAAGTCAGGCAGGGTTCTCGGATCATGTCACTAAGCCCGTAAAACCAAATGTGTTGATTGGCTCTGTTGTCAAATCTTTAAGAGGTCGATCAGTTTTGTAGATTTTTACACATTTTCTTCAAATAATGTGGAGGATATATTTTCAAATTATTCGTAATCTATCCCTAGATAACAAAACATCAAAGGAGGATTTCGATGTTAAATTTAAAGAATATTTTACTTATTACAATGTGTGTATTTTCAGTTAACGCTCTTGGTTCAATGAACTTAAAAAAGGAATACAAGGAACTTAAGGCCGTAACAGAAAAAAGAATTGAGAAAATTGATAACAAGATTGATAAGTTAGGAGACAAGATGTCCGAACTTAAGGGCGACGCGAAAGAAGAAATGAAAGAGGACTATGAAAAGCTTGTCGATATGAAGGATGACCTTAAAGATAGACTTGAGGTTGCCGCAAATACAACTGAAGATAATTGGGATAAAGTTAAGGATCGTGTTGAAGATTATGCGGATGCTTTAGAAAGTAAAGTTGACCGTGCAATTAACTAATATATTTTAAATATATTTATAGAAGCAGGCTGAGATGCCTGCTTTTTTTATGCGAGAGAAATATGAGTAATGAGCACCAAAAGCTATTTGTTTATGGAAGTGATGAGAGAATGTCAGAGTACGACCAAATCATCACGAATTTAAATAATAAATATGACCTGCATATAAATGACTTAGATCTTACGACGGGCTCTATGGCCATAGTAGTAGGTGGAGATGGTTCACTTAACTATTTTGTCAATAATGTAAATTTTGATTCTGATAATTCTATCCTTTATCTACCATGTGGAACTGCAAATGATTTTGCGAAGTCATTAGGGATTGAGTGGAAAGATCAGTCCTCACACTTTATAGAGAGTGTCTTGGAGTCATGTTCTACTATGACTGTACCTGTGGCGCTTTGTAATGAAAGAATGTTTTTAAATGCTGCAGTTGGAGGGGCGCTATCTGAGATCACGGAGAGTGGTGATGATTTATTAAAAAAGCTGTCGGGTAAACTAAGTTACTATGTAAATGCTGTGGATAAAGTTTTTTCCGCAAAGATGATTGAATATGAATTCATATGTCGTGATGTGAAAAAAAACATTCAAAGCTATGGTTTTATTGTTTCTCAAGGAATCTACGCTGGAGGTGGAGCAAAGATCACAACTAATATAGTCCCTAATTTTAATGAACATCTTAATTTCATTTCACCGTATAATACAGAACTTATTAAATCTCTAGATTTTGCTTTAAAAATACAAAATTTTGAAAAGTTAGAATTGACTGAAGAAGAACATGATAGATTTATAAATTTATTTGAAAGTGAGTTTCTAGTAAGAAGTGATGAGGAGCTGACTGTAAAGTTAGATGGTGAAGTGTATAAGGCCCGAGAGCTTGACTTTAAAAAGTCTGAAAAGAAAATATCTTTCTATATATATTAAATTCTAGTGTCATTGTGACTGTTGCTGCACCATAGTGTGCAAAATTTCCATGCCAAATTGGCACCACTAATTTTCTCTTCTAAATAATTCGTATACTTTTCGATGTGTCATTTTTATGAAAGATGGCATCCGTTTTGCTCAAGTATTTCTCAACTATTGGAGATACTATGAATTTTACAATGAAAAACATTAAGTTTTTTTTAGTCATTAGCAGCGTTTTAACTTCTTTGACTTTTTCAAAAAATGTGAAGGCCAGTCAATTGGGAGAACAGATTGCAACTGACCTTGTCGCCGCTGGCGTTTCTGTTACTGCAGCTCTGAGTGGGAGCACGGCCGTCGCTTTATCCGCAGGAATCCTCACTAAATATATTACAACTTACGGTATCAAAGGAGCAAAGAGTCTTGTTAAACTTTACTCTGGTAAACCTCCTAGAGATTTAGCTGAAATCAATCTCTATTACGTTTATCTACTTAATTCCAAACGAAATCTCTATTTAAGTATGAATTCAGTTAGCCGCTCTATTAAGCAGAATCAACGAGATGTAAATTTCAACATTTCCGTAGAAGAGATGATTGCATCGATACTTGGACACTGTAAGAAGAATTGTGAACTAACTGACTTTGATGAAAGTCTTGTGAATTTCCAATTTGTAGATATGGCCCTTGATGCGAGAGCTAGCCTTGATGTGAATAATATTCTTTCGGTTTATGAAATGAAGAATACGTTTCAATATATGATGCTTCTATACCTAGATATTATGTATTTCGAGCAAATGCTTATCGAAGGGATGCAAGATGTTTTAGCTAAGAGGGTACTCGATATAAGAGATATTCTTGATGAGAATGTATATCTTTCAAAGGAAGAAAAAGATTACTTAATGACTATGGCCTCTAATATGGCATTACGTTTTCAAGGTTTACGCGATAAAAGAAAAATTGCACTGTATTTAGGGCTAAAGAATAAGGTTGATTCACTTATTATAGAGAATGATACGCTTGATGATCAAATAGACGATTATCAGAGTCGAAATCAAATAGAGAGTGTTTTTGGAAGTAATGATAAAGAGAAGTTCTCGGAATTATTAAACGATTTAATTAAAGATGTTGATGAGTATGGTTCTAGTGTCGATCCATTTTCTTCAAATCCACTACAGACAGGCTCTTCTCTTCAAAATTATTTTCTCAGTGAAAAAATTCTATTATTAGAAAAAGATACTCTTTTGCAAATGAGAGCAAATGACTTAGAAACCACTGAAGATGTAGCAGACTACGCCCATAGATTAAAGGTCATGAGAAGCCATGGAAATAATATTCTTAGACAGGTTCTCAAGGTAATGAATGACTACGCGTCTGGGAATTCGTTAAGCGTAGGAGAGTGGGTTGTAAAGAATGATTTACAAGCTCAGTATGAAGATATTATTGAAGAGTGTGAAAAAAATGCTGAATGTGTTCAGTCAAAACTAAATGATTCTCAAATAGAAATGAAGAGTGTACTTGTTGATAACCTAGAGCTTTCTTCAATGATTTTTAAAGATGTGCCTTTTATGCACTCTGTGGAAGTTATGAATACTTACCAGTTGGTAAATCTCATTCAACTTGAGGTTCTTTTTGGACAAATCAAGTTGGCAAGTGTTGAGTTTGATATATTTAATTCTAAACAAGAAAGTCTTCTTGATGCTATTGAAAAAAATAACTTCTTATCTGATTTTGAAAAGAAGATGCAGATTGCACAAATAAAAAACACTTTGAAGCTATGGAAGCTAAAGATCTTGAAACGTAAATTTGATTCTGCTCAAGAATTTTCTGTGGCCCAAGGTAAACTTAAACTTCAAAACGATCTTATTTTAAAAAAATGGTCTTCACTTAAACGAGTACACAAAGATGCTCTCACTAAAGGTAAGTGTAAAACGACAATTTTTAGCAAGGATCGTACGCGATGCAAGATAAGGAAATCATACCTTGAGTTCTTAGAGAGCTTTACACAGGAAAAGACACACTTCACTCAAACAGAAATACCTACAGAATTTTTTAACTAAAGGAGAAAACATGAAAAATGTCACGAGGCCTATGGCCTTTTTACTCTCTTATCTTTTGATCTTTCAACCTATTATGGCCAATGATCATGAGTTAGAAGCGAAGAAAAAAAGAGTCTTATTTACAACACTGGAAATCGTTAAAGATCGTCAGGTTTTTGGTAGAGAGTCAGAAAGTCTCATTCGTAGGACAGTTGGTGAGCGACAGAAAACCCAGCTTAAGCAATTACGAGAAGATTACGATGCTTTAAGTTCAGGAGAACTAAGTCTTTCAGATTACCTTGATGAGTTGGCCTTACAGAATATGAAAAAGTCTAGTATTCAAAAAGTTGAGATTAAGAGTCACTTAGCCGATATGGATGACTTTGAATTAGATATAGTTGCTTCAATTCTTGTTGATAATCCAAATTATCATAATGAGCTTCTTGAATATAATTCTTCATTTACAAAAACTGAAAAATTGAATGCACTTTTAAATGCTAATTATAGGGACTTTGATTATCTAAATTCTATGGCACAGAAAAGAATTAGAGCAATGTCTTTAGAAGATACTCTGAAGTCAATCAAGAATACCGAACGTCGTGTTAGAGGAAGTCAGACCGAAGACACTTTTATGACGAAGAAAGAGCTTATGAGAGCCTTACAAATAGCCGGTGCAGTCTTGCTTGTTGTTGGTGTTGTGACTTGGTCTCGATATTATGGTGATTATAAAGATGCTAAGAAAAAAAGAGAGGGCGAGTTAACCGATCTTAGAACTAAGCTTCAAGATGAGTTAAATATCAAATCGAATGAACTTTCAAGCGAAGAGCTCGGTTTTTTAAATGATAACGGTTACCAATACATGCAGTGTGGAAACTATTCTAAGCCAGACTCAATTATTTGTTCTAATTACGGATACACACTTATTTCAGGAACAAAGTATTGTAGTGTCTTCTGTTACAAAAATATTACTACAGGTAAAGAAACACTACATTCACCGCCAACATGTACCTCTCCATTTATCCCAAGTGACTGTGATGATCCTCTTGAGTATTCTCGTGGCTATAATGATGCCTATGATCTAGGTTACTCAGACGGAGATATAGATGGATTCTGGGATGGTGATAGCGATGGTGCAGATGATGGTGCAGACGATGGTTATGACGATGGATACTATGATTCGTATAACAATGGATATGATGATGGATTCGATGATGGATACTGGGCAGGCGGTATAGAGACTGTGAAGTCTATAAAAGACAATATTGATATTGAATCCAAGGGGTATAAAGTAGGCCATGAACAAGGTCGCAAAGATGCCATTTTATTTAAAAACTTAAGCGGATTTTAGGAGTTTGTATGAAGAAGATTATAGTATTTATAAATATATATTGCCTGTTCTTTTCATCAACGATGGCAGCTGGGCCAAGTCGACATGTAACAAATGCAATAGTTAAAGAAATTACAAAAGAAGTAGAGGTAAATGGACATTTCTACTATCCAGATAAATATAGCTCTAGCATTGATCAGAGTGTTCCTTTAGAAACTCAGAAAAAGCATGAGCAATTGATAAGAAGGTTTAGTGACTTAGATAACAACTTAGAAGAGTTAAAAGATGAGCTTATTTTTCAATTAAATACTGAAGCAGAGGTTCAAATAAATGAACTAAGATATGTTTTGAAACGTATGGACTCAGGAACTTTAGATCGAATTTTTACAAAATCATTTGCTAGAGGGATGTACTCGTCTGACTTAGAGTACAATTATAATCTTGCATTTACTTCATCAGAGAAAAGACGTGTTGTCTTGAGTATGATTACGAGAGATCTTCAACAAATAAAGTCGGCGCAGATTAAGAGAATCTCCCTCTCTACGCGTAAGCAGTTGATAAAAGAGTTGGCACTTTCAAAGAGTTTCTTGTCACGTGAAAATACAAAAATCAAAAGAACGACAGCTATAATCTTGACTGTTCTTGCCGCTGGATTAGCTACTTGGGCGATAACTTCAATGATTAAGTCTCATTTTGAAAAGAAGACACAAGATATGAATAACGACTTTGACAATGCCGAGTCAGACGCTGAAAAAGAATACGCGCAAAAAACAAAGGACTTAATTGAAGAATTTGAAACAAGAGCCGAGCTTAGAGAGCAAGGTTATGTGTGGAGTGTTTGTAAGGAAACACGCTCTCTACAAACAAGTTCGTGTATATTTGATCATACTGTACACACCGGAGAAAAGGTCTGTGTAACAAGATGTTTAAAGAATCCAGAGACTGGTGATGAGAGAATGGCCGCAGAGTATTGTTCATCTGCATTTATTCCAAATAATTGCCATATAAAAAATCAATACGATACGGGGTGGGATAATGGTTATGATGATGGTTATGATGTTGGTTATGACAGGGCTTATGACTCTGCATATGAGGATGCGTATGCGGACTTCTACAATCGAAACTACGACAGCGGCTACACTCATGGCTATGATAATGGTTATTCAGATGGCTACTCTGATGGTTATGATGAAGCAGTATATGACGACTCAATAAGCGGTGATGACTTTGGAACAGAGAGTGTTTTTACACAGTCAAAGGGATCTAAGCCAGTCAAGGGATATACTAAAGGTTATCGTGATGGCTACAGACATGCTCAAAAGTTTAAGTTAGGAATTTTATAGTTTATTAACCAGTTCGGGGTGCTTTGAGATATAAGTCATCCCGAATTGGAATTTAATGTAGATGAATTTCTATGAAGCCTCTTCAAATTCCTTCTCGAAATCATTCATAAATTCACTTAAAAAGTCTTTTGCTAAAGAATAGGCCATGCCCGTTAAGTATTCAGGGTTGATGATATTGTCACTATATTCATTTCTAATAGGTCCTTTGTTGATAATCATGTCATATAGAATCCTTGCATGTTGAAAGTTGTCTTTAAGAAACTGATGTCGTATATCTGAGGTTAAGTCACTATAGTTCTGTGAATAAAGATTCCAAAATGACTTTACAATAGACTTCTGCACAATTGATTTATATTGATCTTCTTTGAGAAATAACTTCCATGTTGGGCGAATAAGAGTGTTGTAGTGTTTGAATGCGTTTTCTTCTCCTTCAAATGAGAGGTAATGAATAATTCTGCTCAGATCAAAGAGAAAGCTTTCAATGGATTGCACTTCATTCATATGTAGACATTTTTTTCCATATAAGATGAAGTTCTCTAGAGCATACTTACAAAGCCAATGATCAGATAGTAGCTCAATATTAATTCTATAGTAATAGAATATTGATGATGCTTTTTGTTGATTTCTTGTGTTGATACCTTCCGATAGAAGGGTGTTTAAAATCATGAGGTTAAATCTTACTAATTTATCATATTGTAAGAGAATACATTTTTCATTGGTATTCGTAATCAGTCGACATATATAAGGTATTATTTCATTATCTCTAGGTTTGAGGTGATTTATGTTTTCTAGAATTTTTGCCAACAGGTATGTCTCAGGCCATATCTTGTCTTTTTTTAGATAATATTTACCTTCTTGTGAAGTACCATGGGAGAATTTTGAGTATTTTAAGCGCCAATTTCTATCGAGATTATCTTCGAAGTTTAATTCGATAAATCTATTCAATATATGAAAAATTTCAGTATATACAATTGAGATGACTGTTTTATCTTTTCTTTGAATTGCAGAGGATGCCATATTATTCATCACGTCGATTTGATAAAATATATTATCAATTCTCTTTTCATTTAAGGCGCTATTATCTCTATGGATCATATTAATTTTATGTATGATATCTCTGCTCATTAGTGGAATAAAGAAGGATGGTCTAGCATATCTACTTAGTAAATACAGATAGGGCATAAGACCTAGCATTGCGATTATCGTTAAAGAAAAGGAAAGAAGTGACATCAATTCAAAGCTTGGGTGATTTTTCGTTATTAAGTGAGTTGTTACTATGATCAGGTTTGTTAGGAGAATATAGCTAACCCCTGCGATAGTGATAGGGTGACTGACATACAATTTTATTAAGTGCGGGCTGTAGACATTTGAAGTGAGTGTAATGATAAAGACCATAGCTGTAATTATTGCTGCAAAGTAGGTATTGATTGATCGATTTGCTACTGCTAATGAGTTGATTTCCTTTATCATCAAATGATTGTCAATATAGAGTGGTATACAGAGTATCGCTATGGCAATCACGAGACTTAAAAGTATGAGAGTCTTTTTAAATGTAGTGTTTCGCATTTCTAATTTCATGTTGAATTTAAGCTATCACTTAGCTTCTTCTCAAGGGCCTTATTCTTTATTGGTTTTTCTATAACATCTAATGCGCCTAAATTATAAAAATAATCTTTATCAGATTCTCCAAAGTGAGCAGAGATACAAACTATCTTAAAATCATAATTTCGTTTTTTTATTTTCTTGAGTAATTCAACGCCAGACATATTAGGCATTATCAAGTCCATTAAGATAAGGTCAATATCATGACACTCATCTATATACCTTAGAGCATCAAGACCATCGCAGGCTTCGTATACGTGATGACCCATGTTTGTAAGCTTCATTGAAAGAAGCACTCTCACATCTTCGCAATCATCAACGACTAATATGTTTTTTCCCATATCTTCTCCATGTTTAGGTTATCGCTAAACTATTAGAGAAATATCAATAATTGTTAAACCTATTTAGATGTTACTATCGAGGATAGTTGGTTTTTTGAGTAAATGAGATTATGACTAAAGTTTAATTGACTTCGATTCTTGTAGAGAATGAAAAAACCCATGATAACGAGAAATATAGCAAACCCTTTTTTAAGCTTTCGATTGGATATATGATCAACTAACTTATTACCAATGAGTATTCCTATTGCAGTGAAGACAACAAATATACCTAGGAATTGCCATGGTACTTCTACTTGATTGAGATAGCCATAGAAGCCAGAAAATGACTTAAGAGATATGATGAGTAATGATGTTCCTACTGCCTCCTTCATTTTGATTCCAGCGAGTAATACGAGTGCCGGGACAATGAGGAAGCCACCACCAACACCGACTATTCCGGTAACAATACCAACAATAATCCCTTCAGCAATGATCAGTGATATATTTAGTTTTTTTACTTCTTCAATATCGTCATCTTCTGAGCGCCCTTTAAACATGAAGTAGCTAGCAACGATCATAATGAGGGCAAAGAAGATAAGTTGGGCACTTCCGCTTATATAGGCCGATATTTTTGCTCCAAGGAATGTTCCAATCATAGCAAAAGGTCCAAACAGGTATGCTACTTTGAGGTTAATATTTCCTTTCTTGTAGTGTCCAAATGATCCAATTAAACTTGTCGCTCCAACAATAGCAAGAGACAGTGCAATTGCCTGCTTAGGATCAAACTTAAGTACATAGACTAAGATTGGAACTGTGAGAATCGAGCCACCACCACCCATGACTCCAAGAGATAGTCCTATAAGTGTTGCTAATATATAACCTAGGATTTCCATGTTTTTTTCCTTTGTATGAATTTAGAATATAACAAGAGAATGATGAAAAAACATTGATCTTGATCAAGCCTTCAAGTTTTCTGCAAATTCATAAAGCTTTTCTAGGTCTACTATGTTGATTTTTCTACCATCTTTACTAATTAGACCTTCGTTATGCGCCTTGGTTAAAATTCTGGACACCGTCTCAGTTTTAGCTCCACAATATTCACCAACTTCTTTTCGAGTCCATTGATAATTGGGATATCTCGTTCTAAGAAAAGCTAGAGTTTGCAGAATTCGTGCTTCAACCTTTGTCGTGGCCAGTTCTGCAAACTTATTTTCAGACCTTCTAAGTTCTTTCGCTAGCACTTGGGTAATATAGAGAAGACTCTCGTTATTTGTTTGGATCTCAGCTTCAAAATCTCTTCGTGATATACTTTTTACTTGCGTATTTGTTAAAGCAATAGTTGTCGCATGATATGTTTCATTACTTAACAAAGTACGATGTCCAAAGAATTGGCCCTTATTAAAAACTCTTAGAAGTATCTCTTTACCGTCATGTGAGATCGAAATAAGTCCTACATGACCATTAGTGACTTCATAGACATGTTGAGGCTCATCTCCTTGGTGATAGACGATCTCATTTTTTTTGAAGACTTTGGAGCTTATCTCCTTTTTTGCCTTCTCGCTAAGAATATTGAATAAGTATTGGTTATTATTAAACTCTAAACTCATTTCTCTATAATAACATTGTTCATTGAATGTTCAATCAAGTTTGATCATAATCATATAAATAATTAACTTCTTTTGTTATTATTGATTAAAGGAGAATCGAAATGAATGTAAAATCATTTTTTGATAAAGATACTTGTACAGTGACTTATGTTGTTTTTAACAAAGCAACACGTGACGCCGTTATTATTGATCCTGTTCTCAATTATGATAATCAAGCCTCAAAAATCACTTATGAATCCTTCAATGAAGTTGCCAAGTATGTTGAGGAATTATCCTTGAATATTCATTATATTCTTGAAACGCATGTTCATGCTGACCATCTAACAAGTGCGCCAGTTTTTAAGAATAGGTTTAAGAATAGCCAGATTGTTATTAGTGAAAATATTAAAATTGTTCAAGAAGTTTTTTCTTCTATTTATAACTTAAAGTCTCTCCTTGTTGATGGCAGTCAGTTCGATTATTTGATTAAAGATGAGGAGACTATATTTGCAGGCTCTCTTTCTATTAAGGCCATCGAGACTCCAGGCCATACACCTGCTTGTGTTACTTATGATATCGAAGGAACTCTTTTTACTGGTGATGCTCTTTTTATGCCGGATATGGGAACGGGACGTTGCGATTTTCCAAAAGGTAGTGCAGTAAGGCTATATGACTCGATTCAAAGAATTTATGACTATCCTGACGATACCATTATTTATGTCGGTCATGACTACGCACCTGGTGGAAGAGAATATAAGTTTCAGACAACTGTTGGCGAGCAGAAAAATAATAATATTCAATTAAAATATAGTACAAGTCGCGATGAATTTATCGAGTTTAGAACAAAGAGAGATGAAACTTTGAAAGCGCCTAAATTGTTGTTACCGAGTATACAAGTTAATATGGCCGCAGGGAAACTTCCTGCTGCTGAAGATAATGGTAAGAGTTATCTCAAAATACCTATTAATATCGAGGATAGATAATGAATAAGATATCCATCGGCTTTGTTATTTTTTCTTCATTTTATCTTCATGCATTTACCAGTACCGAAGAAGCAAGCAAGATCATGATGCCTTTTAAAAAAGAAATGATGAAAACACTTAAGACATCTATTAAAAGTGACGGCATTAAAGGTGCTGTAAAAACTTGCCATCTGAAGGCACCAGAGATTACTAGTTCATATAGGAGCGAGGTTGTTGCAATTGGGAGAACAAGCTTAAAATATAGAAATAAAAATAATAAGCCTGAGAAGTGGATGATTCCAATTCTTAGTGAATATGAAAGTAGTAAAAATAAAGAACCTAGGATCGTACATGTTGGTAAAGATTCATATTATGTTGAACCAATATACGTTAAGGGACTTTGTCTAAATTGCCATGGAAAACTATCAGGAAGTATAAAAGAGGCCATAACAACTTCTTATCCTCACGATAAGGCTCAAAATTATAAAGTTGGTGATTTCCGCGGATTATTCTGGATGAGGTCAGTGAATAGCAATTAAGACGGTAACAATCGCGCATAAACAACAAGACATTGCACAGCTGTCTATTTCTTATACAATTTATTTTTCTAAGTATTCTAAATAATATGACTATACCTTGGTCTCTATTTTGCACCATAGTAATTGTTTAATTATTATGGAGTATTTATGAAGTCATTATTCATCTTTTTGTCATTCCTTGTTTTTACACAGTTAGCTCACTCAAAAGCTCGTACATGTACAGAATACATGAGATTGATTTATGGAGTGAATAAAGAGAGATCGATACCAAATCTTGAGGGTGTTGATGAAATTCTAAAAATTAATAAAGGTTTTAGAGAGAAAGTTTTAAGGGCGACTTTAGACAGTGACTCTAGAAGACTTCTTAATGAATCAATGTTGAGTGAACTCAGAAAGAAATCTGCTAAGCTTGCTAACCGCCTTGAGGAAAAGAGCAAAGATACAGTTATTGATGAGGCAACACAGGTTCATGACGTATTTGTTGTTGGGGCAGGGGTGCAAAGTACAATTTTTGCTCAGGGAATTAAACAAGAAAATCCAGATATTAAAGTTATGGTTGTTGAACAGTCAGATATGGTTGCTAGTAATTTTGCAATGTCTCCAGATTACTTTCGTATTAATAGTACTAACAGACCCGAAGATTTTTCTAAAGAGGCCGTTCCGGGTAGTGGGAATATTAATAGAATCGGAGGAGCCAGTGTTCAGATTCCAGACCTTGAAGCAGCAAAGTATCCAACTGCTGGCGCAATTGCTGACGCTTCTCTCTACAATATGTATGAATCACAGGCACAAGTATTATTTAAGACTGAATTTATTAAATCTGAAAAGAGAGGTCCAAACGATCAATGGCCTGCAAAGTATAGAATCACAATTAAAAGAGGTGACAAAGAATATTATCAATATGCTAATTACATTGCTAACGCTACAGGACTTGGTAAGGAGAAGTATTCAGGTATTACAGATGAGAAATCTCTCGCTTTTATTAAGAAAGAAAGACTTAAGGGAGTTAAGTTAACTGAAAGCTCTAAAATATTACCAAGATTTATGACTTTTGATGATGCAAGAAGATTAAATAAGCTTATGAACAAGCCATTTGCTCCATATAAAGATAAGAAAATTATGGTCATTGGTAATGGAGATAGTGGAAAAGTAACTATTGAGCATCTCTTTAAAGAGGGACCAGTTGCAGGATATAAAGATGATAAAGCACAGGCCGGTAAAATTAGTAAGCTTGTTTGGGCAGGACAAACTGAAGAGGCATGTGATGCATATGTAACGAGTAATAGAAATCGTTATTCAAGCATTGCTGCGGAATATAAGAACGGTAACCTTGAGCCAGTCGATTCAAAAGTTGTCAAAATGGAAGATGAACTAGGTGGAGTAAAGGTTACATTTAGTGATGGCCGTGTAGTATACGTTGACCATGTGATATCAGCGACGGGATTTGAAAAAAAGTATGGAAAATCGTATGAAACATTTTTTGATGGCAGCACTATTCCAGATGATCTTGAAAATGCAGGAGATTACTTAGAAGATGTTAAAGGTAAAAATATTGAATCAAGCAATAGCGACTTTACAACTCTTTCTACTCGACTTGTAAATGGAAATGGTGAAAAAGAAGATATCTTTTTCTTAGGCCCTATGGTTAATCTGATTAGAGAGGGCGAAGAAGGACTTCAAGCTGGAGTATCACAAAATAGTGTGTCTATATTCATTAATAGTCCACGTAATTACTCATTCGCTCGATTACTTGCCAGTAATATTGAGCCAGGAAACTTTAAACGACTCGAAGATACTAGTGATGATTTTGGTGATCTGTTACCAGAGCACTCTGTCATATTAAATATTGATTCATCTCTTAGTGCCGCAACGCCAACAGGTTACAATGAGAAGTACTTGCTCGCTCATTTTATCTCGTCTTTAAAAGACTTCAAATTAGAACAATTCAGTAATACAAAACTTAGTTTAACTATTGGTATGAGTAATGAGGGAATCTTTTTACAAATTAATGATGGCGCCAATAATGCCATTCAAAGAATCTCTCAAGATTTCATTTCAAATGACAAAGCCCAGCGGATTCTTAAGCAAATTATTCTTGAAGAAGAATATGACCTTAACGCTCGAATAATAATTGGAGAGAATGGCGAAATCGATTTTGAGAAGTCTGATATTGTTAAGTCTTTTAGAGAAAATGAGAGAGATGTCGATTCATTTGATAGTGTTGAACCCAAAAGCTTAGACAAAGTCGGACTCTCTGAGCAAGAAAGACTTGAGAGAGCTGTTTTAGGTTCATTCAGTGAAAATACAAAAGTACAAGATAATGAATATAATATTAATTCAGCATCCGGGTCATATAGGTTAAAGCTAGATGAGGGTGAAGACTTAGTTAGCTTTTCAGTAAATGATCAATTTGATCGTTCCTTTTATAATGTTTCACAGATTAACGAAATCTTAGAAGGTGAAAAAGGAGTGATTGAAGTCATTTTTCTTAACAATACAAGAGCATACTATCGATATCAGAAATTAAGCTCGACTTTAGATCAATATGGTTTTGATGAAGTTGAACCGAGCTTTCTTAATAATTCAGCTCTTCCTTCTTTGAATCGACGTAACTTATTTACTTTAGAGTCTAATCTCGTGAGTAATGATAGCTTAACAGTTAAGGTGAGTGACTCAGATAGTAGTCTCGATTTGAGCATCTCTCAAATCAGTGAAGATACTTTTAAAGTAGAAAACTTAGAAAAGGAAATTTCTACACAATTTTCTTACATATCTAAAATATATACGATAGCTACTCGAGACTCTGTAACTCTTGAGCTGGTATCGAGTGATATGGATAGCACATATTTAAGATATAATAAAAATCGAAAAAGATTAGAAGTGGTGAATCTTCCTGTTAATATTACTAAGCGTAATCTGCTTTATACTAAAGAGAAGTCTGTAGAGAATATAAAATACAAGGTCTCTTATGTTGACAACGATCTAGCATTTAGAGTTTTTGGTAAAACTAACGATGTCGAATTATTTTATAATGAAAAACGGATGAAATTAGTTCTCAAGAATGTTAAAAACATCGATCTTTATGAGAGTAATAGCACTAGTTATCTACGTGTTACTTATGTCAAAAATGGTATTCGCAGAGAGAAGTTTTATGGTCTTAGGTATTACGTACCTGGAGACAGCTATGACTTTGAGATCTTAGAAAATGAGCCCTATACTGATTATGTGAGAACTCTTTTTAAAGCTGATGAGAACTGATTTTACACTAGACGAAAGTTTTAAATTGATCAGTGTTAATTACGTACTTTAGAATATCTGTCTGCGTAATGATACCTTCAAGGATGTGTTGATGAGAAACAACAGGGAGTGAGCCACAGTTTTCTTCAAGCATAATTTTTGCAGCATCGCTGACTCTAGCATCCTTGTAGGCACTAATAACTTCTTTCGTCATTATTTCTTCGACTCTTCTTTGTGAAGTTGCTCGGATAAGATCTCTATCTGATAGAATTCCACAAAGTACTTTATTGTCATCTAGAACTGGAAGATGATGAATTTCATTTTTAATCATCAGCTCTTTTGCGTTCTTAATAGAATCACTTTTTTTAACAGTGATCAGCTTCATAGATATAAGGTCTTGGATGTGAACGGGCTTTTTGAATGTCTCTTTTTGTTCTTGTACTGAATCATAGGCATTTCTAGCCTGGTGAGCAGTTTGTGAAGCATGACCAGAGTCTAAATTAATATCACTTTTTGTAACATCATTCTCAACTTCACCAGCATGGCGTGTTCTTGATATCTTAGTACTCGTGATACTCGGCCAGTCATACTTTTGAAACTGGCCGTTGAAGCTGACAACAAATGACATACTACTTACAAGGCTTAAAATTTGCCACTAAAGCAATTTCAACATCATTCCATGTCTTACCCTCGTGAAGTGCGTAACAGGCCTTATTAATAGCCTTAAGATTGTCATGAAGAAGAAAGTCAAAGACATCAATCGTTGCTTTTGCGCTTAGCTTATTGTCTTTTAAAGTATACTTCATAGGAACCATAACTTTCTTATTATTAATGACGAGGTCGAGTTCTATCGTTGTCTTCTTAAGTTTAGTGACTTTACCTTTCATTGTTACGTCTTTAAAGAAGTTACCTACAATTTTCTTATCACGAGCAACATTCTTAGTGTGAACTGAGCTCGTATCAATTGAAAGTGTCGCTCCCTCCATGAGGTCTTTTAGAGATGAACTATTCTTCTTTGGTGTAATTGTAAACTTCTTGAATTCTCCACCAACTCCAACTTTTTCTGGAGTTTTGAAAGCGACCCATGAAATGACAGCGTCATTATCGTACTTGTAGCAAGAAGCTGCTGCTGAATAAGTGAGCAGTGATGCCGTTATTAATATAAGAGTTTTCATAATACTATCCTTGTTGTAAAAGTTCTCATGCAAAAAAATGAATTTCCTAAAGAATTCTACCTAGAATTAACCAATAATGACAATCTCTTGGCCAGAGTTGTTCTAAATAAGTCTAACAAAGATTATCACTACGAAGTAGATATTGTATTTAAAGAGTCCAGAAAGATATTTTATCATATTGGCCGAGAATATGGGCTAGATGATGAAAGAGATGCACTGGATCAAGCCGTTATCAAGGCAAGTCGTTATCTAAATTCCTTAAAAATTTAGAGTGTCATGTATTCAACTGTTATTTGCTGCGTGTCAGTCAATAAGTCAACACTTTTAAAATTGCAGCTTCAGTATTTTCAGTAGCTTAGCCTTGTTTGTGGTATGTGAAAACTTGGCACAGCCTTTGCTTATATATAAGTGTGTGTGTGTGGAGCTAGAAAAAAGGATTTTTTCAACTCCGTCAATTGTCTCTCAGATTAAAAAGCCCGCTTCAATGAAGCGGGTTTTTTTGTTTATGGAGTATTTTAATATATAATACTTCTATGTCGAAGAAATTATTATATTTTGGAAAAGACGAAGTCTACTTTAGGTCTATCGAAAAACGTCTTATAGAAGACGGTAAAGACTCTGAGTTTGAACTCCAATCCATCTTCTTTTCAGGGGATGAGGAAAAAGATCGAATTACTTCGTTGGTTTCTGATATTGTAAATCTCAATTCTCAGATTATTCTTGTCGACTTCTCAAAAGAAAAAGATAAGGTCACGCTTTTGGCAAGGCATTTGCGTCTGACATTAAACCCTAAAGACACGGCCCTGGTTGGTTTGTTAAATCAAGTTGAAGGGGATGAAAGTTCAGCAGATAAGGCTGACAATAAGATCAAGAAAGATTTCTTACAGGCAAGTCTCACTCATATTCCTATTATTCACTACAAGGGTACTAGCTTAGGTCAGATCCTTTTTGATTGTAATTACCTATATGACGAAGATACAAGCTTGAGGCCTTCATACGCAACATTTAAAAACTTCAAAAAAGCTCAAAGCGCTAAGTACTTTTCTTCAGTCACTCATATAATGAAAGAACACTTAGTTATAGAGACGAGTCTTGATTTTAGTATCGATCAATTAATTGAAATTGAATCAGACTTTCTCGTGCATTTAAATAGGAAGACCTTTAAAGTCGAGAGACAATCAAAGGATTTATTGCAGACTAAGTTTTCAAAGAGATACCGTCTGGATATGAAAGTTAATGAAGAGATCGATCCAGGTGACGTTGTTCTTGGAGGAAGTGAAGAGGAAGTAAAGCCTAAGTTACCTCAAGTTGATATAGATGTATTTAGTCACTACATAAGCTCTCTTGATAAGAGCGGACAGACTAAGAAAGTTAAATTACTTCTCGTTCAAGAGGGACTAGATGTTTTACAACAACTTGAAAAGTCGCTTAGTGAATTACCTTATCTTATTCGTTATCAAACGAGTTTTAGAAAAAACTTGAAGGTTGTCTCAAATTTTAGGCCACATGTTATCGCTATAGAGTTGAGTGAGAAAGTAAATGAGATAGAGGAACTTGTCACTCTTATAAAAGAAATTGAAGATTATGATCCCGTTATTAATATCTTTAATACGACACTTTCAGGTGCGGACCTTAGAGAGAAATTAGATTATCAATTTATTATGACTCATAAGGGGGAGATCAATCTCTCTCTCTTGATTAATATGCTTGAAATTTATGATAAGAAGTTTGGGAACTTTGATCCATCGACTCAAGACCCATTTATCGACAAAGGTGAATCGCCTTTCGTGGTCTACGCGCTTAATCCCATGAGTAGAATTAAGATTGATTTAGATATCGAAGTAACAAGTATGTCAGAGCACGAAGTTACTTTCCTTTGTGAACATGAGTTACCAGAGAGAGGGATTATTTTTCTCGAACATCCTGTTAAGATGTATGTCACAGTTGTTAATCCTATTGAGAAACTTGATAAAGATAAAGGTAAGAGTCATTACTTTGGCCTTATAAATGGAATCACATCTTTAGAATTACAAAAAATCAGACAATACGTTAATGATCTCTTTCTTAGTGAGAAACACGAGAAAGAAAGAAAAGAAAAAGAAGAATTTGCGAAGCTTAATAAAGAAAAACTCAATGCTGAAGGCGAGCAAAGTAGTGAAGATACGAAAGAATAAAGTGATCAGTAAGGCATAAGTATTTTTTCATAAATAATGGCGGCAATCTTTCTCGCGTCCTCACATGCCAATGTGTCAAAGAGAGGGTTATATTCATAAATTCCAAGAAAGACTTTCTTCTCTTGGCCTTTAATGACCTCTATAGTGTGTTCAAGCATGTGCAAGGGAAGTCCTGAGTGGTTCACCGCACTTACTGCTCTAATATCTGATGCTCTGAATCCATCTAAATCTACACTAATAATGATATGATGATCTTTAGGAATATTCTTGATGATGTCATCAATGAACTTTTGAGACTTTTTGAAATCAAAATTATCTGTCTTATTCTTTATTTCATCACATGTGTGAACTTTCATTTTGATATTATCAAAACTCGATTGCACATTGGCATATTCGTGTATTCCCAGCTGAATGATTTCAATGTTTGAGTGTTCATTATAAAGCTGGCGAAAAGGTGTACCTGAATGATTTATATCATCACTTCTCGTATCGAGATGTGCATCAAAGTTTAAAATCGTTATCTTATTTTCATCAACGATTCTTTTACTTATAAGAGATTTTACAAAAGTGTAGATATGATCATGACCCCCACCAAAGTGGATGATATTATTGTCTGTAGAAATTTCACTGGCCATGACTTCAATTTGTTTCATTTGAAACTTAGCGAATTCTTCTTTGTTTTGAATTGAGTTAAATGTACATGATTCAAAATATTTGATTTTTTGAGAAACTTTATACTTTGGGAGTTTTAATATTTCTTTTAGTAAGACTTTTGGTGCCAGACGTGCACCTTTTCTTCCACCATTGAAAACAACACCATGGTCATCTGAAGATAAGATAAATAGGGTCGTGTGATCAAATTCATCTCGACTTAAGTTATTTATGAGAGTGTCGCTCTTTCTATTTAATATATTTTTATCAATTTTTTGGTAGGACATGTTTTCTCCTCTATTTAGTATACTTGAAAAGTAGATCATTGCTAGTAGAATAGAATATATGACAAAAAAGTGGTTTGTAGCGATCTCAGGTAAGAATGAGGGCCCATTTACGAGTGCAGAACTAAGTGATCTCTTCATGAAAGGAGATATCGATGCCTATACTCTTGTTTGGAGAAAGGGACTCTCAAAGTGGCAGCCTTTCCTCTCTTTAAAGAAAGAAATAGAGTCAACCTCCAGTCCTGCACCTGCAGTCGTTCCTCCTCCCGTTCCCGTTCCAGCTCAAGAACCCGAATTACCAGAGATACCTCATAGCGAGATTTATGAAGTTGAGGATGAAGTTGAAGCTAGGGCTGAAGTTGAAGTTGAAGCTAAGATTGAAATTGAAGAAGAAACGTTAGAGCCGGAAGCGCAAAATCTAAAGACTCCCTCTATTGTCGGAGGTGTGCTGTTCTTTGTTACTGTCATGTTCACTTTCTTAACCATTTATCTCTTTAGCTACGGAGCCTCAAAAGAGTTAACATTTAGAAATCTCTCTTTAAACGTCCTAAATAATATCTCAAAGAAATACACGGACTCAAAGTTCTATGTAAACTTTGGAATTGATAAGAATCTTGAAACAGTCTTTGCTAAATCTAACCTCAATAAAGATGCGGTCTATGAAGTGCTTTTTACGGCCCTCACAAGAGATGAGGAAAATCAGATCCAATCGATTTTCTATTCTAAGGCCCAGAGTATTGATGGGAAACTGAAGTTTGATGAATTTGACTTCATTGTAGGTCAAGAGATTCTTCAGGGAGAGTATGAAATTAAGGTTGAGGCAAGGCTTAGTAATACCTTTGATTTACTTTTAAATCATATCTTTGGTCGTCCCTATGAATTCTTTTTTAAAGATAAAACGTTCTTAGTCAAAGACTCTGTTGAAAAGTTTCAAGAAGAAATAAAGAAGATTCAGCTTAATAGGATCATCAAGGAAAAAGAAAACTTCGAAGAGTTATTAGAAAAGATTAATACTTTAAAAAGTATACTCTCAAGCATTTCCTTAAACTACTTTCAAACGCTAGAATATAAGTTTGGAAGATATGCCGCCAAACAATTTGCTGCTAAGTACGCTAGTGGTGCTGGTAGTATATTACAAAATATCATTGTCACTGATTATAAGAATGCTTTTAAAATTTCCAAAGAGAGAGTAAAACTGCAAGGACTCAGTGAAGAAATTCTCTCTCAGTCAAAAGAGATTTCTTCTTTAAGTGCTGATCTTATAAAAAGTCTTGAAGCTAATAGACGTTTAAATAATAAATTAAGAGCGAGCCTAAAGACTGAGCTAGAGTCCAAGAAAGAGCAAGTCGTGAGCGAGCTTGATGCTCTTTCTCAAAAAATAAAAAAAGAAATTGAATCTCTAAACTAATAAACCATTATCTAATTCACTCTTTTTGAATAATTCACTACAGATATACTTACCTTTTTCGTTCTGTGTAATCTTAGCTCCCCAGTAGATAGGGTCATGCTCGAATATCACTGTTAAATCGTTATCCATAATAAATTTAAGAAACTCTGATTTGTACTGAGTTGTCACTCCTGGACTAATGTCATAACCCATGACCCATGGAATATGGACGTGATGTGAGGTAGGGATAAGGTCTGCAAGGTAAATATATTTATCAGTATATGTGTGCATGAGGTGTGGAGTGTGGCCATGAGAGACCTTGTAAAAAAGCGCGTTGTCTTTATCTATATCGAGGAGAACTCCTTGGTCTTCAGTTACAAAGTGAACCATATCTTTTTCAATCGCGTCTTTAATGATGGGATTGAAGTAGTTAACATGAAAACTACCTTGATCTCTCATTGTTGGATTAAGGGCGTATTCATAATGAGATTGGTGCAGGTGAATAGTGGCATTTTCAAAAATATTAATTAATTGATCATTATCATCTTTTTCGCATATCCCACCAATATGATCAAAGTGAAGGTGACTAATGACGAGGTCAGTTATGTCCGAAGGCTTTAGTCCGATACTCGCTAGCATTTGATGAATGGGCTTAGCTTCTTGAATCACATCAAATTGCTCATCAAATTTGTCGCCGTGGTAATCTCCAATTCCAGTATCAGTGAGAATTACTTTTGTTTCAGACTTTATAAGCCATAGCCTAAGGTCTAGTCTGATTCTATTAAACTCATCTGGAGTAGTCTTCTTTTGCCATAGTGGGCGAGGGATAATACCAAACATTGCACCGCCATCGAGACGAAAGAGCCCAGGGCTTAAACAATAATTCTCTATGTTGCTTTGTGTTGTCATCGAATCCTCCAGATTTGAGTTTGAAACCATTATAGTCAGAAATATTTATAATTTAACTTATTTCTTTTTTTTCCGAAAAATAGGGGTTTTGTACATTTTTTGAAGCGTCGCTCCTAGGAACTTCCCTAAGAGGGCATTAATATAAGTGCCATATAAAACGTTGATTTTTTTATTAAATACTAATCCAACTAAGGGGATTTTATGAACGTACATGAGTACCAAGCAAAACAATTGATGAGAGATATGGGTCTCAAGGTTTTAGCTGGTCATGTTGCAAATACTGTTGATGAAGCGGTAGATGCTGCAAAGAAATTAGGTGGAAATGTTTGGGTTGTTAAAGCTCAAATTCATGCAGGTGGTAGAGGTAAAGCTGGTGGTGTTAAGCTTGCAAAATCTCTTGATGAAGTAAAACTTCACGCTGACGATATCTTAGGGAAGACACTCGTTACTCACCAGACTGGGCCTGAGGGAAAGAAAGTTTTAAAACTTCTTGTTGAAGAAGGTTGTGAAATCGAGCATGAGTACTATGCAGGTGTTGTGCTTGATAGAAATACAGGTCGTGTAACAATGATGGCCTCAGCTGAAGGTGGAGTAGAGATTGAGAAAATCGCTGAAGAGACTCCAGAAAAAATCATTAAGGTTGCTGTTGATCCAGCTGCTGGTTTTACTCCATTCGTAGCAAGAAAACTTGCTTATGGAATTGGACTTAAGTCTAAAGAAGAAGTTAAAGAAGCTTCGAAATTCTTTCAAGGACTTTATGATCTTTATATGAAGTATGATTGTTCAATTGCTGAAATTAATCCACTCGTGAAGACTAAAGGTGGAGAGATCTTAGCACTTGATGCAAAGTTAAACTTTGATGCAAATGCTCTTTATAAGCATGCAAATGTAGAGGCCCTTAGAGATGTAACTGAAGAAAGTGAAAAAGAGCTTGAGGCGGGAGAGCATGGGCTTTCTTATATTGAGCTTGATGGAACTATTGGTTGTCTTGTAAACGGTGCAGGGCTTGCCATGGGAACAATGGATATTATTAAGCATTACGGCGGAGAGCCGGCAAACTTCCTAGATGTAGGGGGCGGAGCTACTAAAGAAACTGTTGAAAAGGCTTTTGCAATTATTCTTGATGATGAAAATGTAAAAGCAATTCTTGTTAATATCTTTGGTGGGATCATGAAGTGTGACATCATCGCTGAAGGTGTTATTGGTGCTGCGAAGGAACTTGGAGTAAAAGTTCCTCTAGTTGTAAGACTTGAGGGAACAAACGTTGCTTTAGGTAAGAAAATTTTAAATGAATCAGATCTTGATATCATTGCTGCAGATGACTTAGCAGATGCTGCTAAGAAAGTTGTTGAAGCAGCTAATGGGAGTAATTAATAATGGCCATTCTAATTAATAGAGATACAAAATTAATCACAGTAGGTTTTACAGGAAAGCAGGGGACATTTCACTCTCTTCAATCAAGAGATTATGGAACGAACTTTGTTGGTGGAGTTACGCCTGGTAAGGGTGGAACTGTTCACGAAGGTTTCCCAGTATTTAATACAACAAAAGAAGCGATGGAAAAAACTGGAGCAAATGCTGCCATGATTATGGTGCCACCTCCATTTGCAGCTGATTCAATTCTTGAGTGTATTGATGCAGAGATGCCTTTAATCATCTGTATCACTGAAGGTATTCCAATTCTTGAAATGGTTAAAGTTAAAGCAGCCCTTCAAGGTTCTAAGTCAAGACTTATAGGTCCTAACTGTCCAGGTGTTATCACTCCAGGTGAGTGTAAGATCGGTATTATGCCAGGTCATATTCATATGCCAGGTAAGGTCGGAGTTGTTTCTAGATCAGGTACTCTTACTTATGAGGCCGTCTATCAATTAACTCAAAGAGATATTGGACAATCAACTTGTGTTGGTATTGGTGGAGACCCAGTTAATGGAACTGACTTCATTGATGTACTAGAACTTTTTGAAAAAGATCCAGATACAGATGCTGTTATTATGATTGGAGAAATTGGTGGTGCTGCTGAAGCTGACGCTGCAAGATGGATTCAAAAAAATATGACTAAGCCTGTTGTTTCTTTTATTGCTGGTGCTTCCGCTCCTGCAGGTAAGAGAATGGGACACGCTGGTGCTCTTATTTCTGGTGGTGATGACACTGCTGAAGCAAAGTATCGTATTCTTGAAGAGTGCGGAGTTCATATCTCGAGATCACCTGCTGAGCTTGGAGAGGTTATGGAAAAGGCACTTGCTAATAAGTAATTGATCATCTGTGAAGAACAGACTATAAGAGATTAAAATAAATTGTAGGAGATAGACAAATGGAAAGAACACTTTCAATCATTAAGCCAAATGCAGTAATTGATAACAATATCGGTAACATCATTAAGATGTTCGAAGACCAAGGTCTGAGAATTGCTGCTGCAAAACTAACTCATCTTTCTAAAGAAAAAGCAGAAGGATTTTATATTGAGCACAAAGAAAGACCATTCTTTGGTGAGCTTGTAACTTTCATGACATCAGCACCAGTAATGCTAATGGTTCTTGAAGGTGAAAATGCTGTTATGAAAAACAGAGAGATCATGGGAGCAACTAATCCAGCTGAAGCTGCAGAGGGAACTATTAGAAAGCTTTATGCTAAGTCTATCGGTGAAAACGCTGCTCATGGTTCAGATTCTCTTCAGTCTGCTGATAGAGAAGTTAACTACTTCTTTGATAAGAATGAAGTAAATTCTAGATGGTAATCATTAGATAAATTAAGCAATATTGAAAAGCTCCCTTCTGGGAGCTTTTTTTATACTCTGTTGAAGATAGCATCATTATGTTTAGAAAATATGTCTTCTTGAGTGAGAACTTTTAAATCCTGAAATCTATTCTTCTCTTCATCAGTTTCTAAGTTCTTTTCTATTATTGCGTAGAGGTCATCAATCGTGAGGGCCTCAAAGCTTGCTGTTTGTACTATTTTGTATAACTCTTCTCGAGATCTCTTAGATATTTTAATAAGCTCATGTAAGAGAAAGCTTGAGAGGTGCTTAAAGTTACTATTAACTTTCTCTTCCATCGCATGAGAGTCGATGACGAGATTTGAGATGGTAGAGTCGAGTCTTTCAATTGAGTAGAGCATAATTCCTAGAGAGTCAGGAAGATACATTCTTTCATTGCTAGAGTGACTGATATCTCTTTCGTGCCAGAGTATACAATTATCTAAAGCAAGTGACATATGCGATCTTAAGAGTCTCGCCATTCCGGTGAGATTTTCACTAGAAATAGGATTTTTCTTATGAGGCATTGTCGATGAGCCTTTTTGGCCCTTAGAGAAGCCTTCAAAGGCCTCAGAGACATCACTATGTTGTAGGTGTCTTATTTCCACGGCTATTCTTTCGAGTGCACAAGAAAACAAAGAAAATATAGAGATGAGTTTTGCAATCCGATCTCTTGGTATGACTTGAGTAGATACAGGTTCCACTTTTAGTCCGAGCTCGGTTAAAACTTCTTCTTCAATGTCAGGAGTGATTATCGTGTAATTTCCTACAGCTCCAGAGATCTGACCAGTCAATTCATTTTGGTAAAAATCATTAAGCTCATCGTATCTTCTTTTAAATTCTGCAGTATGCCCTAAAAGCTTTACGCCAAAACTCATTGGCTCCGCAAAAATACCGTGACTTCTTCCCATACAGAGCTGATCTTTGTATTGTTCGCTCTTCTTTTCAAGAGTATTGATGAGTTTCTTATAACTTCTTAAAATGATCGATAGTGATTCTTTTATTTGTAAAGAAAGTGCTGTGTCGATAATGTCGCTGGATGTGACACCGTAGTGAAAGAAGCGACCTTGTTCCGCAGGGAATTGTTCAGTAATTGACGTGCAAAATGCAATGACATCATGCCTGGTTTCTTTTTCAATTTCTTCAATTCTCTTAGTATTAATTTTCGCTTTGGCAAACTTTTGACTAAGGTCTTCGTGGCCAGCAGTAAGGTCTCTTTTTTCTAACGATTTTAAAAGCGCAACTTCAACATCTAAAAACTTCTTAAATTTATAGTGGTCTGACCATATATTACTTATCTCAACTTTTTCGTATCTTTGGATCATCGTTATTCCTTATTCCTTAGTTTTGAGTGGGATCATATAAGTCAACATACTTTTGAATTCTCTTCGCAGGTAACACTTCTATATCTAGCTGTAAGTTATGCTTCTTTGCTATAATTAATGCTAGCTTAATAAATTCTCCCGATTTTTCGTTTTGCACATATTGTGGAATGAGAAATGTCCCGATTTTCACTTCTTGTGCATAAGCTATGGTTTGCAAAACCATACAGAAAGTTAAGAGTAAGAGAGTTCGTAGCATATATAAATAACCTTTTCTTAATTCTAGGTTAATTGAATACAAGCAAATAGTCCAAGTCCATGTATCAATAATCTTGTTGACCACTAAGTGATTTCAGGCTCTTAACGTGCTCTGCCGTTAATCTCTAATGGATTTTATGTATAGATACTCTGTAAACTTTACGGCCTTAATTGAGACACGTTGCAACATGATGTATATTAAAAGAGTATTAAAGACCCTTGGAGGTATTAATGTTTGAAATAGGAGATTATGCAGTTTGTCCCGGACATGGAGTCGGTCAAATTGTAGACATGGAAGTAAAAGAGATTGGAGAGGAAACTCTGTCCTTTTACATGGTTAAAATTATTGCTAATGGTATGACTGTTATGGTCCCAACTAATTCTAAAGACGGTATCAGAAAGCTTGTAAGTTCTGATGAAATTAATAGTGTTTACCAACTCTTGAATGACCACGATGTAAAGGTCGACAATTCTACATGGAATAGAAGATATCGAGACTATATGGAGAAAGTTAAGACAGGTTCTCTTGTTGAGATTGCTGATGTTTTGAGATCTCTTTACTTATTAAAGAACCAAAAAAATCTATCATTTGGTGAAAAGAAGATGTTGGAGCAATGTCGAGATCTTATCGTTCAAGAATTTGCTATCATGGGTGATGAGCCTAAGAAGGAAATCGAGGAAAAAATCGATAGTTGTTTTAGTTAAACTTTATTAAAATAAATAAAAAATATAAGGCGACCATAGGTCGTCTTTTTTATTATTTAGGGTATATTCATAAAATGAGTAAATTTAGACTTAAGTCACCATTTAAGCCAACTGGAGATCAACCAGAGGCGATTAAAAAGTTAGTCAAGGGTTTTGAGGATGGTGAAAGAGAGCAGGTTCTCTTAGGTGTTACTGGCTCTGGAAAAACCTTTACCATGGCCAATGTTATTCAAAAGATTGGTAAGAAGACACTTGTTCTTGCCCATAATAAAACACTCGCGGCGCAGCTCTATGCTGAATTTAAAGAGTTCTTTCCAGAAAATGCTGTTGAGTACTTTGTTTCTTACTATGACTACTATCAGCCAGAGGCATATGTTGTTGGTACAGATACCTTTATTGAAAAAGATGCTTCTATTAACGATGAGATTGATAAACTCAGGCACTCCGCAACGAGAAGTCTTCTTGAGCGTGATGACGTAATCATCATTGCTAGTGTAAGTTGTATTTATGGTATTGGTTCTCCGGACGAATATGAATCACAGAAAGCTACTCTCTTTGTCGGAGATGAAATAGACAGAGATGAACTTCTAAAGACATTAGTGGCCATTCAATATGCAAGAAATGATATCGAATTTTCAAGAGGTAGTTTTCGCGTAAGAGGAGATATCGTCGAGATTTTTCCAGCTCATGAAGATGCCAATGTGGTGAGACTCGAGTTCTTTGATAATGAACTTGAAGCAATTTCAATCGTTGACCCTTTAAGAGGAATTAATCTTCAGAGTCTACAAAAAGTAACTATTTATCCAAAGTCTCACTATGTTGTAGGTCAAGAAAAACTTGAGCGCGCAGTTGATACAATCAAGGTCGAACTTAGAGAGAGACTCATGGAGCTTAAATCTCAAGAGAAACTTGTTGAGTTCCAAAGACTAGAGCAAAGAACGATGCTTGATCTTGAAATGCTTGAAGAGATGGGGTTTTGTTCAGGTATCGAAAATTATTCTCGTCACCTCACTGGTGCTAATGAGGGAGATGCGCCTCCGACATTAATAGATTATTTTAAAAAAGACTTCATGATGATTATTGATGAGTCTCATATTACAGTCTCTCAAGTAGGGGGAATGTATAGGGGTGATAGAGCTAGAAAGATGAATCTTGTTGACTTTGGCTTCAGGCTTCCATCTGCTCTTGATAACAGACCTCTTAATTTTAAGGAATTTGAAAATAAGCTTGATGATGTTCTCTATGTCTCCGCGACTCCTGGTAATTATGAACTTGAACAAACCAGTGGTGAATATGTTGAGCAGGTGATTAGGCCAACAGGGTTGCTAGATCCACTTGTTGAAGTGAGAGAAGTAAAAACACAAGTAGATGATCTCTTAGTTGAAATTAAAGAAGTTATAAAACGAGGTGAAAGAGTCCTTGTAACCACACTCACTAAGAAGTTAGCTGAAGAACTCACAAACTTCTATAAAGGCCTTGGTATAAAAATTAAGTATCTTCACTCTGACATTGATACGATTGAGCGAATGGAAATAATAAGAGATTTACGACTTGGAGAGTTTGATGTTCTTGTTGGAATTAATCTTTTAAGAGAAGG
>DDIK01000200.1 GCA_002338505.1 Bacteriovorax sp. UBA1852
AAGAGTTGCAGTAAGCTACAAGTTTTAATTTAGATTTTTAGGAGAAATAACATGAGAAAATTAATTGCAATTAGTTCTCTTGCTGCTTTAATGGGAATGTCTGCTAATGCGACAATCTCAAGAACTAGAGCACTAGGGAATATGGAAACAGACTTAGAAGGTAACTACTGGTTTGATGATTCAAGAGATATATTTCTTAACCCAGCGATGATGCATAAGTATACGGATAGTGTCATTCTTGAGTGGGGTGGTAATGGTCAAGATTTGACTGCTAATTCAGATTCGGAAGTAAGTCTTAACGCAGATGCTGATCCAAAAGCACAGGGTGGATTCTTGAAGAAATCTGGAAACTATGTTTATGGTGTGTATCTTGGAAACGAGTCAAATACTTCATCACAACTTAGAGCTCTGGCAACTTCTCAGGCGGCGATCGTTCAGGGTCTTGCTGCAGGTACAGGCGGTGGAGAGTTACTACAAAGCGCTGATAACCAAATCGATCTATTCTTTGGTTGGGGATCAGGTCTCAAGTATGGGTTAAACTTTCTTTATACTAAAGATGATAATACGGCTCAAAACGAAGAAGATGAGGCTATGGCCGTTAGATTTGGTGTTGATGCAAACAAGTGGGATGCTCATGTAAATCTATCTTTAAAATCTCAGTCTAAAGAAACAGTATCGCTTAGTAACTTAACAGGTGTAACTACCTCAACTATCGAGCAAGAGTTTGACGGTAAGTTAGGTCTACAAGTTGGTGGTTCTTACGAGCTTAATAATGGTTCTAGACTTTGGGCTTTTTACAAGAGTTTTAAGTGGGATCAAAAAGATGGATTTGATTATTCAAATGCAACAAACCAAACTGTTCTTGATACAGTTGATTCTAGCGCAAATGCTTTATCTGGTTCTAAAAACAGAGGTAAGCAGGGGACAGTAGAAGGTGATTTTACGACTATTCAACTTGGTTGGGGACAAGTAGTTGAATCTGGAGAAGGTAAGCTTTTCACTAGTGTTTATCTTGAGCAACTTACTATTGAAGTAAAAGGTGCTCTAACTGCAGAAGTTGAAAACTTAACACTTCCAGTGACTATCGGTTACGAAGCTAAGGCTACTGAGTGGTTAACTCTTAGGGGTTCTGTTGTGCATAACATTTATGGACAAAGAGACAATAAGAACTATTCGGCACTTAATACAGTTGGAAATAGTTTAGCCGTTGCAGGTTATGGAGCAGAGGGTAAGGGTTCTCTTGAAAACTCTACAAACGTAAATGCTGGTGCAACTTTAACTTTTGGTAAATTACATATCGATGGTTTCGTTGGAACAACTGCATTTTCAAGAACTGGTTCTAATAGTGAAGAAGGTGTTCTTTCAACAGACAATCTTCTTACTAGAGTTGGTATGACTTATAACTTCTAATTTAAATAAAGTTATATAAGAAACAAGAAGGGACGCTTAATGCGTCCCTTTTTTATTATTTACACTTAGAAATTGTCTTTGTGACCTTAAAGTGATCATTGTAATCATTTACAAGATCGTACTGAAGAGTAACAACACCGTTCTCAGATGCACATGATTTTATATCCATGTATTCATGAGCTCCACCCATATAATCTCCGGCCATATTTAGCATGTAGCCTTCGATTTCTGCACATACACCGCTTGTTGTTTTCTTGTAGCAATATGAAGTAGCATTATTTGCTTCTTCTTCAGTTTGATAATAGAAAGAAGACTCTTTGAAGTTTGGAGAAATAAACTCTGATTCTCTTTGTGTGTCTGTTTCATGTTGCTCGTATGGGTCATCATATGAGAATGAACTTGATGAAAGTATTATTAAATTTAGTGCAATAGCTAGCTTCTTCATTGAGGGACTCCTAAAAAGTTTTGCTTACCTTATAACTTAAGAGTTTGATTTTGAGTGTTGTTTTGTAAAAATTACAAGTATTTAATGTGTCTTAGGGCCTCGTAGGCAACGGTTGTCGCAACGTTTGAAAGATTAAGGCTTCTAACATGTTCTGAGTACATGGGAAGGCCAAATAGGCGTGTCGGGTAGCTGTCGAAGATATGTTGGGGGAGTCCCTTTGTTTCGGATCCAAGAATCAAGTAGCATGACTCTTGATAATTACCTTCAAAGAATACTTGGTCACTAGTTTTTGTATAGAAGAAGAGCTGTTCTTGGTCTGGACTTTCACTTTTAACAAAGTCTTCCCATGATTCATATTCTCTTAAGTCGACATGCTTCCAATAATCAAGTCCTGCTCTTCTGACAGCTTTTTCACTTAATTCAAATCCATAAGGTTTAATAAGAATAAGTCTTGCTCCAAGAGCAATGCAAGTACGCCCAATACTCCCGGTGTTTCCGGGAATATCAGGCGCATATAATACAATATTAAAAACTGGATTATTTAACATTTGATAAGTAATCAACAAGTGTTCTGACGATTATTCCAGAAGCACCTTTTGATGGGCAGTATGGAAGATGTGATTGGCTATCTCCAACACCTGCGATATCGAGGTGGGCCCAAGCAATATCATCTTTTACAAACTCTTGTAGGAATGCTGCGGCCTTGGCCGTTCCACCCCATCTTGATCCGCCAATATTCTTAAGATCAGAGATTGTTCCCTTCATGTCTTTTTCCCATTCTTTAATAATAGGAAGTTGCCACATATATTCATCTGCATTATCTGCAGACTTTAAAAGGGAGGTCGCTAGCTTTTGGTCATTTGCCATAACTCCACAAACTTCAGTTCCAAGAGCAATTAGGCAAGCTCCTGTAAGAGTTGCGGCATCAATGATAGCATCTGGCTTTTGATCACAAGCATAGTCAAGGCAGTCTGCCATAACTAGTCTTCCTTCAGCGTCTGTATTTAAGATTTCAACTGTTTTTCCATTTCTTGCTTTTACAATTGCGTCTGGCATTGTTGCATGAGAGTTAACGGCATTATCAGTCATACCTAGGAGACAAGTGATCTTAACATCAAGTCCTAGTTTTGCAGCTGCTCTAAAAGCTCCATATACAGTTGCTGATCCGGCCATATCAAATTTCATATTGACCATTGAACCACCTGGCTTCAGTGAATATCCACCAGTATCAAAAACGAGACCCTTACCAACAAATGCAATGTGCTTTGTCTTCTTAGTTACTTTACTTGGAGTGTAAGTGAGGTGAACTAGCTGTGGCTCATAAGCAGAACCATCATTTACAGATAGAAAGAGATTCATTTTTTCTTTTTGAAGTTCTTTCTTTCCTAGGACCTTAACTTTAACACCCTTAATCTTTGAAGCATCAGCCTTTACTCTCTTAGCGTATTCAGTACTTCTTAAAACATTTGGTGGCTCATTAACGAAGTCTCTACAAATATTTATAGACTCAGCTTTGATTTGAGCTGTCTCTAATGCTTTCGTAAATTTCTTTGCTGATGTTTTCTTTTCAGCAGAGTCGATAATAACTTCTTTTAGCTCAGGCTTTTTCGAGTCACTTAAGTATTGGTCGTACTTGTAAGCCGTCATTTCAAAAGTTTCCGCTAGCATTTCAAGAGTTTCCTCTTTCTTTCCTTTAAATACTAATGAATCAAATTGAATAGATACTTTCTTGTACTTTGAAGCATCTTTATAAAGCTTAGCGAATTCTTTTCTAAGAGATTCCTTATCAAGCTTAGCTTTTTCGCCAAGTCCAAGAACGAGAACATCTGCACCTTCATAATTGAAATTGAATTTTGAACCAGTTGAGCCTTTAAAAGAATCACTATTTTTAAGAGAGCTAAAAGTCTCTTTTAATTCTTTTGGCCAACCAGTAAGGCTTGGAGTATCAACTTCTTTTTTTCCTTCTTTTACTTTCTTAGAATAAGTACCAATGACAATTAAATGTGATTGTGTAAATTCCTTCGTACCTAAGTTTAATGTAAACTTCACTTAGCGCTCCTTCTTGAATAATTTAGTTTGTCTTATAGTATCGTCATTTATTTTGCTGCATTAAGCACTAATTTGACGTATCATTTAATAAAAGTTTTAACATTAGGGGACCTCTTTGCTCAAGCTTTTTCAGAGATATTTAGTAGGAAACTTCCTACCACCATTCTTTATGAGCTTATTCTTTTTTATCTGCTTCTTATTAACCTCTCAGCTCTTTAGATTAATGCGTATCGTAACTAAGAAAGGTGTAGAGATTAGTGTTCTCTTTGAACTCTTTGGACATATTGCAATAAGTTTTGTTCCTATGGCCGTACCCTTGTCTTTGCTCTTTGCAATGATTTATACCCTAAACCGCTTAAGTGAAGATTCTGAAATTGTTGCCATTAGAGCAATGGGTGTAGATAAGTTTAAACTTCTCAAGCCATTTTTGATTATCGCTCTTTTTTGTGCAGTAAGTGTTTTTAGTCTTAATAGAAACTTGATTCCTTATTCTAAAAGACTCTTTAAAAATACCGTAATTGCGCTCACATCTAAGGGTTTTCTTTCAGATATTAAGAGTGAACAATTCTACACAGAGATTCCTGATATTATTCTCTTTGCTGAAAATGTTGAAGATAAAGGTGAAGTGTTAAATGATGTCTTCATAAAAATCTCTGGAGCGAACGAAGAGAAAGTAATTATGGCAAAACGAGGCCTGTTAAATAAGAACAAGTCAGGAAATAGTACAGCTCTAAACCTTAGACTTGATCTTTATGATGGAAATATCACAACGATTAAAGCAGATGATGAAATAGAAAAAATAATATTTGAAAAGTATGAATTTCCAATCGTTTCTTCTTCAGATAATAAGTTCGTTAATAAAGAAAGTATGAAGTCTAATAGTGCACTATTGAGCTCAATTAAGTTGTATGAGAAAAAACTTAAAACTGTAAAAAATGATCAGCAAAAAAATAATTTTTTAAGAGGACTCTATAGGGCGCGGTTGGAATATTGGACCCGCTTTAACATACCTCTGCAGTGCTTTGTCTTTTCACTTCTGGGTTTTGTTTTTGGAGTTAAGAAGGGGCGTGGTAAGGCGAAGAATACCTCAATTAAAGCGCTTATGATTGTTATTTTCTATTATGTGCTCTTTTTCGGTGGCGTTTCAATGGCAAAGAAAGGAAAGCTCGATAGTCGAATTGCTGTTTTCTTACCAACAATGGTAGTACTAGTGGTTGGAGCAAAGTACTACCGAGATCTAGACTGGCAAAGTTAGTCTTGTGAAGTTTCTTTTTCATCTAGTTTGCTGATGTACTCATCAGATGTTTGAACACTTCCATCTTTGTTAAAGATAAATAATGGCAACTTTGTTTTCGCAGCAAGAGACTCAGGCAGAACAATTGATTTAACTCCGCTTTTTGTGTTGATTGAAAGTAGTTGATTATTTAAAAAGACTTTTGTTTCAAGAACATTACCAAAGAAGATTTTAATTTCATCACCTCTGATCATGAGAAAGCGACCTTTTTTAAGTATGAATTTTTTTATAGGATCATTATCCTTTTTATAAGTAATCCAAGTATCACCATTTGCGGCATTAATAAAAAGGTTTTGCTTGCCCTCTATGACAGAGCTACTAAAAGACTCTGGTACATATTTAGCGAGCGCTTCTTTGTCATCAAGGATTTCAAACATCGGAAGAGAGATATTGTAAAATCTTATCGTTTCTTCTTTCTCTTCTTCTTTCTCTTCTTCTTTCTTTTCTGTTGTCACAGACTCTTCACTAGCTGATAATTCGTCGTCAGTTTTTTGAGCTTCCACATCTTCAGTATCTTCTTCTTTTGTTGGCTCTTCTTGGACGACTGCTTCGGACTTAACTTCTTCTTGTTTATCTGTAACTACTTCACTTTTTTCTTCTTTTGGTTCTTCTATTACTTCTTTCAAGGGTGTGTTCTCATTAATTTGAACAGTCTTAATCTCACTTGAGGCAACCTCTTCTTTGGCTTCCATAGCTTCTTGTGATTCTTCAGAGCCGGAGTTAATTAAGAAAAGGGTTGAGATAATAACGATAGCGCCAACTGCCACTGCAACTTTTACCATAGAATTAGAATTATTATTTTTTTGTTCATCATCGGTTACATGATTTACTGTTTTTTTCTCAAGTTTTACTTCTTCTTCTTTTTTTTGTGTCGTCGCGCTTTGCTGGTCTTCTGGATGTTCGTTTATCTCTTGAGGTTTTTCAATGTTAAAGAGCATATTGAGTTTTTCTAAAGCTAAGCTCTCTTCAAGATTTACAATCTTTGCGTAAGATTTTACAAAACCCCTAAGGTAAGCAATGTTAGGAAGACTATCTGTATCGTCTTTTTCGATTGCATGAAGTGTGGATGTGTTAATCTTAGTATGTCTACTGATCATCTCAATACTAAAGCCTTTTTCTTCTCTTGCTATCTTAAGAGTTTGACCGAGTGTTTGAGAATCTTCATTTTGATTTGTCATTAATATATTTCCGTTGTTTTGCTCTTGAGAGTTAATTTCTTGGCCTTCCATTAGAAGTTCTCACTTTTAAAATTTGTTGATGATTTATTTATACGAGATTGAAGTTCATTCTTCTTATCGATCTTGCCTAGGAGAGACTTTGCGGTCTCATAATTTTTCTTATGATTTGGGTATTCATTTATTATTTTTAAAAGATGATCTTTAGCTCTATATTCCTGACCAAGCTTAAGGTTAATTCTTGCCATATGAATATAAGGCAAAGAGTATTCCTTGCAATTATTACGAGCTGACTTTTCATAATGCTTTAGTGCATTTGCGTATGAGGTTTCTTCTTCGTGTATAAGCGCTAGCTGAAAATGTGCAGCACAATAGTCATCACGATGCCCTACAGATTTTACAAAGTATTCCTTTGCTTGTGTTCTATTTTTCTCTCTAAGACTAATAAGTCCTAAATTATAATAAACTCGAAATGTTTTCTTATAGACAAGGTCATTTAGTACTTTCTTGTACTGTTCTTTTGCTTTCTCTGTCTTTCCATTTTGCATGAGTATTGTTGCAAGATTATTTCTTGCGTCAGAGTTTTTAGGGTTAAGCTTTAAAGATCTTGCAAGTGTTTTAAGAGCTATATTGGGCCTTTTTTTAAAATAATAGGCCATAGCGAGATTATTTAAAATATCACTGTCGTTTTTCTTGAGCTCATCAGCTTTTAAGAGACTGTTTAATGCCTCGGTGTAATTTTCATTAATGAGATTTTGTGTACCTTGTGAGAAATAGATGTCAGCTTTTCTTTGCTCTGTAGGATCTTTACTAAAAAGAGCGCAAGAGGTTAGGGAAATACTAAATAATAATATAAAGACTTTTGTCATATCTACTCCATCAGACATTTATCTTTATAAGTATACCTATCTTCTATTCATTATGGCTACTGTTTCAAAGTGTTTTGTACCAGGAAAAAAGTCAATGAGATAAAGCTTTTCGAGCTTATAGGAATCGTCAACTTTCTTTATGTCACGTGCAAGAGTTTGAGGATTACAAGATACGTAAAGAATTGATTTTGGTTCAAGTTCTTGAGTGAAAGCGTCAATGTCTTTGAGTCCACTTCTAGGCGGGTCTAGAACGAGAGATTGGTTCTTTTGAATGCCTAGTTCTTGTAATTTATTTATGACATCTTTGTCATAGAGATTTATCTGAAAGTATTTCTGAGAAGGGTTTTGAAGCTTTATATATTTGCTGTCTGTGCTATCAATGACAAATACTTTATCTGCTTTTGAGTGCTTTGTGATATTTCCAGCCCCACCAAATAGATCTATAATGCTCTCACTATCAGTTTTTTGAAAGTAATCGCTTAGAATTTCTTGAAGTTTTTCATTCATTTCTTTGTTAACTTGAGTAAATCCCCCTGATGAGTAATGAGCGTTTACGGTAGTTTGTACTTTCTCATCTTTTAGATATAGCTCAATATGTCCTTTATTTCTTTGCGACTTAACATTTTTAAGCCACGAATTATCAGTATAAAGAGACTTAATTTCCTGACTAATCTTATCTATTGGCAAGAGACAATCTTGAATTTCAGTTATTTTGTTGTCAGTTGATTTAAATCCAAGTTTCTTTGCTTTTTTATCATAGTGAAGCTGAACTCTGTTGCGGTATTGATAGCGAGAAGAAGCGCTCAGACATGTTATTGGAGGCAGCGACTCAAAGCGGTGAGAGCGAATGAAAATCTCTTTGAGGGCGCTTTTCTTGAATTCGATTTCTGTCTGATAGTTTGTGTGAAGATAATCACAGCCACCGCACTTTTCATAGTGTCTACATTCAGGCTTTGTTCTTAAATCTGAGTGTTTCTCTAGGTGAGTTAACTTGGCAAAACTTACTCGACCTTTAGACCCTGTGATTTCACAAATACCTTCTTCATTTGGTAGAGTACGAGGAATAAAGACAATTTCAGCGTTTATCTTTGAGACTCCTTGCGCAAGAGAGTCGAGATGTTCAATTTTAAAATTCTTTTTCATAAGAGATTCTTGCCTAAGTACCTATAATTGTTTTTTCGAACTAGAATTGTACTATGAGTCAATTGCTTCATAAATTCTCTTTCTTAATAGAGTTCTTTTATAATGGAACTTTCATTCTTTTGCATTCTCTAATTCAGAATGACAAGGTTCCTGCGAATTGGAATCTTGAATATGTGAATAATTTTCACGATAAAATGATATATGGCGTACCTTTTATCATCTTCCTAAGTGTTCTTAGTAATATTATCGATGCAAAGAATATCGAAGACTTCATTCGAAAATATTCTTTTTCATTTCTGGTGTTTATACCTATTCTAATTACGTGGGGAGATTCAGAGTTTACTTCGTTGTTGTCGGGCGCTCATTTACTCTCAACGATTCTATCTCTTTACGACGATTCAGATTCTAGTGAGAAAAAGGCTTTTCAGTTTTCTGATATCTTAAAGAAACTAAAGTTAAGTTCACCACAGATTGTTCTCTTTTCTTTTGGTGCAGTAATTCTCTTTGGTACATTTCTTTTAATGCTTCCATTTTCACTAAAGGATGGAAAAACCATTTCCTTTATTGATGCTCTCTTTACAGCGACTTCGGCTACTTGTGTAACAGGTCTTTCGACGATTAGCATCGGTAATGACTTAACATTATTTGGTCAACTCGTAGTACTTCTCCTCATTCAAATCGGTGGACTATCCATCATGACTCTCTATTCTTCAATGGCGATTTTCCTTGGTAAGACCATGAGAATGAATGAGAGAATGATCATGCAGGACTTCTTAGATGTTTCAAGTCTAGAAGAGCTCTTTGCTATGATTGTGAATATTGTAAAATACACTTTTATTATCGAACTTTGGGGTGGGGTTGTCCTAACTATTGCCTTTACTTTTGAAGGTTATGACTTTGGTCAAAGTCTCTACTATGGATTCTTTCATAGTGTTTCAGCTTTTTGTAACGCTGGTTTTGCTCTCTTTGATAATTCTCTTGAGAATTATGGGACAAACCCGCTCATACACGGAACTATTTCTGTTCTGATTACGCTTGGAGGATTGGGCTTCCTTGTACTCAAAGAGCTAAAGGAAGTTATTATAGGTAATAAGACTCTTGTAAGACTTACGATGCATTCTAAAGTTGTATGTATCACCTCTATTGTACTGACTTGTGGGGGTGCACTTTTTATCTTTTTTGGAGAATTCCTAGGGGCCCTCGATAGTTATACGTTGTGGGAGAAAGTACAAATTTCATTCTTTCAATCTATTACTCTTAGAACTGCAGGCTTTAATACAATTCCTTTGAATAATCTTAATAGCTATACAATTTATCTGATGTCGCTATTTATGTTTATTGGTGGTTCTCCAGGCTCAACTGCGGGTGGTGTTAAGACGACCACTCTTGCGATTTTAACTCAGTCGATTATTTCCACTCTTAAGGGTAGTAAGACCGTTAATTTCTTTGATCGCTCAATATCTGGACCTATGGTTGTTAGAGCAACTGCGCTTATGTTTATCTCTATTATTATTACGAGTTTCTTTATTTTTATTATGATGAATATTGAGTCAGATCAAGCATTCTTACCGTTATTTTTTGAGGTTATATCGGCCTCAGCGACAGTGGGCCTATCTTTAGGATTAACGCCTTATCTGACAACCCTTGGAAAAATTGCAATTTCGGTGCTCATGCTTATTGGACGAATTGGTCCGTTGACTCTTATTCTTGCTATCGGAGAGAGGCAGAAGTCTAAAGGGCGATCTGACTTTCCTGAAGGGCGGATTCTTATTGGTTAAGCTAATGAGACAGAACATTTTAGTCGGTGATTTACTTAAACGTTGCGCTTTTTTTCTCCATATTGGCATGCGTGACTTTTTGGTAAAATCAAATAGATAGAACAATATTAGGAAGAATATGCTTGTAGCAGTTATTGGATTAGGAACATTTGGCGCAAAGACCGCGGTTCGTCTTTATGAAAAAGGTGCCGAAGTTATCGGTATCGATAAGAACGGCGAGCTTGTTGATAAGATCAAGGATCGTGTTACTCATGCCGTCTCACTTGATGTTACAGATGAGAGATCACTTCGTTCCGTTAATATTTCAGACGTTGATGTCGCGATTGTCGCCATTGGTGATCACATTGAAATGAGTATCATGGCCGTGACGATGCTTAGAAAACTTGGGGTGGGGAGAGTAATTGCAAGAGCAACTTCTGCTCTTCATGAACACGTACTACATGAAATTGGCGCATCAGAAATTATCAAAGTTGAAGAGGAGATGGGAGAGATCATCGCTTCTAAAATTATTGCACCACACGTTTTACAGCGCTATAACTTTGCCGCTGGATATTCAATTGTAGAATTAAAATTAGGAAAGGCTTTTGAGGGAAAAACTCTTGTTGAGAGTAAGATTCGTCAAAACTATTCTTTGAATATTGTGGCCCTTCAAAAAAGAGTCCCATATGTTTCAGAAGAGGGTAAGTCTTCTTACCGAACTGTTATTAACGACTGCCCAATGCCAATGGATATCATAGAGTCTGATGATGTTGTTGTTCTCGTTGGTAGTGAAAAGAATTTTAATAAATTATTCTCTGATTTAGAGGATTCATAAAGATAGAGGTACAGGTTGAATTTATCACTTAGAAATAGAGTTCAAACAAGCTTTGCATTAGCTGCAGGTGTTGTTATTGTGCTCATTTTCTTGGTCTTTCACCACTTAAACTCTCTTAATAAAGAGATTGAGTCTATAACTGTTAGATCAAATAAAGTCTCGTTTACCGTTGAGCAAATGAGAATGTCTTCAGTCTCTCTGTTAAAATATCAAAGAAAAATTCTTGCTTCAAAACCTTCTCCTGAGACGATAGGTAAGATCCTTAATCTCTGTGAAGGACTGACTTCACAGCTTCAAGATCTCGATACATATTATGAGAACCCAGAAATCAAAGTTCTGATTGGTCAAATGCTATCTTATGTCGACTCCCTTAAAGTTATTCTTGGAAAGGCTTCATTATTTCATAGAGATAATATAGGAATGACCTCCATTGGGGACTTGTCAGACAAAATTCTCGATGCCTTTTCTGAATTTCAAAATTTTCAGCTCTATCAAAACGAAGGTCGTGATAAGAAGATTAAAGAAATTATTAACGAAACAAAGAGAAAGATGATGATCACATTGATTATTGCTTTTCTTTGGACCATTATTTTGGGACTTATTATCCCAGGAAAAATAGCTCTTCCTTTTAAGAAAATTAAAGATGCAATTAGAGAGCTCCAAGATTGTAATTTTGATGTATCAATCTATTATTCTCAAGATGATGAGATCGGAGAGATTGCTAGAGAGATGAATAAGATGATTCACTCCTTCAAGGTTTTTGAAGAACTTCGTGCTGATAGAATTGCGGTTGAAAATAGAAAATTTGATGTTTTGGCCAATATGGTTAAAAGACCAGTTATGCTTGCAAATGCAAAAGGTGAATTAATTTATCTCAATAACAGAGTCTATTCACTTCTTCAATTACGCTCAGAAGACTGTATTGGCAAAGAGATGAGTGATTCAACAATCCCTTTATGCATTATCGAGACGTATGAATTGGCCATTAAGCGTCGATCAAAAATTGAAAACGCAGAGATTGCAATTGAAAAGAAAGAAGAGGCTAAGAAGTCAGAAAAAGATGTTGGTGATAAAATCTCGCACAAGCTAGACATAGAAAATAACGAAACTGAAGAACCTCAAGAGGAGAAGGTTAAGAAAGTTGAGTATATTTATCAAGGGTTTGCTAGCGTTATTCCAATTCGTGGTAAAGAGTCATCAATGGATTACTATTTGATGGTAATGTCCAAAGAAGTTCAGTTGTCCTAATAATGTTTTAAAACTTTACTTATATGACGCGTGTCAAACGTCAAAATCTTCTTGAAATAACTAGAGTAACTACTCTGCTTTGTGGTAAGATTCTGTGTTTTCACGGAGTTAATAAATGCTTGATAATAAGTTCATTCGAAACTTTTCTATAATTGCTCACATTGATCATGGTAAGTCGACACTAGCTGATCGTCTTATTGAGAAAACTGGTAATATTACTGATCGAGAAAAAGAAGATCGTTTTCTTGATAGTATGGATCTTGAAAAAGAGCGTGGTATTACAATCAAAGCACAAACAGTGCGTTTGAAGTATGTTGCTAAGGATGGACAAACTTATTATCTCAATATCATTGATACTCCAGGTCACGTTGATTTTTCTTATGAGGTAAGTCGTTCACTGGCTTCATGTGATGGAGCTTTACTTGTGGTAGATGCATCGCAAGGAGTGGAGGCGCAAACACTTGCCAATGTTTATATGGCCATTGAGAACGATCTTGAAATTGTGCCTGTCTTAAATAAGATTGATCTTCCTCATGCTGACGTTGATAAAGTAAAGCAAGAGATTGAGGATGTAGTAGGGATAGAGGCAATTGATGCAGATGAGGTTTCAGCGAAGTCTGGAATTGGGATTGAGGAATTACTTGAAACTATCGTTAAGAAAATCCCACACCCTTCAGGTAATCCTGATGATGCATTACAGGGATTGATCTTTGATTCGTGGTTTGATCCCTATCAAGGAGTAATTTTTCTTTTGAGAGTTGTTGAGGGAAAAATTTCTAAAAAAGATAAGATTTATTTAAAGAATTCAGATCAAGAATATGAAGTTTTAAAACTTGCCGTTAATACTCCTTTTTTCACCGAAGTTAAAGAACTTGGTGCAGGTGAAGTTGGGATGGTCATTTGTGGTATTAAAAATATTAGAGATGTAAAAGTTGGTGATACTGTTGTTAATGCAAAAGCAAAAGACACTCCACTGCTAGCAGGTTATGAAGAAGTAAAACCAATGGTTTTCTGTGGTGTCTTTCCTGTTGATTCAACTGATTATGAAGTACTAAAAGACGCTCTAGAGAAGCTTGCTCTCAATGATTCCTCTTTTACATATGAGCCTGAAACCTCTCAAGCTCTTGGGTTTGGTTTTCGTTGTGGCTTTTTGGGCCTTCTTCATATGAATATTATTCAAGAAAGACTTGAGCGTGAATTCAGTCTAAATCTTATTTCCACAGCGCCTTCAGTTGCCTATAAAGTAGATCTTCTAGATGGCGAGAAAATTGATGTGGATAATCCATCTGAGATGCCTGACACAACCAAAATTGATAGCATAACAGAGCCTGTTGTTGAAATCTCTATTCATGTTCCAAATGAATTCGTTGGTAAAATTATAAAGCTCTGCGAAGAAAAGAGAGGAATTCAAACAGGTATGAATTATATCACAGAAGATAGAGTTCAGATTATGTATGATCTCCCTTTAAGTGAAATGGTTTTTGACTTCTATGATCGACTGAAAAGTATGACTAAGGGTTATGCTTCTATGGACTATGAGTTTAAAGGCTATGTTGCTGCTGACTTATGTAAAGTTGATATTCTTCTAAATGGTGAGAAAGTAGATGCTCTATCTATTATTGCTCATAAAGATAATGCTTATTTTAAAGGACGTGAATTAGTTGGAAGACTAAGAAAGATTATTGATCGCCAGCAATTTGATATTGCTATTCAGGCTGCTATTGGAGCAAAAGTCCTTGCGCGTGAAACAGTAAAGGCCCTGAGAAAGAACGTTCTTGCCAAATGTTATGGTGGGGATGTTTCGAGAAAGAGAAAACTTCTTGAAAAGCAAAAAGAAGGTAAGAAGAGAATGAAGATGGTTGGTTCTGTTGAAATCCCTCAGGAAGCATTCTTAGCAGTTCTAAGTGTGGATGAAGACTAATGGAAAAATTACAAGAGGTTTTCGAATCCGCTATTGAAACATACTCATCTAGCAATTTTCTAGACTCAATTAAAAAAGCTAAAGAAGAATATTTTGAGCTAGCGGGTAAGATACTTGAAGACGATGAAGACTACGAAAGTCGCATGAATGGATTTACATATTGGTATCTTACTCAAAGAGATGCAGACGAAAAGCTTTTAATTGAAGAGTTTTTGAGATCTAAGGAGATCGAAGATGAAATTGCTCAGGCGATTTTAAACCTCAATCACTCTCTTTTTGAATATCGTGGGAAAGGAATTACCGGTAAGCATAAGTTTAAAGATATACTTCATAATGTAAGTTTCTCTATCGCAAGCAAGAAGTTTGATCACTCTATCATTAAGGGTGATCTCTTTGTTGCAAGGTCAGTTGAATTGCAAAGTGAAATTTATCTCTTGGATGATGTTTCACTTCTTCCAAAGGAAGTGAAATCAATTCTTGTTAAAGAATGTAAAAAAGTAAGAAAACTTAATGATCGCACTCGTGATTTGGAGTTCTTAATGGAAGTTGAGAGACTAAAGACGAAGTGGCGTCGCTATGGCCACGTTGATCCTAAGAAGATTTTCGCTTTTTAAGAAGTCTCTTCTTCAAATTTCTCTGCTTCATCAATTGAGTGCTTTTTCCCAAAGAGTATATAAGGAATAACACCAAATAGATTCACGAGAATTAATACTAAGAAATGAATATTGAAAAGAGATGCACCATTGGGAACACCGATGAGATTGAATATTTTTTCAAAAATTAAGTGACCAACACCAGCACCAGATGGTGAAATCGGTATGGCAACGGTAATTAAGCCAATTGGAACAACTCCTAATATTAAATCAAGAGATACTGGAGATGGGTAAAAAGGCTTTGTTAAGAGCCAGATCGCTGTAATCCCTAAAAGTTGAGCAAGTATACTTATAAATAAGCATTTTAAGGTCGCAAGCTTAAACTGGCCAATGAGCCATGCTTGTTCAAGTGTACTCTTTAGTCGTTCTCCAATCTTTGGAACTCTAATAAGCAATGAGTAAAAAAAGTTTTTTACTTCTAAAGGAAGAAATAAGCCGACAATAAATCCCATTGAGCCTGCGAAGAGAAAGAAATTAAAATGAACAAGTGTTTTTATTTCTGGGGATAGGCTTGTCAGTGCTTCATACTTAATTATTGAAATGAAGCCCGTTAAAAATAGTAGACCGCATAAACCTATGATCCTATCAATAAATATTGAAGTTAAAAGGTAGGTCTTAGAAAAATTCTTGTGAAGATCTTTAATATAAAGAAGCTTTACTACGTCACCTGTGACAACTCCAGGTAAGAAGGTGCTAAAGAAGAGGCCTATCCAGTTTATTGGTAGAATTTTTTTAAAAGGTAGCGGGTCGATTGTCTTTGCCTCAAGAATTATTTTCCAACGATAAGAACTTAAGACAACAGCAAAAATATAAAATAGTATTGCGAAGTATGGACCATTACCTGATTTAAAAGTTTTTACAAAAAGGGAGAAATCGAGTTTTCCGCTATAGAAAAGCCATAAGATAATCGCCCCTGCAAAAACAAATTTTAATATGGATGAGATCAAGTGAGTCCTAAAAAAAAGTTAATATTTCTGATATAAAGTGATATTCTAGCTCGACTGAGACGATTTTATAAGCAAAAGATTCAAGGATATAAAAATGAGAATAAGTGTAATAGGAACAGGTTATGTAGGCCTAGTAAGTGGAACTTGTTTTGCAGAAATTGGGCACGGTGTTACATGCATCGACGTGGTCGAAAGTAAAATAAAAATGCTTAGAGATGGAAAGTCTCCAATTTATGAGCCTGGTCTTAATGATCTTCTCGAAAGAAATATTAAATCAAAACGTCTTGATTTCTCCTTAGGGCTTGAGTCAATAAAAGAATCAAGGGCGATCTTCCTTGCTGTCGGAACACCTTCTGATGATGACGGTAGTGCTGACCTAACTTATCTTTTTAAGGCCGCTGAAGATGTGGCAAAGAACATTGAGGACGACGCAATCATCGTTATCAAATCTACAGTTCCTGTTGGAACTCACAAGAAAATTTATGAAGTTGTCGCAAAGAATACAAATAAGAAGTTTCATATTGTAAATAACCCAGAATTTCTAAAAGAAGGTTCTGCAATTGAAGACTTTATGAGACCTGACCGTGTTGTGATTGGTCATCAAGATGAATATGCAGCAAATGCAATGAATGAGCTTTATGAGCCTCTGGTAAAACAGGGAAATCCAATTTATATGATGTCAAATATTTCTGCTGAAATGACGAAGTATGCGGCTAATTGTTTCTTAGCGACAAAGATTTCTTTTATTAATGAGATTGCAAAGCTTTGCGATATTGTTGGTGCTGACGTTAATGAAGTGAGAAAAGGTATTTCTAGTGATGAGAGAATAGGGACTCATTTTCTTTATCCAGGTCCAGGATACGGCGGAAGTTGTTTTCCAAAGGATGTTAAGGCTCTTATTTACACGGCCAAGGAATTTGGTACTGAACTTAAAATCGTTAATGCGACAGAAGAAGTTAATGATGCTCAAAAGACTTATATGTTTGATAAGATCTTAAAGCACTATGGTGACGATCTCGCTGGGAAGACTTTTGCAATGTGGGGAACGGCCTTTAAGGCAAATACCGATGATGTTAGAGAGTCTCCTGCAATAAAAATGTCTGAATGTTTAATTAATGCAGGGGCAACGGTTCAATTCTTTGACCCTATTGCAACGGAGACATTCTTGTCTGCGATTGATAATAAGTATCATTCTTCATTATCATCTTTTGAAAATAAGTATGACTGTTTAAAGTCTTGCGATGCTCTCATTACAATGACAGAGTGGAGAGAGTTTACTTTTCCAGATTATCAAGAAATTAAATCGAGACTAAATTCTCCTGTTATTTTTGATGCGAGAAATCTCTTTAAAACTGCAAAGGTAAAAGAGCTTGGTTTTGAATACTATGCCATTGGTAAAAAGATTGACTAAGAAATGAAGTTTGCAATTCTTCAATTAACAAGTGTCTATGACTATAAAGAGAATCTTAAAAAATTAAATTCTTTTTTAAGTGAAGCATCCTCTCGTGGAGCTTCTTTTGCTTATCTGCCAGAATGTTATTATTCGATGTCTGATGGGTCAAGGGCCACAGAGTTTCTTGTCCATGAAGGTAATGAGCACTTTGAAAATATAAAGAATCTTGCTCGAGATAATAATATTGGTATTCTTGGTGGAAGTGTCGCTTATAAAGAAGATGATGTCATAAAGAACCGCTGTTATAACTTTGATTCAAAAGGCAATGTTCTAGGTTATTATGATAAGAATTATCTCTTTAATTGTAGTTTAAAGAATAAGTCAGTAAATGAGGCCGATATTTATACACCCGGTGATAAGCCTCTCATTATTGAGATTGAAGGTCTGAAAATCGGTATAGCAATTTGTTTTGATTTAAGATTTCCAAAATTTCTTCAGTACTATTATGAAAATAGCGTCGACCTCATTAGCTTTTCTTCAGCGTTCACTGTTCATACAGGCAAGGCACATTGGCATACTCTTTTGAAGGCAAGGGCCATTGAAGGGCAGTGCTATGTGGTGGCAAGTGCCCAGGTTGGTCAAAATAATGAAAAGGTTTCTACTTACGGTCACTCTCTAGTGATTGATCCATGGGGAAAGGTCGAGTGTGATCTTCAAAAAGAAGAAAGTCTTCAAATCTTTGAAATTGACCGTGATCTCATCAAAAATACTCGAAATAAAATCAAATTAAGATAAATTTCAACAGGTTAGCTAGCTAACATTCATTTCATTTAATTCCGATAACTTAAGTAGGTTAATTGAATATCACTAAGAAAGTGATGTTATAATAAGTTATTAGGAGGACACAATGAATGATTTTTTTGAGATCTTCATTATCGGACTGGCCTTAACATTTACTGTTGGGGGAGGCATTGTTCTTTCCACACTGTTCTACATTGATGACCACCATGAATCTGGTAGTGGTCGAATGTCGACAACAATTCTTCCTCATGAAAATGATGTTAGAGAACACGAAGCAAGATTTGATGATGAAAAGCACGCTGCCTAGTTGAAACTAGGCAGTTCTTTTACATGTACGGATTATCACCAGAAGCGTGATCAGTCAGATCAACGACTTCTTCGATGTCGGGAAAGTTTTGCTTTAGTAGCCTTTCAATACCATCTTTTAAAGTCGCACTAGAGCTTGAACACCCTTGGCATCCGCCCTGAAGTTTTAAAAATAATTTATTATTATCAAGGTCAACTATTTCAACATTTCCGCCGTGGGCCGCAAGAGCTGGGCGAATTTGTTCGTCCATTAATGTTTCAATTTTTCTTAGCATAATTGCTCCAAGTACTTTCTTCTATCTACCCATTCTTAGGTGTTTATTATAAACTAATATTGTTCCTAAGTGGTAGTTTTGCGTTATATTTGACACATAATTAACGCTAGAGTTTGTAAATGTCTAGGAGTATGTCAATCATATGAATGTTTTAATTATAGATGATGAAGTCGAGTTGTTAGAGCTTTTAGAAGAGGCTTTGGAAGAAAAATTTATGTGTCGTGTTGATACCGCTAATAACGGTCTTGATGCTTTTGTTCTATGTCAAAAACAGAAGTATGATGTAATTCTTACTGATCATTTAATGCCAATCATGAAGGGCTCCGCTTTAATTATTGGAATTCGTACTAGAGAAAACTTAAATCAGAAAACTCCAATTTTTATGATGACTGCTCTTGCTACTGATGGGCTAGAGGGCATACCTGAGCTTAAGGGCGTTGACTTCATTAAAAAGCCATTTGATCTCGAAACGCTTACAAGAAAGTTTGAAAAGTTTCTTTCTTAAATTAAGAAATTTGATTGAGATAGCCAAAGCTTGAAAAAATAGCGTGTTCTACTCGTAAAATTGAAGGTCCTAAAGAGAAATCTTTAAAGCCATTATCTTTAAGAATATCAAGTTCTTTGCTTGTAAATCCTCTCTCCGGTCCAAATGCATAGACTGAATCATTTAGTAATTCAGAGCTCGAGTTTTCGCTCAATTGTCTTTGAGAGCTTGGTGATAATGTGAACCTATGTTTGTGTTTAAGTCCTCTCATTGCTTCAAAAATATTCTTATAGAGAATAACTTCAGGCTCTTGGAAGTAGCATGTACTTTGAGAAAGTCCGAGACGACATAGTTTTTGAAACTCATCTCTGTCATAGATTTTTGATTGTAGATAACTCTTTTCTGAGAGTTCAGCTTTATATATATGAAATTTTCTAATTCCAAGAGTTGTCCCATGCTCAATGACCTTTTTCATTGTTTGCGGCCTTGATGCACCTATAAGGGCTTCAAAAGAAGTCTTAATTCCTGAATCATAAGAAATTATCTTGGCAAAGACTTTCTGCTTATCAATATCGATAGATGAAATTTGTAGCTTACAAAGACCTTCGCCGAGGATTGTTCCCTTTAAAATATCATGCACTTTTATATTTATGACATTTAACAAGTGTTCACATTGGTATGGAGTTAATGCAAATGATTGCTCTTTTTGAATATTTTGAATTTCACTTTTTTCAATAATTATTGAGTTCATATAATATATTCAATCGCTTAGTGATATTGTTAAAGAGTTCTATTTGCACAATATTGCTTAAGATGAATAAAAACGCAATGAGAAACTATATTAATACTTCAGTGTGCTCACACCTGCTCATCGCGCCAATAGGGCTAGGGAAGACGTCATTTGTCTTTTCTCTCTTAGAAGTTGAAAGAAAGCTGGTTTTTGTTGCTCCTCTACGTTCAATTGTAGAAGAGGTTTTGGAAAGGGACTTCACTTTTAGCATCAAAGACTTTGATGAATTTATGAAGGCTAAGCTTGGCATGCTTGTTGTCACCCCAGAAGCCTTACTTCCTTATGATACCGATTATCTTTGTCTAAAGAATACTTTATTTGTTCTTGATGAATTTCATCTTTTCTATGAGTGGGGAGATACTTTTCGAGAAAAGCTTAGAGACTTTCTCGAGCTTCTCTATTCTCAAAGTGCGCGAGTATTGGGCCTAACTGCAACTATAGATCAAGATCACCTTTGTAAAATAAAACTAGATGCGTCTCTTATGAATAGGGAGATGGATATTATCGATCTTGGAAATATGAGTTATAAGAATTGCCCATCATTTGAAATAAGGGAGTCAAAGAGAGATCTCTTATTAAAGATCATACGCTTAGGAATATTAACGAGAAAGAGATCCGTGATCTTTGTGAGAACAAGAGCTGAAGTAGATGAACTGGTTTTAAAGCTTAAGAAGTACTCGCTTGATGTTATTGGATGTGTAGGAGGAGAGAGTTCATACTTTATCAAGGCTTATCAAAGAAGAGAGTATCAATTTATTGTATGCACGAAAGTATTGAGCCATGGGGTAAATCTTGGAGCCGTTGATAATGTCTTTGTACTCTATGAAGTCCCAGCATTTGAAGAGGTTCAAATGTTTGGCAGAGGTGGCCGAGATGGTCGAGAGTTTGCGGGGCATTCTCTAGACAGTGATAAGAAGCAAAGTATGTTGGCAAAACTAGGCCTAAGAGTGCTAGAGTTTCTATATGAGTAGCAAAAATACAATTGAAGGAATTCTATTAAATAAAATTCCATTTAAAGAAAAGAATATCATAGGTCATATTCTTTTAAGAAATGGGCATAAGCTCTCCGTTGTATTCTATGGCGGCCAAGGTGGAGGAAAGAGACATATTGGCTCGACACTTCAAGTTGGTTATCTAATTTCTTTTTCTGTAACAGGAAATCATAAACAAAACTTCGAAATGCTAGGTTCTACTGAATATCGTGAAAAGTGGTATCATAGCTCAATTACAGATAATATTCGTGCCTTTTACTTAATGTGCTTCTTTAATGAGACTTTAGATAAGTTTTCACCTCTAGCGACAACACCTCATGATATGGATGAGAAAAATAGTGAGCAAGAGGGTCTTTTTAGATTACTATCCAATGCAATCTTTAGACTAAATAAAATTAGCTCAAGTGAGAATTACAAAACTTCTCGTGAATTAGGTGTCTTTCTTACAAAGGCCATGGTTGAGCTTGGAGTTTTTCCTAACACTAGAAATTGTGAAGTGTCTGGAGAGTCTTTAAAAGAGAACGATGCCGTTTATCTCTCCGCCGAAAAAGGTGGCTTTGTTCACTTTCACTTTCTTGAACCTGAAGAGAAGAGACTTGTCGATAAAGAGGAGTCTAAGTTTAGTGGTCTGCATCGAAGACTAGAAGCTATTTCTAAAACTAAGTATTCTGACATAACAGATCAAAGTTTTTCTATGACAGAGTGTCATGAGCTTTTAAAGTTTATCTGTTATCAACAACACCTTTCTCCAACAGATTTTAAAACGTTTTCTGCGTTGATCTAAACAGAGATATGTCTCTTGCTACACTGCGTATAATTAAGTAAACTCGTGACATGTTTAAATTTGTCATAAAAGCTCTCTATCCCTACGTCATGCCTTATAAGTTAAAGGTTTTTGGCGCAATTATGCTCTCATTTGTTTTGGCCGGTGTTGGCGCCATGAATATGAGATTGTTAAAACCTATTTTTGAAAGTGGACTTAATCCAAATAGTCCAGAAGATGAAATATATAAATTGGCCGCTATATTACTGGGGCTAGGACTTATTAATTTTCCTGCTCGCTTCTTTCATTTTTACTGGATACGTTTCATTGTTGATAAGGCAACTTGTCAGCTAAGAGAAAATATTTTTAGAAAAATGCAATTCTTACCAACGTCGTATTTCACTAAGAATAAGCAGGGCTTCATGGTCTCATCAATCTTACATGATGCTCATATTTTCTCAAATGGATTTAGAGCGTCAGTTGATTTATTAAGAGAGCCTTTAAAGGCATTGGCCTATCTTGGGATGGCCCTTTATTATGATTGGCAGTTGACTTGTGTTGTCGTCATCATCACTCCATTTCTCATTGCTATTTTTAATGTAAGTGGAAAGAAAGTAAAAAATAATCAATCACATGTTCAAGAAGATCAAGCAGAGCTTACACATAATATTTCAGAAGGGATTGCTGGGCATAAATTATCAAAGGCGTTTAATCTTCAAAGCTTTATTATTAATAGATTTAAAAAAGCTCAAGATAGATTTTTCAACTCTCAAATGCGAACAACATTTGTGGAAGAGATGGCCCATCCGTTTGTTGAAGTTGTTGGAACCGTTGCTTTCGCAGCAGTCATTATTTTTGCTTATTATAGAATGAAAGATGGATTAAGTGTTGGAGAGTTTATTGGTTTTGTCGGATCACTTGCTCTTTTAATGGATCCTATTCGTAAGTTCTCTCAAGCGAATGTGAAGCTTTCCCAGGCAAAGGCAGCTGGAGACAGAATTTTTAAAGTTCTTGATCTCAATGAAGAGAGAAGTGGGGGAGAGGTTATACCTTCAAGCCTTGAAAGCGGAATATCTATAAAGAATTTGAACTTCTCTTATGGTGATAATCAAGTACTGAATTCTTTAAGCTTAGAAATTCCAAAGGGAAAGAAAGTTGCTCTTGTTGGTTTATCTGGCTCTGGAAAATCTACTCTTATAAATCTCTTGCTTGGTTTATATGAAGTTGATCAAGGGACAATTTTAGTTGATGGAAGAGATATTGGAGATATCAATTTAAAATCTCTAAGAGATCTCTTTGGACTTGTAAGTCAGGATATATTCTTATTTCACGACTCAATCGAAGAAAACCTCAAACTAGGTAGAGACTTTAATACTGAAATGATTGATGAGGCCCTAAGAGTTTCCTATGCAGATGAATATATCCCGCAACTGCCAGATGGAATTGGAACTATTATTGGTGACCGCGGAGCAAGGCTTTCTGGTGGTCAACAACAAAGAATAACAATTGCTCGCGCTTTCTTACAAAATAATGAAGTCTTACTCTTTGATGAGGCGACATCGGCGCTCGATAATGAATCAGAACAAATTGTTCAAAAAGCGATGGAGTCAATATCTGGAAATAAAACAGTTGTAGCTGTCGCTCACCGTCTCACGACAATCCAAAACTATGATATTATTTATGTCTTTAAAGAAGGACAGGTGGTTGAGTCAGGTACCCATGATGAACTTATTAGTAGTGGTGGGGAGTATAAGAAGTTGTTTGAGTTGTCTAAGCACTAAACTTGTTGCGCTCTTAAGGACTTGCAAGTGACCTTATCGCATCATTACAACTTATTTGAGGTGACGTTGATATAATTCGCTTAAGTTGCGCGTATTTGCTCAATTCACCGTTATTAATCTCTTTTGGGTCGATATTAACTCTTTTCGTATTTATGTATCCAACCCAAAAAGATCTTCCGTCTCTCTCAATACTCTCGAGTTCTATAGTCGAATTATTAATCTTAATCTCAGGTCTATCTTTTGGACTTTGCTCAATTGCGATTTCAAAGTGTAATCCTTTCTCTTCTTTTTTAGAAAAGGCTGGGTATATTTTTACATTGTGACTGAAATTATTTTGTGGAATTTCTTTTGTAAGTGAAATATCAACTAACTCATTAATCATCTCATCGCTGTACTTATTATTATGAGAAATATAATCTTTTACTTCTTTCCAATTAGATTTGATTTTAGAAGCACTAAAGAAGCGCTCTAATTCAGTTTCAGAAATTTCTTTAAACTCTTCAATATGACCTTCTTCATTCAAACGTTCAAATATGTCTAAAAGCATCTCTAGGTTTGCATCTGTGTGTAGAGAGCTCTTTTGAGGCCTAAACATTCTAAACTCTGCAGTGAACTTTCCTTTAGCCCTTTTTGATATATCTTCGTCAATTATTAAAGCAAGTGCTTCGACATTAATAAAACGATAATGATGAAGAAATTCTCCTGTAAATGGTTGGTTTCGATGGAGGGCTTGCATAAACTTCTCGATGGCATCATCTGGATTTGCCTCTCCTGAATCGACTAATTTCAACCACTCGTCATAGTCTTCTATGGCCTTCTTAAATCCTTCTTGTCTCTCTTTAGAATGAAACGTTTCAATATTTGAATCTTCTCCGAAGTCGAAAGCTTCAGCAAAACCATACAGAAGGGCTGGATTCTTGTGAAAATATACAAATACATTTCTTAATAAACGCGGGTTCTGATAGAAAATGCTCGAGCCAAAAGATTTACCACCGACGTGGATATGTCCCATCCCAGATCTTTCCGCCGCAGGATTAATATATGGACTAAGTCCAACCTCTTTGGCGGCAGCAAATATGTCTTTATTAACTCTTTTAACTTGGGATCTCGTCTTTGGGGTCGTATTAAACTCAATAGTGACAGGTTCTGTATTAATAACATAAACACCATCTCTAGGCACTTCAAACTTATATCCGGGCTTGCTGTCAGGTTTATCTTTCTCATCAAAACTGTCTTCAACAATACTATCTCGATCAATACCAATCATATTGAAATAGGCATCTACAAATTCTTCTAGTTTCTTGTGCTTATGTTCTGTATAATTAGTACTTCTTCCAGGCTCATTAACCATATCTATATCTTGAAAAGTATACTCCACTCCAAAGAGTACTTTCTTAGGATCAATATTCTGATATTCTTTTTTGGTTTGTTGAGATTGAGCAATACTTCTTGAAGATTCATAGTTAGAGGTTGCACAGCCACTAATAGTAATAAAGAATAAGAGTAATAATACTAATTTCATAGTATTGTTATCGGTGATATTTTTTGAATTTTAAGCTTTTATAAGCCTATCTTTCTCTTTTCTACTCAACTTCTTGATTTCAATCTCTCTCTTAAGAGCAGAACTTTTTGAATCTACGGTCTCTGTATAAACTATCTCTTTTGGAGGATTCGCTTTGAGAAATTTTGCACCAGTTTTTAGGTTCTTATGTTCATCAAATCTTCTCTGAAGATCAGTCGTAATTCCAGTGTAGAGCTTATTGTTAATGGTCTTAATAATGTAGACATACCACTCATTTGCAGAGGTGCTAGGCTGCGACTTCTTTTGAACTGATTTCTCTTTCTTTGTCATATTTTGGTATTCTTATGATAAATGTCGTATTTGGAGCATTGTCTTCGATCCAAATGCTACCTCTGTGTTGATCAATGATTTTCTTACACAATGGTAGTCCAAGACCAGTTCCTTCTTCAAGTGATTTTGTGGTGATTCTTTCTTTGAATAGGCGACGACTTATTTCTTTCGGAATCCCAGGGCCGCTATCGATGACTTTAATAATAATGTCTTCTTTTTTCCCTTCAACATAGACTTTTATCCATTTATCTTGCTGTTCGAGTGCTGCATGTCTTGAATTGTTGATAAGGTTCAATAATACCTGAGTAAGAAGAGAGTCGTTTCCCTCTACCATAAGCTCTCTATCCTCAATGTGTGTACTAAAGTTGATATGAGACTCTCGTAGCTTTTCCCCAGCTAAAAAATCAATCGGAATAAAAATATCTTCAACATTAAAAATCTCGAAGTCATCTGCATTATCATTTCTTGCAAGCTTTCTGATATTGCTAATTATTGTGGAAATCTTACTAACGGCAGTTTCAATGCCATCGAGATCCTCTGCTTTTATAGGTTGATCTTTCTTTTTAATTCTAGATCTTATAAGTGCAACTCGAGTCGTGATAATGGTGAGAGGATTAAGGATTTCATGAGAAATATTTGCAGAAATTTCTCCTATGGTTGTGAGCTTTGCTTGAGATTCATTGAGTGCTAACTGATCATCGGTTCTTGTCTTTAGAGTCTCGATAGCATCATATAAACATTCGAGTTCATTTGCGTTTTTCATATTCAATATTTCAGTTTTTTTAAATTTATCAATATTGCTAATTACGTCTGCGAGAGTTTTTAACTCATGGTTCAATTTGCTTACGCGACGAAAAGAAAAATAGATTGATGAGCATAGGTTAGCTAGTAAAGAGGCTGATAGTATTAAAGAGTCCTCAACATTTATAGCAATGAAGGTGCTAGAGACAATCGCGCAAGTGAGGATGAGTGCTAACTGATATGCTAAGTTGCTGAATTTGTTGTTCTTTCTTGTCTTATACATGCGATCCTAATTATAGCAGTGTATCGACAAGGAAATTCTTATTATTGACTTAAGAAATAGGTAAAGAATTCTAAACTTAATGCAATGCCAAGAGATTTCCATAAGTTAATACTTCAAAGAGGCTCTTTGTAGGGGTATACTAGGCGAAATATTGATTTAAAAGGGAGCTATCAGGTGTCTGAATCAGATGTAAAAGACATGTCACAATTAGTGAGTTTGGCAAAAAGAAGAGGGTTTATCTTTCAAAGTTCGGAGATCTATGGTGGTCTCACTTCGTGTTGGGACTATGGCCCATATGGAGTTGAGCTTAAGAATAATCTAAAGAGTACTTGGTGGAAGGCCATGACTTTGAGATCTGACGTTGTTGGAGTTGACTCTAGTATTTTTATGCACCCAGAAGTTTGGAGGGCCTCAGGTCACGTTGATGGTTTCAACGATCCAATGGTTGATTGTAAAGAATGTAAGTCTCGTTTTAGAGAGGATAAAATAGATACATCAAAGCCTTGTATGGTTTGTGGAGCGAAGGATTCATTTACTGAGCCAAGAGATTTTAATCTCATGTTTTCGACTCAAATGGGGCCTGTTGAAGATAGTTCTGCAAAAGTCTATTTGAGACCTGAAACGGCCCAAGGAATTTTTGTAAATTTTCTTAATGTACAAGCGACAATGAGAAAGAAGCTTCCATTTGGTATTGCTCAAATTGGGAAAGCTTTTAGAAATGAAATTACACCAGGGAATTTTATTTTTAGAACAAGAGAGTTTGAACAAATGGAGATGCAATTCTTTGTTAAGCCAGGATCTCAGGTTGAGGCGATGAAAACATGGAAAGATATTCGATGGAATTGGCATGTGGCCAACGGATTAAGAACTGAAAATATTAGATGGCATGAGCATGTTGGTGACGAGCTTGCCCACTACGCAGACGCGGCATTTGATATTGAGTATAAGTTTCCACATGGGTGGGATGAGATGGAGGGAATTCATTCTCGTACTGACTTTGACTTGAAAAAACATCAGGAGTTTTCTGGAAAGAACCTTTTTTATACAGATGCAGCTGATAATAATAAGAAATATCTTCCATACGTTTTAGAAACGTCTGTAGGTTGTGACCGTTGTCTACTTGCAGTTCTTGCAGATGCTTATCGAGTAGAAAATGAAGGTGACAAAGATAAGGAAAGAGTTGTGATGAAGTTTCATCCAAGTCTTGCTCCAGTAAAAGTAGCGGTTCTTCCACTTGTGAAGAAGCTTGATGAGAAGGCCACTGAACTTTTTAATGATATTCAAAAAGACTTTGTTGCGGAATATGATCTTGCTGGTTCAATTGGAAAGAGATATCGAAGACAAGATGAAATTGGAACACCATTTTGTGTGACATTTGATTTTGATTCTTTAGAAGACAATGCTGTAACGGTAAGAGACAGAGATTCGATGACTCAAGAAAGAGTTAGTATCTCAAATTTAAAAAAGTACTTAAGCGAAAGACTATAAAAAAGAGGTCATAGATGACTAAATGGGTATATTCATTTTCAAAAGATAACACGGAAGGTAGCAAGGAGATGAAGAATCTACTTGGTGGTAAGGGAGCAAACTTGGCAGAGATGTCGAGCTTAGGCCTTCCAGTCCCTTCTGGTTTTACAGTAAGCACAGAAGCATGCATTGACTTTCAAGATGCTGGAAAAATTACTGATGATATTAGATCGCAAGCACTCGAAGCGATTAAACTTGTAGAAAAGGCGAGTGGAAAAGAATTTGGTTCAAAGACAAATCCACTTCTTTTTTCAGTAAGATCTGGGGCCAGAGTTTCTATGCCTGGTATGATGGATACTGTTTTAAATTTAGGTCTTAATGATGAAACGGTTGAAGCACTAGCAAAGAAATCTAATAATGAAAGATTTGCATGGGACTCATATCGTCGCTTCATTGGAATGTATGCCAATGTTGTGATGGGGTTTAATCTCGCTCTACTTGAGTCGACTCTTGAAGATTTAAAAGAAGCTAGAAATGTTACCAATGATACAGATTTAAGTGCTAAAGACTTTAAGCAATTAGTAAAAGTCTTTAAGCAAATTATTCTTGAAGAGAGTGGAAAGTCATTTCCAACAGATCCTATGGAGCAGTTATGGCTTGCTATAGAGGCTGTCTTCATGTCTTGGAATAATCCACGTGCGACAAAGTATAGAGATCTTCATGGCATTCCTCATTTATGGGGAACGGCCGTTAATGTTCAAGAAATGGTTTTTGGAAATATGGGAGACACTTCAGCAACAGGAGTTTGTTTTACACGTGATCCTTCTACAGGTGATAAGAGATTCTTCGGTGAGTATCTTATTAATGCTCAAGGAGAAGATGTTGTTGCTGGAATTAGAACTCCTGGACCTATCAATGAAGACTCTAAGAATGATTCTAATAGAGATTATCCGTCACTTGAAAAGGCCATGCCAAAAGTCTTTGGTGAGTTAACTGAAACTTATAAAAAGTTAGAAGCTCACTACAAAGATATGCAGGATATAGAATTTACAGTTGAAGAAGATAAGCTCTATCTCTTACAGACAAGAAATGGAAAGAGAACAGCAAGTGCAGCGATAAAGATTGCGGTTGATCTTCATAATGAAGGTCTTATTTCTAAAGAAGAAGCGATCATGCAGGTTGATCCAGAAGTTCTAAACCAACTTCTTCACCCACGACTTGATCCAGATGCAAAAATGGATGTTGTTGCTAAAGGACTGCCAGCTTCTCCGGGAGCAGGTTCAGGTATTATTACCTTTACCTCAGAAAAAGCTCATGAACTTAATGAATTAGGAAAGAAAGTTATTCTTGTTCGTCAGGAAACTTCCCCTGAGGACATTGGCGGGATGGCCGCTGCTCAAGGAATTCTCACTGCTCGTGGCGGGATGACTTCTCACGCTGCAGTTGTTGCAAGAGGAATGGGAAAGCCATGTGTTGCTGGTTGTTCGAGTCTTTTAATCGATTCTAAAAATGGAAAGCTTGTCGTCGCAGAGACAACTTTTAACGAAGGTGATTGGTTAACTATTGATGGGGCCACTGGCCAAGTTATTAAAGGACAAGTTCCAACAATTGCTGCAAGTATTTCAGATAACTTTGCAAACTTTATGGGTTGGGCAGATGAAATAAGAAGCCTTGGTATAAGGACGAACGCCGATAATCCAGAAGATACTGCGACGGCTTTAAAGTTTGGAGCTGAGGGAATTGGACTATGTCGAACTGAGCATATGTTCTTTGAAGCTCAACGTATTTTAGCTGTGAGAGAAATGATTTTTGCGACCAATATTAAGCAAAGAGAAAAGGCCCTTGTTAAGCTTCTTCCTTATCAGAAAGAGGACTTCATAGGGATCTTTAGAAAGCTTGAAGGCAAGCCGGCAAACGTGAGACTTTTAGATCCTCCTTTACATGAGTTTCTTCCTCATACAGATGAAGATCGAAGAGAGCTTGCTGAATATCTTGATAAAGAACTTAAAACAATTGAAGAAATTGGTGAAAGTCTTCACGAATTTAATCCTATGCTTGGACACAGAGGTTGTCGATTAGGAATTACTTATCCGGAAGTTTATAAAATGCAAGTGAGAGCGATTATTGAAGCCGCTATCACTGTTGCAAAAGAAGGTGTCACAGTTTCTCCAGAAATCATGATTCCACTTGTCTCTGAAGAAAAAGAATTATCTACTCTTAAAGAAATTTTAACGATAGAGATCAATGATATTTTCAAAGAGTATGGTCAAGAAGTTGAGTATAAACTAGGAACGATGATTGAGATTCCTCGTGCCGCAATCACGGCAAGTGATATTGCTAAGCATGCTGACTTCTTTTCTTTTGGAACAAATGATCTTACGCAAACGACATTTGGTCTCTCTCGAGATGACTCCGGTCGCTTTCTCAGTGAATATATAACGAAGTCTATCCTTCCTAATGATCCATTTGTGAGCATTGATCAGGCAGGAGTAGGTCATCTTGTCGACTTTGCTTGTAAAGAGGGAAGACGTACAAATAAAGATCTTCATCTTGGAATCTGTGGAGAGCATGGTGGAGATCCAAAATCTATCGACTTTTGCCACAGAGTTGGGCTTGATTATGTGAGTTGTTCTCCTTACCGAGTTCCTATCGCGAGATTATCTGCAGCTCAAGCTAAAATAAGGAACTCTTAGCTTGAAAGAAGAGCTTCATCAACTCGTTAGCAATGCTTTAAAAACTTCTCATTTTGATAGTGTTGCAGTTGGTATTGTAGACTTTGAGAAGAAGTCTTTTGAGTCTGAGTTCTTTACACGTTGTGAATTTCAAAGAGAAATGAGCGAGCATTATTTTGACTTGGCCTCGCTAACAAAGCCGTTAACTCTTGCTCTCTCGTACCTCATTGATCCCAAAGTTTTTACAGAAGAGATGATACTCTTGCTTGAGCATCGAGCAGGCCTACCAGCTTGGGGACGATTAAGTCATCACAGTTGGAAAGAACAAGTCTTATCTTATGAGATTGTAGAGAGCGATGTTCTCTATTCAGACTTCTCAGCTTTAAGACTACAACTTGAAATTGAAAAAGTTGTTGGCATGCCTATTTATCAATATGTCTCATCACACTTTGATAACGAACTTAAAAACTGGCTTGATTTAACCACAGAGAATTGCATCGTCACAGGTATGAGAAATAAGAAAAGTATTTGTGGAGAAGTTCATGATGATAATGCATTTGTCATTAATGAAAGAGTCTCTCATGCTGGTTTATTTGGAACCATCGATGGAGTTTGTCGAACTCTTTTAAATATTGATCAAAACTTTAATCTTCTAAAAACTATAAAACCTCGAAAGTCACTTCGATTTGAAAAAGGATTTGATACAGTTTCAAATCCTGAGAATTCTCTCGCTGGACCAATTTCTAATACTCAGACTTTTGGCCATCTTGGTTTTACGGGAACATCTTTTTGGGTCTATCCTCATCTTTCTAAAGCTCTGGTTATTTTAAGTAATGAGACACATCTTTGTTGGTATAGTCGTAAGATTCTGAATACGTTTAGAAAAGACTTAGCTTCATATATTTGAAGACTAACTCAAAGAATTTTATGATCTTTGTATATTCAAGTACTTTGAGATATTATTTTATAGTGAGGGATTACAATGAATCTAGAAAATTACTACGATATAAGAAAAATTAAAAATACAGAACATATCAAAAGAATCTTCTTCTACAGAATCTGTGGAACTGGAATGGGTGCATCAGCATGTCTTTTAAAAAGTGCAGGCTATGATGTCTTTGGTGCCGATAAGAACTTCTATCCACCTATGTCTACATACTTATCTGAATCTAGTATCGAAATGCACGAGCTTGATAATTTCAACCTTAATGATCTCAAGGGGAATTGTGATCTTATCGTCGTTGGAAATGTTGTTTCTGGAAAAAGCGAAGAGGCAAGAGTTATTGAAGAGCTTGGGATTCCATATTGTTCGTTTCCGGCAGCGATAGGAAGCCTCATCTTAGATAAGAAAAAAGTGATAGGCCTAGCTGGAACACATGGGAAGACAACAACGACATATCTAGGAATTCAGATTTTTGAAGCCCTTGGTATGAGTCCTGGATATCTCGTGGGTGCAGTTCTCGAAAATAGACCCTCAGCACTTATGACCGAATCCCCATATTTCTTTATCGAGTCTGATGAGTACGATAGTGCTTACTTTGAAAAGTTTTCTAAGTTCAGGTCATATTCAGTTGATCACTTGATTTTAACTTCTTTAGAATTTGATCATGCAGATATTTTTGAAAGCCTTGAAGATATTAAAGATGAGTTCAGGGCAATTCTACCAGAGGTCACGAATTCAATCGCATGTAGTGACTGGGAGTCGATTCGAGACTTGTTTGGAGCAATGGATACGCCTTTTATTCCTTATGGAAAAAACGAAATTAATATCAAGAGTACCTCAGCAAAGGGAACAGCGTTTAGTCTTAAATATGAAGATAAGCTATTTGACTTTGAAACTAATCTCGTTGGAACACATAATATTTATAATTTAAGTTCAATTATATTATTTGCTCTTTCAGAGAAAATTGCTCCAGAAAAAATCAACGCCGCAATTGCAAACCTTAAACACGCCAAGCGGAGACAAGAAGAGGTCGGTCACTATAATGGTGCCCTAGTGATTGATGACTTTGCTCATCATCCAACCGCTGTTGAAGAGACGATTGCTGCAATTAAATTAAAGTATCCCGATAAGGAGATTCACGCTTACTTAGAGCCTGGTTCTGCTACTGCTCGATCTGATATTTTTCAAGATCGATTTATCAGCACTCTTAAAGATGCCGCAAAGGTTTGGATCATTAATCCAAATAGAAAAACTACGGCGATAGGCCATGACGATATGGACTTTGATAAGCTCTTAGTTGATTTGCAAAAAGGACAGGAAGCAGCAATGCTTTCAGACCTTAGTGAGCTTATTAAAGCAATTAAGGAAAACTCTAACGATAATGTTGTTAATTTAGTCATGAGCAATAGCACCTGCTTGGGTTTATGGAGCTCTGAGTTTGCAAAAAATATTATGTAGTGCCATATTCATACTTTTTTATGGCCTTCAGTCGTTTGCGGTTGAAAAAATTGACTTCTCAGCCAAGCAAAGCGTCATTGAGAATAAGTACCTTGGATACTTAGGTGAAATGTCAAAGGAGCTTTGTACTCCAGGGACCTATGAAAAAGCTGGTCGTCTCTATAAGAAATATACTGGTAATGGCCTCTATGTTCCATTAAAGAAAGATGAAACCGTAGATATTGACGCTGTCAAAAATGGTCTTCCGCTACTTGCAAAGAAACGTGACTGGTTAAGATCTCTACGAAAAGATTATATAAAGAAAAAGCATTTTAAAAAAGAATATCGAAAGCTTTCAAAGCTTAAGAAAGATTTCCTCATACTTCATAAGGAAAACTATAAAAAATATAAAGG
>DDIK01000192.1 GCA_002338505.1 Bacteriovorax sp. UBA1852
AGACCAGGCCCATTGGAAGTTATAGCCTCCAAGAAGTCCCGTAACATCCACGACTTCACCTATGAAGTACATTCCTGGACTGAGGTTACTTTCAAACGTTTTAGAGCTTATCTTATCTGTGCAGAGTCCACCTCTAGTTACCTCCGCTTTTCGATAACCTTCTGTTCCACTAGGTGTAACGGTATATGACTTTAAAAGTTTTTTGAGTTTTTCTAATTCAATCTTAGATAATTCAGCGACTTTTTGTTTTTGAAACTCACTAGAAATTGATTCAGCAAGTTTTCTTGGAATATAGAGAGCTAGTGTATTTAATATATTTTTCTTCCTACCAGATTTAACAATTTCTTCAAATGTGTAATCTGGTACAAAGTCTAGCTCGACAGTATCACCAGGATACCAATACAGAGAGCCTTTTAAGGTTGCTGGTCCACTAATTCCCTTGTGAGTAAAGAGTAAATCATCTCTGACAATCTTATTGTTAATGTGAAAATTTACTTCTAAAGAGACACCTGAGAGAGACTTTGCCATTTCAAGCTCATCACCTTTAAGAGTAAGAGGAACAAGAGAGGGAGAGGTTTCAATCACCTTGTGACCTAAATTTTTTCCAACTTTAATTCCAATATCAGAAGCACCAATACTTGGCAGAGATAGGCCTCCACTAGCGACCACGACATTCTTTGAGTGATACTCGGCTTTATTCGTATGGATAACATAGCCATCACTATTTTTTTTAATATCAACGACCTTTTCAGAGTAATTGATTGTGACGTTATCTGATAATTTATCCATTAGGAGATTAACAATATCTTTTGCACTATTTTTACAAAATAATTGTCCCAACTTCTTCTCATAGTAAGAAATATTCTTATTAGCGACAAGATCAATGAAGTCCCAATTTGTGTAGCGCTTAAGTGCTGACTTAGAAAAGTGAATATTTTGGGATTCAAAGTGAGAAGGAGCAACTTCAAGATTTGTAAAATTGCAGCGACCACCACCAGAGATGAGAATCTTCCTACCTGGTGATTTGTTTGCCTCGATAATAAGGCAGCTCTTTTTTTGAGAAATGGCACCGGAGAACATTAAGCCTGCTGCTCCGGCACCTATAACTATGACATCATAATCATTCATTCAACACCAACACTAATTAGCGTCTATTGTAGCCTTTAGAGTTTCCACGAGAAGAATTCCCTCTTGAAGGACCGCCTCTTCTGCTTCCGCCACGGTAGCCTCCTCGGCCGCCACGATTATCTCTACTTCCACCACCTTCAACATGGTCTTTAGTAGGTTCAAATCTAATTGCTTTGTTTCCAACAGAAAGCTGTGCATTGAACACAAGCTTCTCGTACTGGCCTGCTGGAATATCTAAAAATGAGAAATTATCTTTAAGTTGAACATTTCTAACATTTCTTTTTTCTATTTTAAGCTCATCTGAAACGTTGAAAATAAGGTCTTCAAGATTTACTCCATCTGCCTTCCCAACATTAACAAATAATCTTACGTTTCCGCGAGAATCTGGCTTAATCTGAGAGGCAGGAACTTTACCTCTAGGAGCTCCTCTTTCTCTTGGTGCAAGATCAATAGTAGGATTGCGATCAAGTCTCTTGATAGCATCATTAAAGATATACTTGAACATGACATCAAGAACGTCTTCCTTATTTAAGTCTTCAAATTCATCACAAAATAGTTCAAATGAACCATCACTATTGTCATTATTCTTAACTTCATCAAAGAGGAATTCAAATTGATTAAGAGTTCTTCTGACCATTGAGTCTTTAATAACTTCAACAGTAGGAATCTTCTCTCTTAGAATCTTGGCCTTCGTCAAGTTTTCAAGGTGTCCAATTCTTCTAAGCTCAGAAGGATTAATGACACTTAAAGCAAGACCTTTGTGCCCAGCTCTTCCGGTACGTCCAATACGGTGGACATAACTTTCTAGATCTTGAGGAAGTCCAAAGTTGATAACGTGAGTAAGGTGATCAACATCGATCCCTCTTGCTGCAACATCTGTACAGACGAGGAGCTTTACTCTTTTTTGCTTAAACTTCTTCATTGTGAGATCACGATGCTTTTGATCCATATCTCCGTGAAGGGAATCTACGAGAAAGCCTCTAAAGCCAAGCTCATCAGTTAAACTCTTCGCCTCAAGCTTTGTCTTTGTAAAAATAATTCCATAATATTCTTCAAAAGAATCAAGAAGTCTTCCTACGGCCTCTCTCATATCTCCGTCTTTTACAACATAGAACTTCTGAGTGATATTTTCGTTACTAAGAGTCTTCTTCTTAACTCTGATAACTTCAGGCTCGTTAAGGTAATTATTAATAAGATCAAGGATCGCTTTTGGCATAGTAGCTGAAAACATCCACGTTTTCTTCTGCTCAATATTTGCTAGGATCTCTTTAACATCATCAAGAAAACCCATATCAAGCATTTCATCTGCCTCATCTAGGACAGCATACTTAGCTCCGTCGATATTGAGACTTTTTCTGTAGATAAGGTCTTTTACTCTACCTGGTGTTCCAACAATAATTTGAGGCTTAAGCTTTCTTAATTGTGAGATTTGCTTATCAATAGGTACTCCACCATAGACAGAGAAAACTCTAATCTTTTCATGAATACTAAACTTTCTCATCTCTTCACAGATCTGATTAGCAAGCTCTCTTGTTGGTGACAGAACGATAGCTTGAACACCTCTATCTGAAACATTTATTTTTTGTAGTAGTGGAAGTGCAAATGCAGCGGTTTTTCCTGTACCCGTTTGTGCCTGACCGACAAAATCAACGTCATTTTCACAAAGTAACGGAATCGCCTTTTCTTGTATTTCAGTAGGCTCTGTAAAACCTCTTTCTTCAATTGCTCTTAATAATGTGTCTTTTAATGGAAAATCTAAAAACTCCAAATTCTACTCCTGATTAAGTAATAACGAACTAATATCTATAGTTATAAATAAAATTAAAAAATCTAAATTTTTGAAAATAAGGTATCCTTACGGTTACAACAATGTTGTCTCCGAAAGATCAATCGAGTGGAACAGGTCCAATGGCAGGCTTCGGTAACAACTTCTATTCAATAAGTTATTACTAACAAAAATTCTGACTCAATGCAAATACTTATGAAGAATTTTAAATATTTATGTAGTTTTTACCTTTTAAATATTTTCTCTTTATAAACTTTCAGACGCTTTTGAATGTCCTTAGGGATTGAAGTTCCTGAAGAGCCAGAATATCCATGAATAATAGACTTCTCGTACTCTTCGTAGCATTTCTTCGCGATATTAAACTTTGAAAAATTATCCATGCAGCTCATTAAATAAGCATCAGATAGTGAGTAGAAATAATTGAAAGATAAACTATTCTCAATCTTTGAAAGGTATAAAAGTATTTCTGCAGTCTCAGACTTATCTGTTGAATTAAGTAATTTCTTTTTTAAATATCCTGAGGCTACAAGACGATGAACTTTATTTTGAGAAGTATAGCTATCTGTAACTAATTCTCCTAAAAAGTCCTTCATTTTAACCTTCTCATCTGGATACTTCTTCTCTTTCCACTGTGCTAACTCCTTAAGAGTAAGCGCAACTTCATTTCTATCCATAGTCGACAACTGAGAAAAATCAAATTTTGAAAGTGCATTAAGAGCTTTCTCAGGCTTGAAAAAAGTTCTTGTATTGATAGAAACTATTCTTCTGAAGGCCTTAACAATATTTCTGCTATAGCTTGAGCTACCCAGTTTCTTCATAGACTTTAAATCATCTATACTTTTTCTCATATAACTCAAGTAATTTGTCTGAGCTGATTTATAATCTCTTACAACAAAGAACAGTTCAGCCTTTTGCAAATCATTACTCAGACCACTTTCTAAATTTTTAATTTTCTTAATGACACCTAATGAAGCGCTCGTCTTAATTTGAGAATGGCAAGAGATACATAATGAAGTCGTTGCCTTTACTCTGTTTCGAGCAAAGTATTTCTGCTTCATTTCAAATGCTCCTAATGTATCATTAAAATGACTCGATATAAGCTGAGCATTAACACTATAATTAAATGTTGGAAGATCTCCTTCATTATGAATATCTTTAAAAATATTACTCAAATTAAATAGTTCAGTATAGATTACTTGATGATTCTGTTCGTCAGTAAAGCTTTTTTCATTGAGCGCATATTTTTGAAGTTTAATAAAACTATTAAAAGCATCAGACATTTTCTCTTGTGTCGTCTTTGCATATGGTGATGTGGATATAAGAACTATAACTAAGATTAAAATTATTTTCATCATACTCTCTACTTTTTTGGTGTTTACAATATTATCTTTAGATCCAAGGAAAAAACCCTGAGCTACATCATGTTTTAAGCTATAATGAGGATTATACTACAACAAAAGGATATACATCTTATGTTTACAAACTTTCTCTACAATCCAAGAAATACTTTTGAAAATGCACACAGTGCTACACTGTGTCTGCACAAAGGTAGAATTTTTTGTACTTGGTATATCTATGAAGAGAAAGAGCATATAAACGGAAAGATTGTTATCTCAGAATACAATTCACGTCGCTCATCTTGGGGAGAGGCAAAAGTTCTCACAGACTTTCATGGAAATTACGGTAATCCTGTTCTTTGTTCACACAACAACGAATTGATTCTCTTCTATGTCAAAATATCGCACTACTGGGATGATGCTAAAATTTACTGTATGAAAGGTGAAGATTTAGATACCGGTAAATGGTCTGCCCCAAAGGCGATTAACACTCCTCCTGGGATGATGATTCGACATAGGCCTCTAAAAGTAGGAAGACAACTACTTATGCCTGCTTATGATGAGAAAACAATGACCACGATAATATATAGTATTAGTGATGACTCTTGTGAGTGGGAGAAGTATTCAGACTTAGATGGTCACTATATTCAAGGGGACCTGATTCAAATTAATGACAAAGAAATTGAAATTATTCTCAGGGCTGCAAAAGATAATACGAAGGTATTTAGGGCAGTATCACCTAATAATGGGAAAAGTTGGAATAAGGCAATAGAAACTCAACTTCCCTGCCCTTTAAGCGGTGTTGCTGCGATCAAATTCGAAGATGGCCCAACTCTTGTTAGCTACAATCACACTCTCAAACACAAGCGAAGTCCTATATCATTAAATGTTTCATATAACGCTGGTGTTAACTTCTTTGAAAAGCCTCTTGATATAGAAGAGAGCGACACGGAACTTTCATACCCAAACATGTTAATAGATGAACATAAGAATATTCATATGGTTTATACATTTAGTAGAAAGAAAATTAAACATATTGTGACAACCCTTGATGAGGTAGAAAAACTTATAAAGGAGAAAAATGCTTAAATCGATTTCGGACTTTAAAAATCTGCACTCGACAAAGAGATGCTTTATTATCGCAAGTGGTCCAAGCATTAAAGACCTTGACCTCGAGCCTCTCAAGCGAAGACTTACCATAGGTCTTAATAGATCATTCATGGCGTTTGAAAACTCATATTACCACTGCGTTTTTGATCATCGTCTTTTTGAACTACATACTGAAGAACTCAAAAAAAGTAGAATACTCTTTACTCTTGAAGATCGCGCCTTTGGGATTCCTCTTACCCTACTAGGAACGAACGGCTTTAGCTGGGATCTTGAAGAAGGAATATATAGTGGCTACACCATAAGCTACTTTGCACTTCAGCTTGCCGTCTATATGGGCTTCAAAGAGATTTACTTTCTTGGTCTTGATTTAAAGAATGATGGTGATAATACTCACTTCTTTGGCCATGATTATAATTCGAAGAATCATGACAACTCAGAATATCCTAAGATGCTTCATAGTTTTGAAAAAATATCTGAAACGTTGAAAACGAGAGGAATTAAAGTTTATAACTGTTCTAAAGAGTCTCGCTTAAGATGTTTTGAGTATATGAGCTATGAAGATGCGATAAGTCTTTAGCGGTTTTATATTCAGCTAAAAACTCAGAGCATACTGCCTTCTTTCTTCATCCGCTTGAGAGCCAAAGCTAAATAAAAAAAGCTTCCCCGTCGAAACAAAACAAAGAACATCTCAATTTACAAAACAAATTTACTGGACAGACATTTTTGACACCTATGTAAATTTTACAAAATTAGTCAGCTATTCTATAAAACTATTCACACTTAAAGGAGATGAAATGAAAATTATTTTAGCCACAATGCTATTCCTAAGCGCCTTTGCGTCTAGTACACACCCAGGGACAAGACTCGTTAGAAATCAGAAAATATTTAACCTTGTAGGTCAAAACAGAAACCTAGATTTATATGCTATAGGCGCACACCTCACGGGAAGACTTGGTTATATAAGAATGCGTATTACTTTTCAAAGAGGAACACTTCTTAGAATGGAAAACCCTATTCTCATCTTTAATAACATTCTCGAAACAAAAGATGACAGATACAATGTAACTCTTGGTTGGCCAACACTTGGTATGCCAATGGCCGTGAATACCATTAGAACTTTTAGAGTCTCTCAAAAAGAACACATTGCAGTTGATTACACTGGAACAAAAAAAGGTTTATTCGAAGAAGTTTTCAAATTCATCAACACATACCCAACAGATGCTGAAAAGAAATTAACTGGTGAAGTTCGATTTATAATCAATCACTTTAAAACTGATCTTCGTAACATCACTACAAAAGTTCAGTATATAGTTGAATAATACTTATACATTTTAATTTTGAACTAAGGCCCGTCTTTGCACGGGCTTTTGTCTATGTTGGAACTAATACGCAATAGATAAAATTTTCAATTCACAAGACTGAGTACCATTACTTATCAGGTAAGCTCTTACATACAAAGACCCCGAACTAATAAACTCTTTTAAAGTCGAGCTTATTTGCGAGGCGGTATTTGCTTGTGACTCTGAATCACTTGCAGCTACCCAACTACCTAAACTATAATAAGAAAAATTAGTTCCATCTTTAGAGAACTGATACTTAACACTACAACCACCAGTGACGCTCTCTTCAACTTTTGAGATCTCTCCAGAGATCGTAATTGGCTTTGTAGATGTCACGCTAGGTGAACTGTTAAAATAGTCGTTTTCGGTTTCAAAATTAATCGCTGTTAGACTTGGAAGACAAGGATCACCACCGCAAGCGGTGTTTCCTTCGGCTTCCTATTGAAAGTATCTTCTGTTTAAAGCGCTATAGCTATTTACTAAACTGTCTGCACTCTCTTTCAGATCAAAGCTAATGTAGGGATTACAGAAACTTAGTGTAAGTAAGAACAAAATTGTAGTAAGCAGACTATTTGTGAAAAACTTTGTGCCATAAACTTTAAGACCCATATATATTATCGGCTAGAAATATTTCAATTATTAAGAAATGGATCTTAGTCAATAATTACAGACAGATAATTGAGTGTGAAATGAAGTCAATTAATGATTATAGAAAGTGCCTATTCTTATAGGATTACTTTAGACGAAAAAAAAGACCGTAAATACGATCTGCTTTTTTACTTAAATAAGTATGGTGCCCAGAAGAGGACTTGAACCTCCACGCCAAAGGCACTAGATCCTAAGTCTAGCGTGTCTACCAATTTCACCATCTGGGCATAATTAAATGTTTTGCTTGAAAAACAATGTATTTTTACTTTAGATAACTACAGTTGGCAAGACTTAGGCTGCTTTTTTTTCATATTTTGCTAATTTTTTCTCTATCTCACTTAATTTATTTTGAAGCATTGCACTCTCTTGCTTATATGAATGTGCCTCTTTCTTCTTATCAGCTAATTCTTGGATAGCCTTGTCTTTTTGCTCACGTGTCTTATCAAGATTACGCTCTAGTTGCTTCAATTTAGTACCGGAGACCTGGCCCCCCTGAGCTCCTTTAAGCTTAGAGATTACCTTTTCAAGCTCTATTACCTTGCCGTTTAAGAGCTTCATCTTCTGCTCGTGTTTCTTAGCCTCTAAGGATAAAGCTTTTTCATGACTATCTGTCATGTCTTGAAGTGCTTTTTGCAATTGTACATTATTTGCTGCATCTGACTCAGGTTCCCCTTTAGAATTTATCATTTCTTCAAGTTCTTTAATTTTCTCTTGTAAGAAGTTATTTTTTTCTTTCTCTGCATTAAGAATCTCAGGCTTTACAAGGTCTTCAACTTCACTTTCATGATTCCTCTTTAACTCAACAATAGTGTTAGCCAGCTCAATAGACTTTTGTTCACTATGAGCTAACTTATTTTCGAGCTGATCTTTCTCAAGAGATAACGCCTTCAATTGGCTATCATCATTCTTCACTTCTTCAAAGAGCTGACTCTTTTCAGTTTTACTCTCTAAGAGTTTTCTCTCCAGAAGATGAATTCGCTCATCCCTTCTCTTAAGTTCATCTTCAAAGACCTGTTCTTTTCTTTCAAATGTTATGGTTTTTGCTTTAAGCTCTCTATTTTTAAATGATAACAGCTGTTCTAGTTTCTTGGACTTCGATTCGGCGCTAGAATCGTCTCCTAAAGGACTTCCTAATATCTCCTTATCTGTCTCCCGAACAGCACTTAGCTGCTCTTTTGCAGATGAAAGCAAAACCTTAAGTTTATTATTTAACTCATCTTTACTTTCAATAATCTTTTTTAATTTTTCATTCTGTAGTTTCGTAAAATGTTCACTACGTGACGAACTCTTACTTTCTTCGGCAGTTTTCTCTATTGCACAAGAACCTACAATTTTCGAAACGAGTCTTTCATTTTGCTCTTTTGATAAGCCTAACTTTCGACTAACAAGCTCACCTAATTGCGATTTAACTTCAATAAGATCAGTGCTACCCTCATCAATACTATTTATAAAAATTGTAGCAAGATCATTCCTGACTTCATTAAAAGTACTTTGAATTTTTATAATATCATCGTGAGTTTCTTGCTCACCTTTGACTAGAGTATTCTCATCTTCGACATTATCTTCTCCATTGCCTTTGACGAGAGTTACTTCGTTTTCTTCGTCAAACTTTCCACCAACGACTTGAATAAAATCTGAGTCATTCTCAAAAAGAGATGAGACCTCATACAATTCTATTTCTTTTAACGACTCTCCAAGCTTCTTAACAAAGTCCTGATCAGAGCACAGATCATCTGATGCACCAGCGATAGAGAGTTCATAGGCCTCTTCAACTTTATAGTCACTGATAACTTTTCTAATAAAATCTAAATCCTCTTGCTTTAAGCCTTTCACAAGCTGACTTTCTGGAAACTTCTCAAGTTCATTCTCAAACACAAAGCTATCTTTTAAGATATACTTTCTATCTTTTAGCCAATCGATAACTTTTCTAACTGTTTCAATAACACTTTTCGTATTTACGTCATGCTTAAACTTTACGGGATCTTTCTCAACCTTTACAAATGATTCTGTATTTTCATAAAAACTCAAATTAGGATTTACGCTATTAAACTTTTCAAGGTCATTAAAGACAACAGCCTTTCCAACAATATCTTTTATGAGAATTACATTAAAGACTAATTCTTTTGAACTCTTCAAGTAGTATGTATCAACTATCGTCGTATCAATACTTGAAATAAATTCAGTAATCTCAGTTGAGGTCTTTTGCAATTTGCTTATAGCACTATGTATTTGAAGTGCAACATAGTCCTCTCCTCTTACAAACTCAACTTCAATAGGTAGTAACTCAAGCTCATTTAAGATGAATTTTATAATTGATTGATAACTATCCTGTAGTTTCTTATAGTCAAAGTTATTCCTATAAAGATATGCACCTATCACATCTTGATAATGCCCAATAGAAAATGGGTCTGTGACTTTAAAATTTTTAAAGTCCCCCTCATAGAGGCTATCAATATTGATTGACGAATCTAGCCCGACAAACCTTTTAAGAGTTACACTTGTAACTTGATGTCCGAGAAGTTCTGGTGAGATACGAGGAGAAAGTTTCTCACTATCTGAAATATAAAGAACCTTATCAATATCTCCTTCATAAACTGTATCAGTTATTAAAACATCAAAAGAGATTTCCTTATCTTGACTATTATGAACCTCAATTACATCATCATCAGAAAAGAAGTTTTTAAAATAGTCAGGCTCGATAGCTTCACTATCACTCAAGAGACAAAGAATGTGTAATTTCTCTTTTAAACTCATGCCGCTTGCTTAAACTCCGCTTCAAATATTTTCTTAATTTTTATGTACCTTTTATTCTCTTTGAAGAAGCTCATTAAAACTCCACGAGCATCATCTTTCTCACACTTTATTTCTGTATAGGGATATATTTTTTGTACTAGAGTATAGAGACTTGGAAGGTCTCCGACCTCGCTTTCATAAATTTTAAAAGGCCCTTGTCCTGTAGCAAGATTTTCATGATGATATCTAATCATCGAATAGATGGCTTCATTCTCAACATTGACCTTCTTTAAGTTTGCTTTAATTAAAGAAGACTTAGAAACATAAGAACCTCCTATGCCTTCATCCAAAGAGAGGACTCGACCGTGTTCAAGCTGTCTAAAAGTATGGGGTGCAAAATTACTTTCTTCAAATAATTCTAAGTCAGTTATAAATACGGAATTATATAAATCTTTAAGAAAACTATAATTAAGATAACCAAGAGAGAATGCCATTAATACAGTAAGGGAACTTACGGCAACGGCTCTTTTATAAATGATCAGACTATTTCCAGCAATCTTGTTTTCTAGATCCTCCGGTAGATCATAGAATGTTTGAAAACAAATCTGCCACCAGTCTATTTGACTTCCACTTTTAACATTATTTATAAAGATATCTGAAAAATCAGAAATGACTTCTTTTCTAATGATATGTCTTGAAAGTTCGTCATCACTTTCTCTTAGCTTTTCAAAATTCGTGATATGTTTATTAATCAAATCTAAGTCTGCAATAGACTCCAAACTTAAAACCGAGCCTCCACTATGAAGCTTCTCGACGAGATCGATATTAACCAGATCACCACAGTTTCCAATAACAGTTGTACCTGACTTCTTATGCCAATACAGAGTTCCCGATAGAATTTTATCTGACCTTATCTTATCCAGGTCAAAGGTGATTTCAGTCATAAAGTTATTCCTTGGACGCTATAAATTTATACGCCTTCCAAAATTACTTTTCGGGTATTAAGTAAATAAAATTAGAGACTTATAGTATATCGAAGGACTCGGTTACTGAGGAGAATTACCCTTCGTATCGGATTGAATTTCTACGACTTCATTAAAGCTATCTTGAATCTCAAGGAAATCATCATCTTGTCTAAACTTAATAGGCAACAATTTTCCTCCGTTTTTGACGATCTCTTTTAAGTGAATATTCATACGATAAAAAGGTCCTGCAACCTTATGTGACATTTTTAAGGAAACAAAAGCGAAGACAACTAAAATAACGAGATAAGTA